>NZ_JAMXRU010000040.1 GCF_024124745.1 Aeromicrobium sp. CnD17-E
CTCCGCCGGCGGGAGCACGTCGGTGACGCGCAGCGACGTGGCCTCCGCCCCGACGGTGCCGATGGCAGCGACGAGGGCGGCGGGGACGTCGTCCTCGGGCACGCCCGACGCGAGACCGGACAGGTCGGACGCGGCCACCACGTCGCGCACCGCGCGTCGCGCCGCCTCGTAGACGACGGCCTCCGGGTCGAGCGCCCTGGCGTGCCAGGCGACGGGGTCGACGACCCGCCAGGTCAGCGTGGCACCCACCTTGACGCGCAGGCCGTCGGAGGTCGGCACCTCCTGGGTGGCGAGGCCGAGCAGACGCTCACGCACGTCGACGACGCGCCGCACGGTCCGCCGGCGGCGCAGCCGGTGACGGCCCGGCCCGAGGACGTCGACGAGGGCACCGTCGCGGTGCACCAGCACGCGCTCGTAGGGCTGGACGGTGATCTTCACGATGGTCCTCTCGGGTGGTCGTCGGATGGTGGATCGGCGCGGGACGGCCCCGTGCGGGAGGCGGAGGACCCGGAGTCCTGCAGGGCCTCGCGTCCAGGTGCCCCGGGAGGTCCCGAGGCTGCCGGCCCGCGCCGACGAGGGGAGTTGAACCCCACCCGCCGTGGCGGGATCACCCAAAGTGTCCTGTGGAGGGACGTGAGCGAGGTACGACACGTGGGACCGGGGCGGTGACGACCGCCGGGCCACTGATCCCGCTCGGCACCCAGTATGGACCGGTCGTCGCGCGGGCTCCAAGCCCTTTCACCAGGACCGGAAGCTCTCGACCAGTCGGGAGTCGGCGCCCTGGGCGTCCAGCATCGCCGCCGTCATCGACAGGTTCCGCAGCCCCGGCCAGGTCTCCCAGCCGAGGAGGAAGAGACCGGGCACGCCGACGAGCAGGATCGTCCACCCGCCCCAGGAGCCGACGAAGGCGACCAGGATCGAGACCAACACGATGGCCTCGCAGAACACGAGCTTGCGGACCGTCTGGGCGGCGAAGATGCCGACGGCACGCCGCTGGTTCTCGGCGGGGTCGGCCTCCGGGTCGAGCGGCGACGACTGCAGCCACACGCGCTCGGAGAGCACCGCGGCAGCCACGAGCCCGAGCCCGAGCACGCCGAGCAGCCACCACGGCGGGAGGTCGGCGTCTGTGCCGCCCAGCGCCAGGAAGATCAGCGTCATGAAGGCGGCAGTCAGGACGATCTGCAGGAGGGCGAAACGGCGGACCTCCTGGGGCGAGGCCTCGTACTCGGCGAGGGGCACGCCCAGAGTCTCGCACGACCGGGACGGTCGTGGGGGCGAGTATCCTGCGAGTCATGCAGGCCTACCTCGATCTCGTCCGCCGCGTCCTCGACGAGGGGGTCGAGAAGGGCGACCGCACCGGCACCGGCACGCTCAGCGTGTTCGGGCACCAGATGCGCTTCGACCTCTCCGAGGGGTTCCCGCTCGTCACCACCAAGAAGATCCACCTCAGGTCGGTCGTCGGGGAGCTGCTCTGGTTCGTCCGCGGCGACACCAACACCACGTGGCTGCGTGAGCACGGCATCACCATCTGGGACGAGTGGGCCGACGACGACGGCGAGCTCGGCCCGGTCTACGGGCACCAGTGGCGCAGCTGGCCGACGCCGTCCGGCGAGACGGTCGACCAGCTCGCCCAGGTCGTCGAGGCGCTGAAGGCCGACCCCGACTCCCGGCGCCACATCGTCAGCGCCTGGAACGTCGCCGACCTGCCGGCCATGGCGCTCGCGCCCTGCCACGCGTTCTTCCAGTTCTACGTGGCTCCCGCCGACGACGGCGGACCTGGCCGGCTGTCGTGCCAGCTGTACCAGCGCTCGGCCGACGTCTTCCTCGGCGTGCCGTTCAACATCGCCTCCTACGCACTGCTGACGCACATGGTGGCGCAGGTCGCCGGCCTGCGGGTGGGCGACTTCGTGCACACGTTCGGCGACGCGCACCTCTACCTCAACCACCTCGACCAGGCGCGCCTGCAGCTGCAGCGCGAGCCGCGTCCGCTGCCGGAGCTCTGGCTCGACCCGACGGTCACCAGCATCGACGGCTTCGACTTCGACGCCATCAAGGTCACCGGCTACGACCCGCACCCGGGCATCAAGGCGCCGATCGCCGTATGAGCGTCACGCTCGTCGTCGCGATGGGCGCGAACCGGGTGATCGGGGTCGACGGGGCACTGCCGTGGCGCCTGCCCGAGGACCTCGCCCACTTCAAGCGCCTCACCCTCGGCCACCCGCTGGTCATGGGGCGGGCCACCTACGACTCCATCGGTCGGCCGCTCCCGGGTCGCACCACGATCGTCCTGACCCGCGACCCGGACTGGTCGGCGGGGCCTCGGGGCGACGGCGTGCTCGTCGCCGCGTCGCTCGAGGAGGCGCTCGCCACGGCCCGCGAGCTCGACGACGACGTCTTCCTCGTCGGTGGCGCGCAGGTGTACGCGCAGGCGCTGGAGCAGGGCCTCGTCGACGTCATGGTCGTGACCCGCGTGGCGGCTGCGCCGGACGGCGACGCCTTCTTCCCGCGGGTCGACTGGGAGGCCTGGCACGAGGTCGGCAGCGTGCCGCACGTGGGACCGGATCCCGAGCGGGTGCCGTTCGAGATCGTCACCTACGCCCGGGCATCTTGACACGGTTAAGTTAACCGCTGCATGATGCCGGGGTGACCTACGACCCCCGGCAGCCGGCCTACCGCCTGCACACGCTCGTCGCCGCGCTCGACGCGGCCGCCGACGAGATGCTGCGCGCAGCCCATGGCACGAGCTATGCGCGCTTCCTCACCCTCGTCACGGTGCAGGCGCTGGGCACGCCGACCCAGGCCGAGCTGGCCGCCGCGCAGGACGTCTCGGCCCCCGCCGCGAGCCGCATGGTCCGCACGCTCTCCGAGGCCGGGCTGCTGACCGCCGCACGCACGCCGGGCACGGGCAACCGCAGCGCGCTGACGCTGACCTCGGCGGGGGAGCGGCTCGTCGCCGACGGCGGGGCGTTGCTCGAGGACGCGTTCGGACGTCTTCTGGAGGCCGGCGACGTCACGGCCGACCAGGTCCGCGCCGTGACCGACCCCCTGCTCCAGGTGCTGCGACCGGAGACGCCATGACGCCGCTGATCGCGACGCACGCCTTCGCGGCTCTCGTCGCGCTGGTCGTCGGCTTCTGGCAGCTCTTCGTGGGACCGCGCGGCACGCGGGGCCATCGCCTGGCGGGGCGGGCGTGGGTGGTGGCGATCCTCTACGTCGCCGTCACGTCGTTCTGGATCCAGGAGATCCGGCCGGGTCACTTCAGCGCGCTGCACGCCTTGTCGGTCGTCACGCTCGTCACCGTGCCGCTGGGGGTGGTCAGGGCCCGACAGGGCCGGATCCCCGAGCACCGCGCCGCGATGACCGGCAACTGGATCGGCCTGGTGGGCGCGGGCGCCGCGGCGTCGCTCGTGCCGCAGCGGGCGATCCCGCAGCTGGTCCTCGACGACCCGGTCGCGGCCGTCGTCGCCGGTGCGCTCGTGCTGCTCACCGCCGTCGCGGTGGTGGGCGCCGGTCGCGCGCTCGACGTCGCGGTCGGCCGCGCGCGCCCTCAGGACAGCACGGCCAGCTGACGGCTCTGGGCCACGAGGCGACCCTGCTCGTCCCACAGCTCGACGTCCTCGTCGTGGTAGCCCTGCTGGACGTGCCGGGTCGTGACGTGGAGCAGCGCCCAGGCGCTGTCGGGACGTCGACGCAGGTGGACCGTGAGCTGGACCGTGGCGGACGCGAGGTGGCCGAGCTCGGCCGTGACCGGCGGGTACCCGTCGACGATGGCGGCGGCCGCGAGGGCGTCGACCCGGCGGCCGTCCTTGGGTCGGACCCACACGGTCGCCTCGGGGGAGCCCGACGGCTCGCCGCGCAGCCAGCCCGGCACCTCGGGCGATCGCGACTCGTAGCGCTCGACGATGGGGACGGCACCGGTCGGGATGAACGGCGACAGGTCGGTGCTCTCGTCGGGCCCGGGGACTGCGGGCGCGGCGTGCGGGAGGTGCTCGACGGTGCCGGCCGTGTCCCAGTCGTGCAGGGAGATCACGGCGTGCGCGACGGTGCGGCCACCCTGCTGCAGGGCGGCCTGGTGCACCGAGACGCGCCGACCGACGCGCAGGGTGGTGACCTCGACCGACGCCGGTCCGGGGGTCGGCGGCTTGAAGTAGCTGACCGACACGGTGAGCAGGTCCGGGTGGTCCGGTGCGCTGGTGCGGGCCTCGTCGAGCACCGCACGGGCCAGGATCGCGAGCACGTAGCCGCCGTTGGCCGTGCCGTTGGGCGTGTTCCAGTCCGCGGTGAGGGTCAGGTGGCGGTGCCCGTCGTCGCCCGGGGTGGAGGCGACGGCACGGTCGAGCTCGTACGACGTCATGCGCCGACGGTAGCGGCCCCGACAGAGGGCACGGCGGGGGTGCCGGGCCGTGGGCGGCAGAGGGCGCAGCGGGGGTGCCGGGCCGTGGGCGGCAGGACGGCACAGGTGCGGCGGGGATGCTGACGGCGGTCAGCGGTAACCTCGGTCCATGACCTCCCCGCTCGCCAGCGAGGCCGCACCGTTCGGCCGCGTCCTGACCGCCATGGTCACGCCGTTCACCCCTGAGGGGGCCCTCGACGTCGACGCGGCGCAGAAGCTCGCGACGCACCTGGTCGACCACGGCAACGACGGCATCGTGGTCAGTGGCACGACCGGTGAGTCCCCGACGACGACGGGGGAGGAGGACGCGCGCCTGCTGGCGGCCGTCCTCGAGGCGGTCGGCGACCGCGCCACGATCGTGGCGGGGGTCGGCACGAACGACACGCGGCACAGCGTCGAGCTGGCCCAGAGTGCCGCGAAGACCGGCGCGCACGGCCTGCTCGTCGTGACGCCGTACTACAGCAAGCCTCCCCAGGCCGGCATCGTCAGGCACGTGCACGAGGTCGCCGCCGCGGGCGGTGACGTGCCGGTGATGTTCTACGACCACCCGGGCCGCTCCGGCACGACGATCGCCGAGTCCACCTACCTCGAGCTGCGCCGCAACCCGCTCGTGGTCGCGGTCAAGGACGCGGTCGGTGACCTCGAGCGCGGCGCCTACCTCATGCGCGAGACCGGTATCCGCCTCTACTCGGGCGACGACGCGCTGACCCTGGGTTGGATGGCCTACGGAGCCAGCGGCGTCGTGAGCACGTGCGGCAACATCACGGCCGAGCCCTGGGCCGACATGATCGCGGCGCTCGACGCGGGCGACCTCGTCGAGGCCAGGCGCATCAACGACCGCATGATCCCGCTCGTCCGCGCGATCATGACCCTGACGCAAGGCGTCATCGCCGCGAAGGCTGCCCTGCAGCTGCTCGGCGTCCTCGACAACCGCACGACCCGTGCACCACTGGTCGACGCCACCGAGGACGAGGTCGCGCTGGTGCGCGACGCCCTCGTAGGTGTCGGCCTCCTCGACTGAACGGACACTCCTTGAGCCACATGCACACGGAGCTGGGGACGCCCCCGGCACTCGGCACGAACACCCTGCGCGTCATCCCTCTGGGCGGCCTCGGAGAGATCGGTCGCAACATGACCGTCTTCGAGTTCGGCGGCAAGCTCCTGGTCGTCGACTGCGGGGTGCTGTTCCCCGAGGAGCACCACCCGGGCGTCGACCTGATCCTGCCCGACTTCGGTCCCATCCGTGACCGGCTCGACGACGTCGTGGCCGTGGTGCTGACGCACGGGCACGAGGACCACATCGGCGGTGTGCCGTACCTGCTGCGCGAGCGCGTCAACATCCCGGTCGTCGGCTCCAAGCTGACCCTCGCCCTGGTCGAGCCGAAGCTGCGCGAGCACCGCCTGCGCGACGTCCCGCAGCACGTGGTGGCCGAGAACGACGTCCTGAACCTGGGCCCGTTCGAGCTGGAGTTCGTCGCGGTCAACCACTCCATCCCCGACGCGCTCGCCGTGGCGGTCAAGACGCCCGCCGGCGTCGCGCTGCACACAGGCGACTTCAAGATGGACCAGCTGCCACTCGACGGCCGCATCACCGACCTGCGGGCCTTCGCCCGCCTCGGCGAGGCGGGTGTCGACCTGTTCCTCACCGACTCCACGAACGCCGACGTGCCCGGGTTCACGGTCGCGGAGCGCAACATCACCCCGGCGATCGACGCGGTGTTCGCGTCGAGCCGCCAGCGGATCATCGTCGCCTCGTTCGCCTCGCACGTGCACCGCGTGCAGCAGGTGCTCGACGCCGCGGCCAAGCACGGCCGCAAGGTCGCGTACGTGGGCCGCTCGATGGTGCGCAACATGCAGATCGCGCGCGACCTCGGGTACCTGCACGTGCCCGACGGCGTCGTCGTCGACAAGATCGACGCCGCACCGCCGGAGAAGATGGTCCTCATGTCCACCGGCTCGCAGGGCGAGCCGATGGCGGCACTGTCGCGGATCGCCAACCGCAGCCACCAGCAGGTGAGCCTGGAGCCGGGCGACACCGTGCTGCTGGCGTCGTCGCTGATCCCCGGCAACGAGAACGCGGTCTACCGCGTGATCGACGGCCTCACGAAGCTGGGTGCGCGCGTCGTGCACAAGGGCAACGCCCTCGTGCACGTCTCGGGCCACGCGTCGGCCGGCGAGCTGCTCTATTGCTACAACATCGTCAAGCCGTCGAACGTGCTGCCGGTGCACGGCGAGATCCGTCACCTGCACGCCAACGGCGCCCTGGCCACGCAGACCGGCGTGCCGAACGTCCTCCTCGCCGAGGACGGCTACGTGATCGACCTCGTCGACGGGCACGCGTCGATCGTCGGCGCTGTCGAGTGCGGGTACGTCTACGTCGACGGCTCCTCGGTCGGCGAGATCACCGACAGCGAGCTGAAGGACCGGCGGATCCTGCGCGACGAGGGCTTCATCTCCGTCGTCGTCGTGGTCGACTCGACCAACGGCAAGATCGTCAGCGGACCGGAGATCCAGGCCCGTGGACTCGCGGAGGACCCGTCGGTCTTCGACGAGGTCACGCCGCGCATCGTCGACGCCATCGAGCAGTCCCTGCGCGACGGCACCCACGACACCAAGCAGCTCCAGCAGGTCGTGCGACGTGTGCTCGGCTCCTTCGCGGGCCGCAAGCTGCGCCGTCGTCCGATGATCATCCCCATCGTCCTCGAGGCGTGACCAAGGTCCCTCGGACTGTTACGCGCCCGAAACGCGAGGGCGCTGGCCGCGAAACACAGGCTGCCTAACGTCGTGGTCAAGAGTTCGGCGCGGGGCCGAACCGTGGTGGGACACCGGTTGCGGCCGGCGGCGACGTTACGCACGTCGCTGCCGGCCGTGCACCGGTTCCGGCAGTGAGGGGGAGTCGCCCGTGGTGATCCGACGTTCCGACGAGGCGCTCCTGGCCTGTTCCTCCGGCCACGCGGGAGTCGCCGAGCGAGCGGCGCTGCAGGCGCTCATCAGCGCCGTGCGTCGCGACGCCCCGTCGGTGGACGTGCGTGACACGCCCGTCGAGATCATGAGCCACGACGAGACCTACCCGCCCGTGCGCGTCGCCGTGCCGCTGACCCTCGTGCCGCACAGCGAGGTGGCCATGGCGCTGGAGGTGGCTCGCAGTCACGACCCGGACCTGGTCGTCGCCCCGGCGCTCGGCCCGGACTGGACGCTGGCCGAGCTGGCCGTGCAGCGACTCATCGAGGCGGGCGCCCGCAAGGACGACACGATCGTGCTGGGCGTCTCGGGCTCGGAGAACGACGGGGCGATCAGCGGCTACTCGCGGATGGCGCGTCTCGTGAGCGCGGTCTGGGGCGGTCCGGTGCACGTCGGCTCGATCGGCGGCAAGGACACGCCGCTCTCGGACGCCGTCGACATCGCCCGCGCCTACGGACGCCGGGTCGTGGTGGCCTCCTACGTGCTGACCCCCGGGCGCGACGCCGACCAGCTGCGCCAGAGTGGCGCCGACCTGGTGACGGCCCCCGTGCTCGACGGCGGCATCCCGGACCGTCGCGTCGTCGACCTCGTCCTCACGCGGTTCCACCAGGCCCTCGGCCTGGGCGTCCCGGCCCTCTGAGACCCGCACCGCGCAGCGGAGGCGGAAACCCGCGCCCACGGCGTGGGAACCGCCCGACCCTCGACCTGTGGTTTAGGCTCTCGCCATGGCGACCCGCACGTCTTCCCCGCCGCGCAAGCGGCCGTCCGGCAGCCAGGCCCGCAAGAAGCCTGCCTCCAGCACCGCGAAGCGCAAGCCCGCGGCACGCAAGCCTGCCCCGCGCACGGGCCCCGGTCCGGTCGCGGTCGTCGTCGGGGGCGTCGCGCGCGCCCTGACGGCGATCTGGCTCGGTATCGCGGGCGCGGTCGGTGCGGTGGCCCGCAGCATCGGGCACTCCGCGGCCGAGCTCGAGCCCGAGCAGCGCCGTGACGGCGTCGGGTTCGGCATCGTCGCCCTGGCCATCGTCGTGGCCGCGTCGGTCTGGTGGCAGGTGCCCGGCGCCGTCGCCGACGGCGTCCGTGCCGCCACCACCGGCTCGGTCGGCCTGCTCGCCTGGGCGGTGCCCATCGTGCTCGCCGTCATCGCATGGCGCACGCTGCGCCACCCCGACCGCAATGGTCCCGTCGGGCGCCAGGTCATCGGCTGGTCCGCCATGAGCGGCGGTGTGCTCGGCCTGGTGCACCTGGCGCACGGCGTGCCCCGCCCCGACGACATGCCCGCCGTGCGCGACGCCGGCGGAGCGGTCGGCTTCCTCTTCTCCGCCATCCCCGTCGACCTCCTGCGCTCGCCGTTCGCGGTCGCGCCTATCCTGGTGCTCCTGGTCGTCTTCGGGCTGCTCGTGGTCACGGCCACCCCGCTGCACGCGGTGCCGACCCGGCTCCGCGAGGCCCGCGACAAGGCCCTCGGCCGCTCGGCCGAGCCGCAGGAGCCGGTCGACACCCCTCGCAAGCGCCACCCGCGCACGGTGCCGGACGAGCCCTACGAGAACCCGCTCGTCGACGGGCCCGACGAGGACCGTCAGGTCTCGGCGCGTCAGCGACGCAAGGCCGAGAAGGCTGCGGAGGCCGAAGTAGCCGCAGCCGCCGCCGCGTCGGCGCCCGAGCCGCCGGCCGCCGAGGTCGACGACCCGGCCGACGTCGTCCTCCCGCCGCTGGAGCCCCTCCCGGCTCGCGCCGAGCAGCTCTCGCTGTCCGGCGACGTCGTGTACGCGCTGCCCGACTCCACCGTCCTGCGGGAGGGCAGCCCGCACAAGGCCCGGTCGGCCGCCTCCGACGAGGTCGTCGAGCGGCTCACCGAGGTGCTCGAGCAGTTCCAGATCGACGCGCAGGTCACGGGCTACACCCGCGGCCCGACGGTCACGCGCTACGAGGTCGAGCTCGGCCCGGCCGTCAAGGTCGAGAAGGTCACCGCGCTCAGCAAGAACATCTCCTACGCCGTCGCGTCCAACGAGGTGCGCATCCTCAGCCCGATCCCCGGCAAGTCGGCGATCGGCGTCGAGATCCCGAACGTCGACAAGGAGATGGTCTCCCTCGGCGACGTGCTGCGCTCCGGCAAGGCCCGCGGCGACCACCACCCGATGGTCATCGGGCTGGGCAAGGATGTCGAGGGTGGCTTCGTCGTCGCGAACCTGGCGAAGATGCCCCACCTGCTCGTCGCCGGCGCCACCGGATCGGGCAAGTCGAGCTTCGTGAACTCCATGATCGCGTCGCTGCTCATGCGCTCCACGCCCGACGAGGTGCGGATGATCATGGTCGACCCCAAGCGCGTCGAGCTGACCGCCTACGAGGGCATCCCGCACCTCATCACGCCGATCATCACGAACCCCAAGAAGGCGGCCGAGGCGCTGCAGTGGGTCGTGCGCGAGATGGACATGCGCTACGACGACCTCGCCAACTTCGGCTTCCGGCACGTCGACGACTTCAACAAGGCGGTCCGGGCGGGCTCGCTGCAGGCGCCGCCCGGCAGCGAGCGGGTCCTCACGCCCTACCCGTACCTGTTGGTCGTCGTCGACGAGCTCGCCGACCTCATGATGGTCGCCCCGCGCGACGTCGAGGACTCGGTCGTGCGCATCACGCAGCTCGCCCGTGCGGCGGGCATCCACCTGGTGCTCGCCACGCAGCGACCCAGCGTCGACGTCGTCACCGGCCTCATCAAGGCCAACGTGCCGAGCCGCCTGGCGTTCGCCACGAGCTCGCTCGCCGACAGCCGGGTCATCCTCGACCAGCCGGGCGCGGAGAAGCTGGTCGGCCAGGGCGACGGGCTCTTCCTGCCGATGGGCGCGAACAAGGCCATGCGCATGCAGGGTGCCTGGATCACCGAGGCGGAGATCGCGGAGGTGGTCAAGCACTGCAAGGAGCAGCTGCAGCCCAGCTATCGCGAGGACGTCACCGCCCCGGCCCAGGCCGCGCGCGACCTCGACGACGACATCGGCGACGACCTCGACCTCGTGCTCCAGGCCGTCGAGCTCGTCGTCACGACGCAGTTCGGCTCGACGTCGATGCTGCAGCGCAAGCTGCGCGTCGGCTTCGCGAAGGCCGGACGCCTCATGGACATCATGGAGAGCCGCGGCGTCGTCGGGCCCAGCGAGGGATCCAAGGCGCGCGACGTGCTCGTGAAGCCCGACGACCTCGACGACGTCCTCGCGTCGATCAGCGCAGGATGAGGTGATGGCCGTGAGCACCGAGCGTCTCGAGTCGCTGCAGGACGACGTCGTCGACGACCAGCCGTTCGAGATCCGCCGCCGCGCGCTGCTCTACCTCGTCGTCGGGCTCGCCGCGCTGGCCGTCGGCGCCGGGTTCGGCTTCCTCGCCTGGGAGCGCGACGACACCGCGCTCTGGGTGCCGGGCGGCGTCCTGCTGTTCCTCGCGCTGACCGTCCTGCAGGGCGTGCGTGACGCCCGAACGCCCCTGTTCGTGGCCGACGCGCACGGCGTGCGCATGCGCGACGGCGACGGGTGGGTGGGTCTGCTCTGGAGCGAGATGGCCGACATCCGGGTCGAGCCGCGCGACGGCCTGCTCGACCCGCGGGTGAAGGTGATCAGCCCGGACGGACGCCGTATCCACACCGCGCCCCTCGGCCTCGGGACCACCGTGTCGGTCGAGGAGGCTCGCGAGGAGATCGCCCGTCGACGCGGTGGGGCATACTGAACCGTCCGTCCCGCGAGCGAGAGGCACCCATGGAGCCGGCCCACGCCAGCCACCACCAGGACCCCCAGCACGTCCCGAGCAACCTGAACATCGCCAACGCCCTCACGGTCGTGCGCATCCTCGGCGTGCCGCTGTTCGGCTGGCTGCTGCTCACCCAGGACGGCCAGGACGTCTCGACCCGCGTGTGGGCCTGGGTCGCGTTCGCCCTGCTCATGGTCACCGACCGGATCGACGGCGACCTCGCCCGCAAGCACAACCTGGTCACCAACTTCGGCAAGCTGGCCGACCCGATCGCCGACAAGGCGCTCACCGGCATGGCGTTCGTCGGGCTGTCGATCATCGGCGTGCTGTGGTGGTGGGTCACGATCGTGCTGCTCGTGCGCGAGTGGGGCATCACCCTCATGCGCTTCGTCGTGAAGAAGTACGGCGTCATGCCCGCGAGCCAGGGCGGCAAGATCAAGACGACGCTGCAGGCCCTCGCGATCGGCGGCTACGTCCTGCCGTTCGAGCTGTGGGACAACACCACGAGCGACGTGCTGCGTTGGGTCACCCACGTGCTCATGGCTGCGGCCCTCGTCATCACGGTGGTCACGGCCGTCCAGTACGTCCGTGACGCGATCGTCCTGCGACGGGACGCGAAGAGCGCGGCGTGACGCCGCTGCCGGCCGCGGTCGAGGCCGTCCGTCTCCTGCGGGAGCGGGGCGAGACGATCGCGTGCGCCGAGTCGCTCACGGGCGGCCTGCTGTGCGCGGCGCTCGTCGACGTGCCTGGCGCGTCCGACGTCGTCGTGGGCGGCGTCGTGTCGTACGCGACGCGGGTCAAGCACTCGGTGCTCGGCGTCGACGGCGAGCACCTGGCGCAGCGAGGCGCCGTCGACCCCGGCACGGCTGCGCAGATGGCCGACGGCGTGCGACGGCTGCTCGAGGCGGACTGGGGCATCGCGACGACGGGTGTGGCCGGTCCGGGCCCGAACGAGGGCAAGCCGGCCGGCACCGTCTTCCTCGGCCTCGACGGACCCGGCCACCGCCTGCGGTCCGAGCCGCTGCACCTCGACGGCGACCGCGACGCCGTCCGTCGGGGGACGGTCGGTGCTGCGCTGTCGTCCATGGTCGCTACGCTCTGTGAGTAGGACCTGTCACGGAGCCGGGGAATCACCTCCGGTCGAGCGACGTTGATCCCGAGGTGACCCACGCGGAGGAGGTGGACCATGACCGCCATGAGGCAGCTGGTCGGTGAGGTGCTGCGCGCCCGCCGGGTCGCCCAGGGACTCACGCTCCGCGACGTGTCCGCCAAGGCCCGGGTGTCGCTCGGCTACATCTCCGAGGTCGAGCGCGGGCAGAAGGAGCCGAGCTCGGAGCTGCTCGCTGCGCTCGCCGCAGCGCTCGACGTCCCGCTCAGCAAGGTCCTGCTCGACGTCAGCACGCTGCTGGCCATCGAGGAGGCCACCGACCTCGCGAGCGTCTCGACGATCACGCCCGGCGAGGTCTCGGCCTCCGCGGCCTGACCACCCCGCCGGGCCGCGACGTCAGCCCTGCCGGTCGGCGTTGGAGTCCACGACGGCCCGCCACCAGTCGGAGAGACCGGGCGCCAGGTCCTCCAGCTGCGCGCGGAAGCGCTCGTCGCCGGTCGTGAAGGCGACCACGCCGCGGTGCAGCGCGTGGTCGGCGTCGTAGAAGCGGTTCAGCTCTGCACGGTGCTCCTCGGCGAGCTCGTCCGCTCGGGGGGACCCGGGTCGGACCCCGTCGGCGAAGGCGTCGGCGAGCCGTGCGTTCAGCGCATCCGTCCTCCGCTTCACCTCCTGCCAGTCCTCCTTCGTCCAGGAGCGCGTGCGCTCGTGGCTCTGCGCCCAGGCCGTGGTGTCGCCCCAGCGCTCGTGCGCCTCCTCCTGGTATGCGGGGTCCCAGGACTCTCCGAAGACCTCCAGCTGCTCCTCGGGTGTCAACCTGATGCCTGACATGTGTGCCTCCAGCTCTCGTTCGATGGCCGCCACGAGTCCCTGCACGCGGGTGAGCTGCTCGCTGAGCAGCCGGTGCTGGTGACGGAGATGGTCGACCGGGTCGGTGTCGCCGTCCAGGAGGGCGGCGACGTCGTCGAGCCCGAACCCGAGGTCGCGGTAGTAGAGGATGCGAGTGAGGCGGTCCACGGCGTCGGCGTCGTACAGGCGGTAGCCCGCCGGACTCCGGTCGCTCGGCTCGAGCAGTCCGATCTCGCCGTAGTGGTGCAGCGTGCGCACCGTCACGCCGGCAAGTTCCGCCAGTCGGCCGACCGTGTACAGGCCGTCCTCCATCGTTCTCCCCCTCGTCGTCGGGATGGGTTCGTCGACCACCTTGCGGCCTCACCTCGCGTGAGGGTCAAGCCTGGCATCCCTCGAACCGAGCACGCCTGCCATGCTGGCGCCAGGAAGCACGACGGTCAGGGGGCGCCATGGTGACGGGGACGACAGGTCCGGCGGTGGTGTCGGGGTGAACCCGTCGGACTGGGGTCTGCGCCCACTCGTGCTCGACGACGTCGACGCCGTGCACGTCGTGTACGCCGATCCCGAGACCTGGCGACACTTCCCCGAGGGCGTGTTCGTCGAGCGCGAGCGCAGCGTCGCCTTGGCGGAGCGGGCCGAGCGCGACTGGCGCGAGAGCGGCCTGGGGGAGTGGGCCGTCACCGTGCGTGGCGACGTCGTCGGGACCGGTGGGGTGTCGCCCCGCGGCGGCTGGTGGAACCTGGGCTTCCGGCTCGCGCCGAGCGTCTGGGGCCACGGCCTCGGCACCTGGGTCGCGAGCGTCGCCGTCGGGGCCGCGCACCGCACGCAGCCCGACTGGCCCGTCGTGGCGCGGTCGATGGAGACGAACCCGGCGTCGGGCCGGGTGAGCGAGCAGGCCGGTCTCGAGCGGGTCCACGTCGAGCCGTGGGCCGACGGCCCCGCCCGGATCATCCACGCCGACCGTCCGCTCGACCGCCCGCTGCTCGTCGAGATCGTCGCACTGGGTTGAGGGGGCTGGGGTTGACGGGGTCGGGCTGCCGGCCCGCCGACGCCGGGTGCCGCGTGGCATGCTGGCCGCGATGAGGCACAGCGAGTTCTGGGAGCGGATGACCCTCCACCTCGGCCCGGGGTACGCGCGGGTCTGGGCCGCCACGCAGGTCATGGCCGAGCTCGACGGCCGGACGGCCAGCGAGGCCCTCGAGGCCGGCGTCGACCCCAAGGTCGTGTGGCGCGCCGTCCACGCCAGCCTCGAGCTCCCCGCGCGCGAGCGCTGAGGCGCCGCGCCCTCATGGGCGACGCACAGGAAGGGCACGGCGGGCGCCGAAGCTGCCCGGCCATCGTGGAGGTCGACGGGCCGAGCGGTCCGACGAAGGAGCCACGATGAGCACGACGGAGACCATCCGCACCCACGACGTCGACGACACCGTCGAGCACCCGACCGCGCCGCAGACGGTCGTGCTCGCGCGGCACGACGACGAGCAGGTCGAGCCGAGGTCCGCGCGTCCGCGCCGGACCGGTGCCGTCGCGGCCGTCGCGGCCGTGCTCGCCGCCGCCCTGTTCGGCGGCGGCTTCGCCACCGGCCATGCCCTCGCCGACCAGGGGGCGACGACCTCGCCAGGCACGACCTCCCAGGGTGGTCCGACGGGACAGGGCGGTCCGGGCGGGGCCGGCGGTCCGACGGGCCAGGACGGCCAGCTCCCCACCCCGCCCGACGGTCAGCTCGCACCTCCGTCGCAGGACGGCACGGGGACCGACGGCCTCGGCCAGGACCCCTCCGGCAGCACGGGCAGCACCACCCAGGACGGGGCGTCCACGTCCGGGTCCTTCGTCTAGGAGGATCCCCTGTCGCGCATCCTCCGCTGCCCGGCACCCGACCTCGGATCTCTGCACCCGCTACGGCCGTCTGCCGGCCCCATCGGTGGATCCGCACCCTCGAGAGCCCTCCTGAGGTTGCGGATCCACCGATAGCGGGCGTCGCAGCGGAGAGACTCTTCGTCCACGCGCGTGAGCCGAGACGATGCTGCGTTCACGACGAGATCCCGTAGCAAACGCAGAATCCTCGGACCCTCAGCGCGCGAACGCAGATTCTTGCGTCCGTCCCAGCACCCGCCCGCGGCCCGAGTCCCCAGACCAGCGCCACGGCCAGCCACCCGGTCGAGGCCCTCTCGGAGACCAGGCACAGCGCCGGCCGAGGCAGCGCAGCAGCACGACGAGGCCCCCTGCGGCAGTGCACGCGCCCGGCAGCGTGGAGACTCCCCGGCGTGTCGCACCCACTCGAACAGGTGTTCGCACTACGGTTGTGCACACGGTTGACGTGAAGGGTGTCGCTGTCCACAGGCGGGGTCGACGAGGCTCCAGATGTCTGAGGCGGCCCCTAGCGTCGTAGACGACCGGCCACCCACCGAGCAGAACGGACCAGCGCATGCCTCCCAAGTCCCCCCTCGCGCCCGTCACCGCCGTGACGAGCGACCAGCGCGAGAAGGCGATCGACAACGCGATCGCCCAGATCGACCGCAACTACGGCAAGGGCGCCGTCATGCGCCTCGGCGAGAAGGGTCGTGTCCCGGTCAGCGTCATCCCGACCGGCGCCACCGCCCTCGACATCGCGCTCGGCATCGGCGGTCTGCCGCGGGGCCGCATCGTCGAGATCTACGGTCCGGAGTCCTCCGGCAAGACGACGGTCGCGCTGCACGCCGTGGCCAACGCCCAGAAGGCCGGCGGCGTCGCGGCCTTCATCGACGCCGAGCACGCGCTCGACCCCGACTACGCCCGCAAGCTGGGCGTCGACACCGACGCGCTGCTGGTCTCCCAGCCCGACTCCGGTGAGCAGGCGCTCGAGATCGCCGACATGCTCATCCGCTCCGGCGCGCTCGACATCATCGTCATCGACTCCGTCGCCGCCCTCGTGCCCCGGGCCGAGATCGACGGCGAGATGGGTGACAGCCACGTCGGTCTGCAGGCCCGTCTCATGAGCCAGGCGCTGCGCAAGATGACCGGTGCCATCAACGGCTCCGGCACCACCGCCATCTTCATCAACCAGCTGCGCGAGAAGATCGGCGTCATGTTCGGCTCGCCGGAGACCACCACGGGCGGCAAGGCGCTCAAGTTCTACGCCTCGGTCCGTCTCGACGTCCGCCGCATCGAGACGCTCAAGGACGGCACCGACATGGTCGGCAACCGCACCCGCGTCAAGGTCGTCAAGAACAAGCTCGCGCCGCCGTTCAAGCAGGCCGAGTTCGACATCATGTACGGCCAGGGCATCAGCCGCGAGGGCAGCCTGATCGACGTCGGCGTCGAGACGGGCATGGTCCGCAAGGCCGGCGCCTGGTACACGTACGAGGGCGACCAGCTCGGCCAGGGCAAGGAGAACGCCCGCCAGTTCCTCAAGGACAACCCCGACCTCGCCGAGGAGCTCGAGAAGCGCGTCAAGGAGCACCTCGGTGTCGGCGCGCAGCTCGACGAGGAGGTCGACGACGTCGACCTGCCGGCCACGGAGTTCTGAGCGTGGCCGGGGGACACGAGCCGCCGGCGCCGACCGACGCGCCACGTGACGTCCAGCAGGACCCGGACGCCGACGTCGAGTCGGTCGCCCGGACCATCCTGCTGAACAAGCTGACCGACTCACCGCGCAGCCGCGCCGAGCTCGCCGAGGCACTGGCCCGCAAGCACGTGCCAGACGACGTCGCCACCCGCCTGCTCGACCGGTTCGAGGAGGTCGGCCTCGTCGACGACGCCGCGTTCGCGCGCGCCTGGGTCGAGTCACGTTCGCGCAGCAAGGGGCTCGCCACCAAGGTGCTCGCCCTCGAGCTGCGCCGCAAGGGCATCGCCGACGACCTCGCCCGCGACGTGCTCGCCGACGTCGACCCCGACGCCGAACGTCAGGCGGCTCACCGGCTGGTGCAGAAGAAGCTGCGCTCCCTGCGCGGCCTCGACGACACCACCCGCATCCGCAGGCTCACCGGCATGCTCGCCCGCAAGGGCTACTCGCCGCAGGTCGCCTTCGACGTCGTCCGCGAGGAGCTCGACGCCGACGACTCCGGCGTCACGTGGGACCCGCTGGTCTCCACCTGAGCGACCCGTCGAGGAGCGCGGATCAGCCGCGCTCCTCGACGTCGCGCCGGATCCGCTCGACGATCTCGCGCTCGCTGTCGTAGTACGACAACCCCCACTCGGCGACGCGCGCGGCGTACCGCACCTCCTCGACGTCGCCCAGCAGCTCACGGACGCCCTCGAGCTCACGCCGCCGGTCCGCGAGCCGCACCAGGTAGTCCTCGAGCATCTCCTGCACGTGCTCGGCCGACGTCAGGTGGCCCATCAGCAGGCGCAACGCCACCGGGTGCTTGAGCACGGGGAACGGGTCGTCGACGGGCGCTGACAACCAGCGCTCGACCTGGCTGCGACCCTCGTCGCTGATCCGGAACCGGCGGGTCGTGCGGCGGCCCTCCACGTGCTCCACTGCGTGCACGAGGTCGCGCTCCAGCAGCTTGTCGAGCTCGGTGTAGATCTGGCTCATCGCCGGCGACGTCCAGTAGAACCTGAGCGTGCGGTCCGCGCGCTGCTTCAGCTCGTAGCCCGTCAGACCCGTCGTCTGCGACATGTCGTCGAACGCGAGCAGTCCGAGCAGCGCGTACGACGTCATCGACAGGTTCACGGCCTCACCCTACTGAGCGGTTCGCCACACTCGGCCCGGCGACGCAGACAGCGTCGCTGTCAGCGTCCTAGACTCGCGCGCATGCCCAGCACCCTCGACGTGTACCAGAAGATGTCAGCGCTCCCGCAGGGCAAGCGCCTGTTCTCGATCTTCTACGGACAGAAGGCGCCCTACTTCGCCTCGATCCACCTCCGCGTGGAGGAGATGAAGCCGCACTTCGCGCAGATCACCATCCCCAAGCGGCGCAGCGTGCAGAACCACATCGGCACCGTGCACGCGATCGCGGCCTGCAACGGGCTCGAGGCCGCCATGGGGCTGCTCGCGGAGGCCACCTGCCCGCCGGACTCGCGCTGGCTGCCCAAGGGCATGGACGTCCAGTACCTCGCGAAGTCGGCCGGTGACCTCGTCTGCACCGCCGAGTCCGACCCCGAGGCCTGGGCCGACGGGCCCGACGTCCCGGTCCGCGTCACGGCGGCGTTGAAGGACGGCACGGTCACCGTCTCCGGGACCATCCACCTCTGGGTCACGCCGAAGAAGCGCTGAGACACGTCGGCCGCCGCCGCAGGGGAGCTGCGCACGGCGGCCGACGTCTCAGGACCGCGAGGGTGGGAGACCTACTCGCGGTAGCGCGGCTGGCTCTGCGGGTTGAGCTCCTTGAACCTCACCCGCTCGGCTCCCTTGATGCGACGGTCGTCGACGCGGAACACCTCGAAGCCTCGCTGGATCTCGTTGGAGTAGATGTGGCCGTTGTAGTAGTACGTCGACCACGGACCGCCGACCACGAGACGCTCGGCGTCGTTCGGGCCGCGGTCGTGCCACGCGATCTCCTTCGGGTTGGCCGAGTCGGTGAAGTCGTACATCGACCAGCCACCCTGGTACCAGGCCTGGACCATGATGTCCTTGCCCTTCACCGGGACCAGCGAGCCGTTGTGGGCGACGCAGTTCTCGGTGTTGGCCTGGGTCCGCGGGATCTTGTAGTAGCTCTTGAACTCCAGGTCGCCGGAGCGGGTGATGTCGTAGATCCCGTTGGCGCCCTTGGTGTCACCGACCGTCGGGTTGCAGGTGGGCGCGCCACCGCCGCCCAGCTCGTCGGTGAACACGACCTTCGTGCCGTCGTTGTTGAACGTCGCCGAGTGCCAGAACGCGAAGTTCTCGGTGTCGCGGACGTTCTCGGTGACCTTCGGCTTCTCCCGGTCCTTGATGTCGAGCAGGATGCCGTCGCCCATGCAGGCGCCCGCCATGATGTCCTTGCTCGGGTACGCCGTGAGGTCGTGGCAGCCGCTCGTCTCCCGTGAGTAGCCGCCGGCCGGGTTGCCGCCGTCGGGGAACAGCACGGGCTGGGAGATCATGCGTGCCGTGGACGGCTTCTTCAGCGGCACCTTGACGATGCTGATGGAGTCCAGCGGCGGCTGGCAGTCCGGGAACGCCGCGTTGGGCGCGTACGAGGACACGTAGACGTACAGGTCGTCGACCTTGCCCTTGCCCTTCGCGCCCTTGCCCTTGCCGGGCGCGAGCGTGTGGGTGTGCGAGCCGCACGGCGTCTCGACCGCGGCCACGTACTCAGGACGGCGCGGGTCGGAGATGTCGAAGACCTTGATGCCCTCCCACGAGTCCTTGATCGTCGCCGACTGCGCGGTGCTCTCGCACGAGGAGTCGCTGCGCGAGGAGTCGGTGCTGAGGATGAGCACGTCGTCGTACACGGAGACGTCGTTCTGGGCCCCGGCGCACACGACCTGCGCGACCGTCTTCGGCTTCGCCGGCTTGGAGATGTCGTACACCGTGAAGCCGTTGTAGTTGCCCGCGAAGGCGTACCTGCCCTGGAACGCGAGGTCGCTGTTCAAGGCGTCCTCCGACGCGAACGCGCCCTGCTTGGCGATGGTGGCGAGGCGGGTGACGTTCGCGCTGCTGGCCTCCTCGCCGGGTGCGAGGTCGACGCCGCTGGCGTTCAGCCGTGCCGTGTCGTTGCCGGGCAGGCAGTTGCCGGCGAGGCGGTCGGCCTCCGACAACGTGCGCTCGCCCTTGCACTCCTTCGAGGGGCGGGTCTCGACCCGTTCCTCGGTCCTCTCCTCGGCCACGGCGGCCAAGGGCGAGAGCAGTGCGGTGGTGAGCGCGCCGGTGGCGGCGGCTCCGAGCAGGGCCGTCGTGGCCCGTCTGCGTGCATGACGCATGTGGTGTGTCCTTCCCCCGATGTCCGGCTATCCTCACCCGAAAGCCGTCACGGCGACAAGGGCCCGCGCGGGTCCGTCGATGACGATCTGATGACGGCTCCACTTCGGGGGAAGGGGACTCGGATGCGACGACCTCTGCGGGGCGTCATGGTGGCGCTGGCCGCGTCGACGGTGCTGCTCTCAGGCTGCTCGGGCGACGACCGGTCACGGCAGGTCGACGGTGCCGTGATCCAGCCGGGCAAGCCGGGGGAGAAGGCCGAGGTGCTCGACGAGGCGCCGGAGATCGAGCGGGCGCGGGCGAACGATGCCGACGTCGAGTTCGTGCAGATGATGATCCCGCACCACGCGCAGGCGTTGCAGATGGCGCAGCTCGCCCCCGACGCGCGGGGGAGCAGGGCCGTACGCACCATGGCCGACCGCATCGACGGGGCCCAGCGCCCCGAGATCGTCTTCATGGCCGGGTGGCTCACCGACCAGGGCCTCGACGCGCCCACGAAGGAGCAGATCGAGGGGGGCAACATCCCGATGGGCCGCCACGGAGCCCACGGCTCGCACGGCGGGGACGTCCACGACATGGCCGGCATGGCGAGCGAGGCGCAGCTGGCGGAGCTGGCGTCGTCGCGTGGGAAGGACTTCGACCGCCTGTTCCTGGAGCTGATGATCATGCACCACCAAGGCGCCATCGAGATGGTCGACACCGTCGTGCGCGAGGGTGCGGACCTGCAGGTCAACGAGCTGGCGACCAGCATCGCGGCGGACCAGACGGCCGAGATCGACCGCATGCGTCAGCTGCTCGCCGACCTCTGAGGTCGGCGTTCGCGTCGCGGTCGGGCCCGACCCGTGTGAGCGTGGAGGCACGTCCCGCCCACCCCAAGGAGCCTTCGTGCCCATCGCCGCCACCGACTTCGCCCACGTGCGCCTCACCGTCCGCGACATCGACGTCTCGCGCCGCTTCTACGACGACGTGTTCGGCTTCGACGTCGCGTTCGAGCTGCCGGAGGACCCGGACGAGCAGACGCGGGAGCAGCTCTCCTTCCTGTTCGGTGGCGTGATCTACCGGTTCCCCGGAGGACTGCTCGGCCTGCGTCCGGTCGCTCCCGGTGACGACTCCTTCGACGAGGACCGGATCGGTCTGGACCACCTCAGCCTCGCCGTCGCCGACCGGGCCGCGCTCGACCACGCGGTCGCGGTGCTGGACGACCTCGGCATCCTGCACGAGGACGTGAAGGACGTCGGCGGGCAGGCGATCCTGGAGTTCCGCGACCCCGACGGCATCGCGCTGGAGATCGCCGCTCCGACGTCCTGACCGGGCCGGGGGCGGTCGTGAAGTTTTCACGATCGTGACCTTCGGATGGTTGCGCCTCGCATCCACCGCGTGTGACGGTGTCCGACGGTCCTCCATCGGGGAGGAACCTCTCACGGTGGAGGATGTCGGATGAAGAAGTGGATGTCCGGTGCGCTCGCGATCGTCTCGGTCGGCGCGCTCACGCTCGCGGTGCCTGCGACGGCGCAGGCAGCACCGCCCAGCGCGGCGGCAAAGGCGCCGACGGTCAGCTGGGGCTCGTGCGCCTCGTTCGGTGACAGCGGCCCGGGCCTCGTGCGCGCCGGTGCCCAGTGCGCCCGCGTCAAGGTGCCGCTCGACTACGCGAAGCCGCGCGGCACGAAGATCACCATCGCGATCTCGCGCGTGAAGCACACGGTGGCCCGCAGCAAGTACCAGGGCGTCGTGCTCGTGAACCCCGGCGGACCGGGCGGCTCCGGCCTCGGCCTGTCGCGCCTGGGCGGCGCGATCCCGAAGAACGCCGGCGCGGCCTACGACTGGATCGGCTTCGACCCGCGAGGCGTCGGCCAGAGCGCTCCGGCGGTCTCGTGCGACCCGAGCTACGGCGGGTACGACCGTCCTCGCTACGAGCCGAGCACGACCGAGATCCGCGACGCGTGGTTCGCGCGCACGAACGCCTACACGACGGCCTGCGCGGAGAAGAACGGACCGATCCTCGACCACCTCACGACCCGTGACGTGGCGAAGGACCTCGACCAGATCCGCATCGCGCTCGGCCAGAAGCGGATCAACTACTACGGCTTCTCCTACGGCACCTACCTCGGCCAGGTGTACTCCTCGCTGTTCCCGTCGCACGTGCGTCGCATGATCTTCGACGGCACCGTCGACCCGCGCGACGTCTGGTACCAGGGCAACCTGAACCAGAACGAGCCGTTCGACAAGAACGTGAACCGCTGGTTCGCGTGGATCGCCAAGTACGACGACGTCTACCACCTCGGCACGACCACCCGGGCCGTCCGCAACCTCTTCTACGACACGCAGGAGAAGCTCTACGACGAGCCGGTCGCGGACGCCGACGGCAACCGTCTGGGTGGCAGCGAGTGGAACGACTCGTTCCTGTACGCCGGTTACTACCAGTCGACCTGGACCGACCTGGCGCAGGTCTTCTCCGACTTCGTGAACCAGGGCGACGTCGCGTCGCTGAACGCCGCCTACCTCGACGCGAGCGGCTACGGCGACGACAACGGGTACGCCGTCTACCTGGGCGTCCAGTGCACCGACGCGGCCTGGCCGACGAGCTGGGACAAGTGGGCACGCGACAACTGGGCGCTCGACGCGATCGCCCCCTTCGAGACGTGGGCGAACGCCTGGTTCAACGAGCCGTGCCGCCACTGGCCGGCCAAGGCGCACAAGCCCGTCCGGGTGAAGGGCGCGAAGTCGACGAGCGTGCTGATGATCAACGAGACGTACGACGCCGCCACGCCGTACGCGGGCAGCATCGAGGTCCGCAAGCGCTACCCCGGGGCGCGTCTGGTGGCGGTCTCCCGCGGCACGACGCACTCGGGCTCGCTGGGCGGCAACGCGTGCACCGACGACCGCATCGCCGACTACCTGCTCACCGGCACGCTGCCGCGACGCGTCTCGGGCAACCGTGCCGACGTCGTGTGCCAGCCGCTGCCGCAGCCGGTGCCCGAGCAGGCGGCCGCCCGAACGCAGAGCGCCACCCCGGCGCCGAGCGAGCTGCGCCAGCAGATGCAGCGGGACGCCATCCGTCCCTGACGTCACGACCGTCGGCGGGCGTCGGCGCGCAGCGACCTCAGGGTCGCCGTGCGTCGGCGTCCGCCGTCGTCGTCCGGGCCGTCCACGGCACGTACGATGGGGCGGTCATGACTGCAGCAGCGAAGACCTACGAGGTGCGCACCTACGGGTGCCAGATGAACGTCCACGACAGCGAGCGGCTGTCGGGGCTCCTGGAGACCGCGGGGTACGCCAAGCACACGTCGGACGCCGACGGCGGCGCCGCGATCCCCGACCTCGTCGTGTTCAACACGTGCGCGGTGCGGGAGAACGCGGACAACAAGCTGTACGGGAACCTCGGGCACGTCGCGAGCCTCAAGGCGAAGCACCCCGGGATGCAGGTGGCCGTCGGAGGCTGTCTCGCGCAGAAGGACCGCGACACCATCACGCAGCGTGCGCCCTGGGTCGACGTCGTGTTCGGCACGCACAACATCGGCTCGCTGCCGGTGCTGCTCGAGCGGGCGCGGGTGCAGGAGGAGTCGCAGGTGGAGATCCTCGAGTCGCTCGAGGTGTTCCCGTCCACCCTGCCCACCAAGCGCGACTCCGTGTTCGCCGCCTGGGTCTCCATCAGCGTCGGCTGCAACAACACGTGCACCTTCTGCATCGTCCCTGCCCTGCGCGGCAAGGAGAAGGACCGCCGACCGGGCGACGTGCTCGCCGAGGTCGAGGCGCTCGTCGCCGACGGCGTCGTCGAGGTGACCCTGCTCGGCCAGAACGTCAACGCCTACGGCGTGGAGCTGGGCGACCGGTTCGCGTTCGGCAAGCTCCTGCGCGCGTGCGGGGAGATCGAGGGCCTGGAGCGGGTGCGCTTCACGAGCCCGCACCCGAAGGACTTCACCGACGACGTCATCGCCGCGATGGCCGAGACGCCCAACGTCATGCCACAGCTGCACATGCCGTTGCAGTCCGGCTCCGACCGCGTCCTGAAGGCGATGCGGCGCTCCTACCGCCAGGAGAAGTACCTCGGCATCCTGGACCGCGTGCGCCAGGCGATGCCCGACGCCGCGATCACCACCGACATCATCGTCGGGTTCCCCGGCGAGACCGAGGAGGACTTCGCCGAGACGCTCGACGTCGTCCGCCAGGCGCGCTTCGCGAGCGCGTTCACCTTCCAGTACTCGCGCCGGCCGGGCACGCCTGCCGCCGACCTGCCCGAGCTGCCCAAGGAGGTCGTGCAGGAGCGCTACATGCGCCTCGCGGCCGTCGTCGAGGAGACCGCCTGGGCCGAGAACCAGCGGCTCGAGGGCCGCACGGTCGAGCTGCTCGTCTCCGACCACAGTGCCGCCGGCGGCCGCAAGGACCACGAGACCCAGCGCCTCACCGGTCGCGCGCGCGACAACCGGCTCGTGCACTTCACGCCCGGTGGGCACGACGTGCGCCCCGGCGACCTCGTCGAGGTCACCGTCACGCACGCCGCACCGCACCACCTCGTCAGCGACGCCGACGTCGTCTCCTACCGCCGCACACGGGCCGGCGACGCGTGGGAGGCGCGGCAGGGTCGTACCGAGGTGCGCCCCGCGGTCTCCCTCGGCATGCCGTCGCTCGGCGTCCCGGCCCCGTTGCCGGTCGTCGACGCCCCCGCCTGCGCCCGCTGACCCCGCCTCGAGCCCGGCGGGGCCGCGGGCGGCAGGGCCGGCAGCTCAGAAGGTCGAGTACAGCTCCTCGCCCGCCCGACGCGACGGTGGCGCGGACAGCTGCTCGCCCGGCACCTGCAAGGGGATCCCCGGCGGGTAGGCGATGATGTAGCGCTCGTCGCCGCACGAGCACTCCGGGGCGTCGAGGCAGCACACGCTCTCCAGCGCCTCGAGCAGCAGGTCGACCTGCTCGGGCGTCACGCCGACGTGCATCGTGAACAGCAGCGTCGAGCCGTCCTGCCGCGAGACGAAGATGCCGTACTCGTCGAACAGGGCCGCCCGCACCTCCTGGGCGCGCTCGGGCGTCCCGAGGTCGAGGTGCACCTTCATCGGGTCCGCGAGGTAGGCGCCCGTGGTGGTGACCGGCCGGTGCTCGGCCAGCCACGGGACCCGGCGGGCGAGCTCCCTGAGCCGGTCGGCCTGCGCGAGGGCCCGCTCGACGAGGGCGGTCCCCTCGGCGACGGCGTGGGCGCGCGCGATGTCGAGGCTCGCGAGCACTGGCAGCGACGGGCTCGTGGTGTGGACGCGGTACAGCGCCGCGCGCACGGTGGCCTTGAGCGTGTCCGGCCCGATGACGTGCAGGTACGACCCCTGCCGCAGCGCGAGCATCGACTTGTGGGTCGAGTGCGTGACGAGGAACGACGCCGGCCAGTCGGGGTGCTCCGCGAGCGTCTCGCGGATCGCGTGGATGGCGGTGAGCCGCCGCAACCACGGGTGGAAGGCATGGATCGCCGTCCAGGCCTCGTCGACGAGCACCCGGCAGCCCGACTCGGCGGTCAGCTCCTGCAGCGCGCCCAGGAAGCGACGCATCTGCACCAGGGACCCGTCGTAGGCGGACACCCCGACGACCACGACGTCGACCTCCACACCGGCGGCCTTCGCCTCGCGCAGCGCGGTGATGACGCCGTGCTCGGTGTCCGTCGGCGACGTCGGCGCGTACAGGACGTCGGCGCCGAGACGGTCCAGGGCGAAGTGGATGGACTGGTGCACCGAGCGGTCGACGAGCACCCGGCCGCCGGCCACACGCAGCGCCTCCAGCGCCACCTGGTTGGCGCCCGTCGTGCCCGTGGTGACGTACTGGGTGTCGTCGGCGCCGAAGGCCTCGGCGGTCAGGCGTCGCGACCGTGCCAGCTGACGGTGCGCGCGGAATAAGGAGTCAAGCTCGGGCGAGCCGAGGGTCAGCTCGGTCGCCAGGTAGCTGCCGAAGAGCCGGCGCGTGCGTTCGGCGAGCGGGGAGTCGTCGCCGTCAGGCGCATGGGCGAGCGAGCCGATCGGCAGCGCGTGGAACGAGGCGATGCCGGCCCCGGCATGTCGGTCGAGGGCATCCGCGTACGGGGTCTCGGTCAGGCGACGGCGCTGCGCAGTGGTCCACATGGCATTCCTCCACGGTCATGGCCCCCCGATGGGGCTGCCCCTCCAGGGTGCGCCCGGACCCAGGTGAACGCCGTTCAGTACGCCACAGGAGAGCATCAAGATTTCGTGAGGATTCGGTGAGAGGTCCGTGAGTGCCCCGTCAGACCTGGAGCGTCGGGTGCAGGGCGGTCATCGTCACGCGCTCACGACGCTTCGCCGCCAGCGCGGTGAGGGCGAGGGCACCCACGGCGAACACGACCAGCACGAAGACGTCGAACGCGACACCCGTGGTGCCACCCGCCGTCGCCGCGCGGAGCCCGTGCACGGCGTAGGTCATGGGGAGCAGCGCGTGGAGGAAGCCGAAGAACGACGGTGAGGTCTCGATCGGGTAGGTCCCGCCGGCAGCGGTCAGCTGCAGGCAGACGAACACGATCGCCAGGAAGCGTCCGGCCCCGCCGAACCAGGCGATGAAGGTCTGGTTGATGGCCGTGAAGACGAGCCCGGTGAGCAGCGCCAGACCGAGCAGCAGGCCCGGCTGCGAGGCGTCGACGCCGACGATCCCGAGCAGCACGCCGACCAGCAGCACGGCCTGCACGACCGACAGTGCGGCACCAGGCACGAAGCCCGCGAGCGCGGTACGCACCGCGCCCGTCGTCGAGGCGATCGCGCGCGCGGAGACCGGCCGCAGCAGGAGGTAGATCGACATGGCACCCACCCACAGGGCGAGCGCCATGAAGTACGGCGCGAGGCCCTCGCCGTAGGACGCGACGGCGTTGAGCCGGTCGGCGGCGTCGGTGACCGGTGTGGCCGCGGTCGTGGCGAGCTTCTCCCGCTGGTCCTTCGTGTAGTCGGGCACCTGCTCGCTGCCGTCGGCCAGACCGTCCTGCAGTCGCAGCGCGCCGTCACGCAGCGCGTCTGCACCGTTGCTGAGCTGGTCGGCACCGTCGGTCAGACGGCTGGCCCCGCTCGCGAGCCGATCTGCGCCACCGGCCGCCTCACGGGCGCCGGTGGCCAGCTGCGACGTGCCCGACTGCAGCTGGTCGGCGCCGTCGGAGGCCTGGCCGATCGCCCCGACGAGGGCCGGGACGTCGTCGGCGAGCCGACGGTTGCCGGCCGCGACGCGCTGTGCGCCGTCGTTCAG
>NZ_JAMXRU010000041.1 GCF_024124745.1 Aeromicrobium sp. CnD17-E
CGCAGCCGCTGCTCGCGCCCGGTGCGGCTGACGGGCGCCTCCTCCGCCTGCGCCAGCCGCACCTCCAGGTCGGCCAGGCCGCCCAGGTCGCGCTCGTGGGCCTCCTGGGCGGCGGCGATCGCGGCCGTGAGCCGCTCCGCCTCGCCCTTGGCCGCGCGGGCCGTGGAGCCGAGCTGTCCGAGGGACTCCGCGACCGCCGACATCTCGGCGTCGGACTCGTGCAGCCGCTCCAGCGCCGCGTCGACCCGCTCCTGGGCCGCGGTCCGCTCCTGCGCCACGCGCTGGGCGTCGAAGCGCAGCGTCTCCAGCGTGCGCTCGGCCGCCTCGAGCTCCTCGCGGGCCTGGTCGATCGCCGCCTGCACCTCGAGCAGGCTCTGCTGCGACGTCGACCCGCCGGAGGCGAAGTGCGCCCCCAGCACGTCACCGTCGCGGGTCACCGCGGTCACGTCGGACGCCTGCGCGACCAGCGCACGAGCCGCGGCGAGGTCCTCGACGACGGCCACCTTGAAGAGCAGCCGGCGCAGCGCGGCGACGAGCGTGGCGGGCGGCTCGACGACGTCGACCGCGTAGGTCGCGCCGTCGGGCAGACCGGGCCAGTCGCGGTCGTCGACGTCGGCCTCGCCGCCGAGCAGCAGACCGGCACGGCCGAGGTCCTCGGACTTCAGCAGCTCCATCGCGGTGACGGCGGTGTCGACGTGGTCGACGGCCACCGCGTCGGCGGCGGACCCGAGGGCCGAGGCGATGGCGGCCTCGAAGCCGGGGCGCACGGTGAGCAGGGCCGCGACGGACCCGAGCAGGCCGCTGATCTCGTCGGAGGCGGCGAGCAGAGCGCCGGCGCCGTCCTTGCGCGCGAGGCCCGTCTCCAGCGCCTCGACGCGGGCCGCGAGCGCCGCCTGACGGCGGGACGCGTCCTGCTCGGCCACCTGCAGCTCCCGGGCGCGACCCTCGACGTCGGCCAGCACCGCCTCGGCGGCCTCCAGCTCCTCGTCGAGCCCGGACTCGCCCTGGCTCAGGCCGGCGATCTCGCCCTCGCGGGCGGCGAACGCCTTCTGCGCCTCGTCGGCGCGGCGCAGCGCCTCGTCGCGGGCGGCACCGAGCCGCTCGACCTCGGCGTCGGCGGCCTCGGCGCGGCTCTTGAGGGCGTTGACCTGGCCACGCAACCGTGCCAGCCCCTCACGACGGTCCGCAGCCGCGCGCAGCAGACCGGCGACGCGACGCTCCTCCTCGCCGTAGGTGGCCTCGGCCTCGGTGCGCTCGGCGACGACCGCCGCGAGGGCGGCGCGGGCCTCCTCCACCGACGTCGTCATGGCGCGGTGCTGCTCCTCGACGCGACGCGCCTCGGCCTCCAGCTCCTCGGGGTCGCGACCGGTCGGCCGGTCGTCGGACTCCACGGCCGCCAGGCGCACCCGCTCGGTGGCGAGGCCGGACGTGCCGCGCAGCCGCTCCCGCAGCCCCGACAGCGCGTACCAGGTCTCCTGCGCGGCCGACAGCGCCGGCGAGTCCTCGCGCAGCCGGTCCTCGAGCTCGGTCTCCTGCTGGCGCGCCGCGGCCACGGCGTGCTCGACGGCGGCCCGGCGCTCCTTGAGCGCCGCCTCGTCGGCCATCTCCTCGGCGATCGTCGTGCGGGCCGTGACGATGTCGTCGGCCAGCAGCCGGGCGCGGGCGTCGCGCACGTCGGCCTGGATGGTGACCGCCCGGCGGGCCACCTCGGCCTGGCGGCCGAGCGGCTTGAGCTGGCGGCGCAGCTCGGTCAGCACGTCCTGCAGCCGCGTGAGGTTGCCCTGCGTCGCGTCGAGCTTGCGCAGCGCCTTCTCCTTGCGCTTGCGGTGCTTCAGGACGCCGGCCGCCTCCTCGACGAAGCCGCGCCGGTCCTCGGGCGTCGCGCGCAGCACCGAGTCGAGCTGCCCCTGCCCCACGATCACGTGCATCTCGCGGCCGATGCCGGAGTCGCTCAGCAGCTCCTGCACGTCGAGCAGACGGCAGCTGGTGCCGTTGATCGCGTACTCCGAGCCGCCGTTGCGGAACATCGTGCGCGAGATCGTGACCTCGCTGTACTCGATGGGCAGCGCCCCGTCGGTGTTGTCGATGGTCAGGACGACCTCGGCCCGACCCAGCGGCGGGCGCCCCGACGTGCCCGCGAAGATGACGTCCTCCATCTTGCCGCCACGCAGCGACTTCGCGCCCTGCTCGCCCATGACCCAGGCGAGGGCGTCGACGACGTTGGACTTGCCGGAGCCGTTCGGCCCGACGACGCACGTGATGCCGGGCTCCAGCTCGAGCGTGGTGCTGGACGCGAACGACTTGAAGCCGCGCAGCGTGAGGCTCTTCAGGTACACGCGATCACCCTAGTGCGTCGGCGCGGCGTGACCGCCGACGCGCGGCGGCGTCCCCTCCCGGGGACTCAGTGCGAGAGCGGCTCGAGCAGGTCGCCGGCGGTGACCTCGTCGACGCGCTCGGCGAGGGTGCGCAGCAGACCGTCGTTCTCAACGTTGAGGCGCAGCACCTCGGCCTCGAGGTCCGCGACCCGACGTCGGAGTCGGGCGGTCTCGTGCAGCTGGTCGACGGTGGGTCCACCGACGAATCCGACGAGGGCCTTGGCCATGGGTGTTCCTCCGCAGAAGATCGCGGCTCCGGCGCGGGTGCCGGGCGGCGGGACGGGTGTACAGCGGCGGCTGCGTCTCACAGTGTCCCACCGTCCCCCGACCCGGGTCAAACACGTCGGGACGGGCGACGGCCTAGGCTGCCGGACGTGGACGCGTCCCTCTTCCGACCGGTCTCCGAGCCCTGGACGCCGGTCTCCCCCGCCCTCGCCACGCGACGTCGCCTCGTGCTCGCCGCGCCGCTCGCCGTCCTCGGCGTGGTGGCCGCCACCGCGGCTGCGCTCGGCCCCGCCGCAGGCGTCCCGCGCGGCTGGGTCGTGCTGCTCGTCGCGGCCGCCGTGGTGCTCCTCGGGGCCGCCGCCGGGCTGTGGTGGTGGGCCGAGCGGAACCGCCGTTCGTGGGGCTGGGCGGAGTCGGAGGACGACCTGCTGGTGACGTCGGGCGTCATGTTCCGCCGGCTCGTCGTCGTGCCCTACGGACGCGTGCAGTTCGTCGACGTCGAGGCCGGTCCCGTCGAGCGTCGTCTGGGCATCACCCGCGTGACCCTGCACACCGCGAGCACGGAGACCGCCGCCCAGGTGCCAGGCGTCCCTGCCGACGAGGCCCGCCGCCTGCGCGACCGGCTCACCGACCTCGGACGGACGCACGATGCCGGCGTCTGAGCCCGGCGGGGCTCCGGCCGCCTCGGCCGAGCTGCGCGCCGGTCGCCGTACCCACCCGCTGACCGGCGTGGTGCAGGGCGGTCTGTGGGCGGGCGCGGCCGTGGTGGGCCTCGGCGCCTCGTTCCTCCAGGGCGACCGCTGGGAGGGTGTGCCCTGGTGGGTCGCGGTGCTGGCGGTCGTCGGAGGCGGGCTCGTGGTCGGCGAGCTCGCCGGCCTCGTGTCGTGGTGGTTCACGCGGTTCGTCGTCGACGACGAGGAGCTGCGCATCGACAGCGGCGTGCTCACGCGCCGCTCGCGCCGGGCCGCGTTCGAGCGCATCCAGTCCGTCGACGTCGCAGAGCCGTTGCTCGCGCGGGTGGTCGGGCTGGCCGAGGTGCGGGTCGACCTCGCGGGGGGCGACGAGTCGCGCCTCGTCGTGCGCTTCCTGCCGCTCGCCGAGGCGCGCGAGGTGCGTCGTCTGCTGCTGCGGCGTGCGCACGGGGCGCAGGGCGACGGGACCGAGGACGCCCTGCCCGACCACGACGGTGGCGAGCTCATCACGCGGGTGCCGCCGGAACGCACCCTGCTGGGCGCGCTGCTCAGCCTCGACCTGCTGGCCGCGGTGGCCGCCCTCGTCGCGATCCTGCTCGCCGCGCTCGGGTTCGGAGCACCGCTCGTCGTGCTCGGTGGCGTGCTGCCGGCGCTGTCCTGGGCGGCACAGGTGGTCGCGCGGCGGGTGGTCGCCGAGTGGGGCTTCGTCCTCTGGCGCACCCCGCACGGGCTGCGCATCGAACGAGGGCTGCTCTCGCTGACCGCACAGACCATCCCCTACGCGAGGGTCCAGGGCGTGGCCGTCGTGGAGCCCGTCCTCTGGCGCCGTCTGGGATGGTGCCGGCTCGAGGTCGACGTGGCCGGGCGGGCGGGCTCCGACGACGGCGACCTCGACACCACGCTGCTGCCGATCGCCGACCGGGCGCTCGCCGCCGCCCTCGTGGCCGAGCTCGTGCAGGACGGCGGCCCGGACGACGAGCCCGTCACCGTGCGGGCGAGCCGACGCTCCTGGCCTTTCGCACCCGTCGGTTGGAGGTTCCGCTCGCTGTCCCTCGGCCGCCGTCGCGCCAGCTCGACCACGGGCTGGCTGCACCGACGGACGAGTCACGCACCGCACGCGAAGGTGCAGTCGTTCGCCCTGCGGCAGGGGCCGCTCCAGCGGCTGCGCGACCTCGCCACGGTCGAGCTGCACACGCCCGACGGCCCGGTCGACGTCGACGTGCACCACGTCGACGCGGCACGGGCGCGCGAGGTCGTGCTCCATGCCGTCGACGCCGCGCGGGACGAGCGCGCGCAGACGGTGGTCGGGGCGTCAGCCCCCGCTGGAGGCGTCCTCGGCGGCGGCGTCGACGGCACCGGCGAGCTCCCGTGAGCTGAGCCAGCCGTCCGGGAGGGCCACCGTGCGGGGGCTGCCCTGTCGGCCCCGGGGCGTACCGAGCTCGGCCACGGGGTACGGCTCGTCGGGGTCGAGGTCGGCCAGCAGCGCGTCGAGCGCCGCGTAGGAGGAGACGCCGCCGAGCTCGCTGCGCACGCGCGAGCCCGCGGGGAAGCCCTTGAGGTACCAGGCGACGTGCTTGCGGAACTCCACGCAGCCCCGCTCCTCCCCCAGCCAGTCACCCAGGAGCTCCGCGTGACGTCGCATGACGGCGGTGACCTCGCCGAGGGTGGGGAGCACGGGGCCCGACCGGTCGGGCGACGGGCCGAGCGCCGCCGCGAGGTCGCGGAAGAGCCACGGGCGGCCCAGGCAGCCTCGACCGACGACGACCCCGTCGCACCCGGTGCTCCGCATCATGCGGACGGCGTCGTCGGCCTCCCAGACGTCGCCGTTGCCGAGGACCGGGATCGAGACGGCGGCCTTCAGCTCGCCGATGGTCTCCCAGCGCGCCTGGCCGGAGTAGTGCTGGGCGGCGGTGCGCGCGTGCAGGGCGATCGCGGCGCAGCCGGTGTCCTCGGCAATGCGCCCCGCGTCGAGGTAGGTCAGGTGGTCCTCGTCGATGCCGAGGCGGGTCTTCATGGTCACCGGCACCCCGTACGGCTGCGCGGCGGCCACCGTCGACTCCAGGATGCGACCGAGCAGGTTCGCCTTCCACGGCAGCGCCGCTCCCCCGCCCTTGCGGGTGATCTTCGGCACCGGGCAGCCGAAGTTGAGGTCGACGTGCTCGACGCCGTGGTCGGCGCAGAGCACCTCGACCGCACGGCCCATCACGTCGGGGTCGACGCCGTAGAGCTGCACCGAGCGCACGGACTCGTTGTCGGCGAAAGTCAGCATCGACAGGCTCGTCGCGTCGCCCTCGACCAGCCCGCGCGACGTGATCATCTCGCAGACGTACAGCCCGGCGCCCTGCTCGGCGCAGAGACGACGGAAGGCGACGTTGGTGACACCGGCCATCGGGGCGAGCACGACCGGCACCTCGACCTCGAGGTCGCCGAGACGCAACGGACGCGCACGGAGGACGTCGGTCGAGTCCTGCGAGCCCAGTGCGGTGGTCGCGGCGGTGGTCGTGGCGGTGGTCATCGTCGACCAGTGTCCCAGACGCACGCAGGGCCGGCGCCGACCGTCGGCGGGCGCCGGCCCTGGTGCGCTCCCCACGACCGGCGCGACCCGAGCGGGAGAGGCTCGGTCCGGCCTGGTCGGGCGACGTCCGGCCGGACGCATGGGAGAGACGTCCGGCGCCGCCTCGACCGGGTCGCCGTGGGGAGGCTGCCCCGCACAGCACGGGGCCGCGTCCATCCTCTCCCGACGTAGCGGCGTGGCGGAACCTCGGCGCAGAAAGAACATTGCCGGACGAGAAAGAACATCGCGCCGGCCGGCGTAGGTCAGCCCTTCGGGCGCCACCGGACGGCCGACGCGGCGTCGCCCGGCTGGAGGTCGACGGAGCGCAGCGACGTCCCCCGCGGCAGCAGGTAGATGAAGCAGAGGTCGGCGCTGGCGCCGGCGAGGAAACGCTTCGGCAGCGCCGACGACGGGCACGGCCGGAACCGACCCACCAGCTCGCTCGCCGGGTAGACGACGTCGTCGTCCGCGTGCGCGAGCAGGGGCAGCGAGGAGCCACCCAGGCCGGCAGGACCGTCGTTGCGCACGGTCGCGTCGACGTAGTACGGCGTCGCGTCACGACTCTTCTCGTCGAGGGTGAAGAACCGGAAGTCCTTGATCGAGCCGCGCCGCACCTTCTCGACCGTGACGGTCACGGCGCTCGCCGCACCGTCGCCGAGGTCGAGGACGACGGTGCCCTCGTCGCCGACGTCGAGCGTGCTGCCCGGGTCGGTGAGCGTGACGCCGTCCGGGACGTCGAAGCCCGACGGCGACGGCGCCGCCTCCGCCTCGTCCTCGGAGCGCGAGCACCCGGAGAGGACGAGCCCGACGCCCAGCGCGCCCAGCACCGCGACCCGCACGACGGCCCGAGGAGACGTGCAGCGGGAGCGGGGTGCCGGACGCGGACTCACGCCCCGATTGTGTCCCGCGAGCGGTTCAGCAGCCGGGCAGACGCGCCGCGAGCCACTCGCGCACCTGCGTCAGGCCCACCCGCTCCTGCTGCATGGTGTCGCGGTCGCGGATCGTGACGGCCTGGTCGTCGAGGGTGTCGAAGTCGACCGTGATGCAGAACGGCGTACCGATCTCGTCCTGGCGGCGGTACCGCTTGCCGATCGCGGCGGCGTCGTCGAACTCCACGTTCCAGTAGCCGCGCAGCTCCTGCGCCAGGCCCTTGGCCGTCGGCGAGAGCTGCTCGTTGCGCGACAGCGGCAGCACGGCCGCCTTGGCCGGCGCGAGCCGCGGGTCGAGCCGCAGCACGGTGCGCTTGTCGACGCCGCCCTTGGTGTTCGGCGCCTCGTCCTCGGCGTACGCGTCGACCAGGAAGGCCATCATCGAGCGGTTCACACCGGCAGCAGGCTCGATGACGTAGGGCGTGTACCGCTCGCCCGTGGCCTGGTCGAAGTACGACAGGTCCTTGCCGGAGTGCTTCGCGTGGGTGCTGAGGTCGTAGTCGGTGCGGTTGGCGATGCCCTCGAGCTCGCCCCACTCCGAGCCCTGGAACTGGAAGCGGTACTCGATGTCGACCGTGCGCTTGGAGTAGTGCGACAGCTTCTCCTGCGCGTGCTCGTAGAAGCGCAGGTTCTCGGGGTCGACGCCGAGGTCGGTGTACCAGGCCATGCGGGTGGCCAGCCACTCCTCGTGCCACTGCTCGTCGGTGCCGGGCTGGACGAAGAACTCCATCTCCATCTGCTCGAACTCGCGCGTGCGGAAGATGAAGTTGCCCGGCGTGATCTCGTTGCGGAAGCTCTTGCCGATCTGCGCGATGCCGAACGGCGGCTTCTTGCGCGACGTGGTCAGCACCTGGGCGAAGTTCACGAAGATGCCCTGCGCGGTCTCGGGACGGAGGTAGTGCAGGCCCTCCTCGCTGTCGACCGGGCCCAGGTAGGTCTTCATGAGACCGGAGAACGCGCGCGGCTCGGTCCAGTGGCCGCGCTCGCCGGTGTCGGGGTCGGGAACCTCGTCCCAGCTCTCGGGCTCCCGGCCGTGCTTGGCCTCGAACGCCTCCCACAGGTGGTCGGCGCGGTAGCGCTTGTGGGTCTTGGTCGACTCCACCAGGGGGTCCGTGAACACGTCGACGTGCCCCGAGGCCTCCCAGACCGCCCGCGGCAGGATCACGGAGGAGTCGAGCCCGACGACGTCGTCGCGGCTCTGCACCATGGAGCGCCACCACTGACGCTTGATGTTCTCCTTCAGCTCGACGCCGAGCGGTCCGTAGTCCCACGCCGAGCGCGTGCCGCCGTAGATCTCGCCGCACTGGTAGACGAATCCCCGTCGCTTGCACAGGGAGATGACGGTGTCGATCAGGCTCGTGGCCATGGTGAGGCGCTCCGTTTCCGGCTGGGTGTCGGCGGGTCCTGCGCACGTCCGTGGCCGTGCGCTCCCGATGGACGCCCAGCGTATCGATCGTGCGCGAGCCGTCCGACGGCGGTGCGACGTGAGTGTGACGCGTCCGTCAGCGGAGCGATTTGACAACCGTTCCCGGTCGTCTTGACAATCGTTCTCATGGCTCTTCGTCGCACCCGCTCCGCCGTCCTGCTCGCCTCCTGCGCCCTGGTCCTCGCGGCCTGCGGCAGCGGCGGCTCCGCCGACGGCGGCTCGGACGGCAGGCTCTCGGTCGTCACGTCCTTCTACCCGCTGCAGTACGTGACCGAGCGCGTCGCCGGCGACCACGCCGACGTCACGAACCTGACGAAGCCCGGCGGCGAGCCGCACGACCTCGAGCTCAGCCCGAAGCAGGTCGCGTCGGTGCAGGACGCGGACCTGGTCGTCTACCAGGACGAGTTCCAGACCGCCGTCGACGAGGCCGTGAAGGAGGCCGACCGCGAGCCCGGCACCACGGTCGACGCCGCCGACGGCGTCGACCGCATCGAGGAGTCCGAGGAGGCGCACGCCGAGGGCGAGGAGGAGGGTCACGACGACCACGCGCACGGCGACGAGGAGCACGCCGACGAGGAGGGCCACGCCGAGGAGGAGGGTCACGACCACGGGCACGACCACGGTGGCGTCGACCCGCACCTCTGGCTCGCCCCGACGAACCTCGAGCCGCTCACCGAGCACGTGCGCGACGCCCTCGTGAAGCTCGACCCCGACCACGCCGACGAGTACGAGGCGAACGCCGCGGCCCTCGTCGCCGACCTCCAGAAGCTCGACGGCGAGTACCGGGCCGGGCTCAAGACCTGCAAGGTCCGCGACATCGTCACGAGCCACGCCGCCTTCGCCTACCTCGCCCGCGCCTACGACCTCGTGCAGATCCCGATCGCCGGCATCGACCCCAGCACCGAGCCGTCGGCCGCCCAGCTCGCCGAGATCTCCGACCTCGTGAAGCGCGACGGCATCACGACCGTCTTCACCGAGACCCTCGTGAGCCCCGCCGTCGCCCGCACGGTGGCGCGCGAGGCCGGGGTGCAGACGGCTACGCTCGACCCGATCGAGGGACTCACCAAGGACACGTCCGACCAGGACTACCTCTCGATCATGCGCTCCAATCTCGCCGAGCTCCAGAAGGCCAACAGCTGCTCATGACGCACCCCCCACTCGTCCTGCGTGACGTCGAGGTCACGCTGGGCGGTGACCCGGTGCTGCGCGGCGCCGACCTCACGGTCGAGCAGGGTGAGTTCGTCACCCTGCTCGGCTCCAACGGATCCGGGAAGTCGACGCTGGTGCGCGCCGCCGTGGGCCTCGTGCCCTCGACCGGCACGGTCGAGCTCTTCGGCGAGCCACTCGCACGGTTCCGCAGCTGGCGGCGCGTCGGCTACGTGCCGCAGCGGTCGGCCGCCTCGACGGGCGTCCCCGCCACGGTGCGCGAGGTGGTCTCCAGCGGACGTCTGTCGTTGCGTCCACGCGTGGGCCTGCCCCGCCGGTCCGACCGCGAGGCGGTCGTCACCGCGCTGGAGAGCGTCGGCCTCGCCCACCGCGCGTCGTCGCCGCTCGTGGAGCTCTCGGGCGGCCAGCAGCAGCGCGTCGCCATCGCGCGGGCGCTCGCCGGCGAGCCGGAGCTGCTCATCATGGACGAGCCCACCGCCGGCGTCGACGCGCACCACACCGAGGACCTCGCCGACCTGCTCAGCCAGCTCGCGACGGAGGGCATGACCGTCCTGCTCGTGGCGCACGAGCTCGGTCCGATGCTGTCGCTCGTGGACCGTGCCGTCGTGCTCGACCAGGGTCGCGTGGTGCACGACGGCCCGGTCGACGACCACGTCGCCGACGCCCACCAGCAGCACCACGGCGACGCCCACCCGCACACGGCCGACCCCGACCGCGTGCGTCCCCTGCCCGAGGAGGGGGTCTGGTGAGTCTCGACCTGCTCGACTACGAGTTCATGCGGCTCGCCCTCGTGGCCGCGTTCTTCACCGGTCTGGCCGCCCCGGCGATCGGGACGTACATGGTCCAGCGGCGGCTCGCGCTGCTCGGCGACGGCCTCGGGCACGTCGCCCTCACCGGTGTCGCCCTGGGGCTGCTCACGGGGACGGCGCCGGTGCTCACCGCCCTCGTGGTCGCCGTGCTCGGCGCCGTCGTCATCGAGGTGCTGCGCACGTACACGCGCACCAGCGGCGACGTCGCGCTCGCGATGCTGTTCTACGGCGGCATCGCGGCAGGTGTGCTGCTGATCGGCCTGGCCGGCGAGAGCGGCGCGACCCTCAACCGCTACCTCTTCGGATCCATCACGACCGTCACCGACACCGACGTGGTCGTCGTGAGCGTGCTCGGCGTCGTCGTGGTGGGCCTGTGCCTGCTGCTCTCGCCACAGCTGTTCGCCGTCTGCCAGGACGAGGAGCACGCCAAGGTCAGCGGCGTGCCGACACGCCTGTACGGCCTGCTCATCGCCGTCATGGCGGCAGCGACCATCACGGTCGCGATGCGCACGGTCGGGCTGCTGCTGGTGTCCGCGCTCATGGTGGTGCCGGTGGCGGCCGCGCAGCAGGTCGCGCGCAGCTTCCGGCTCACGCACCTGCTGGCGATGGCGATCGGGCTGCTCACCGCCGTGCTCGGCGTCGTCACCAGCTTCGAGGCCAACACGGCACCGGGACCCACGATCGTCATGCTCGCGCTGGGCGCGTTCGTGCTGACCACGCTGCTGCGCGGCGTCACCGTGAGCCTGCGTCGCAGACGGTCGGTACGCTCCTCCTGAGGAGGACCATGGTTGACATCCGCAACACCCGACAGCGTCGCGCCGTGAGCGCGGTGCTCGACGAGCTCGAGGGCTTCGCCAGCGCCCAGCAGATCCATGGCGTGCTGGGCCAGCGGGGCGAGAAGGTCGGTCTGTCGACCGTCTACCGCAACCTGCAGGCGCTCGTCGACGCCGAGCAGGTCGACGCGCTGCGCGGCAACGACGGCGAGGTCCTATACCGGCGCTGCGAGGCCGGCGAGCACCACCACCACCTCGTCTGCCGCTCCTGCGGGCGGGCCGTCGAGGTCGCGGGCCCGGCGGTCGAGTCGTGGGCCACGAAGGTCGCCAGCGAGAACGGCTTCACGGACGTCGAGCACACCCTCGAGATCTTCGGCACCTGCGCCGACTGCTCCAGCTCCGCCTAGTCACGCCGTGGTCGAGCTCCCGGACCTCGCGACCCGTCCGCACACCGTGCTGGAGCCGTCGCGGTGGCGGCCCCGCGCCGCCGCCCACCGCGAGCGCGCCCGCACCTGGACCGCGCCGCACCTGGCCCGCCGGGAGCGGCACGAGCCGCACCCCGTCGTCGACTTCCTCTTCGAGTACTACAACCTCTCCCCCGGCCAGCTGGAGCGCTGGCACCCCGGCCTCGACGTCGGGCTCGCCGACGCACCGGAGCACGCCGCCCTCGGCGCCTACGTGACGCGCGACGGCGTGAGCACGGTCGACGCCGGGCGGCTCGCCTCCCGCGTGCGCGGCCTGCGCTGGACCCGTTCGCTGCTCGCCGCGACCCTCGACCGACCCGCGCGCTACGGCTGCTTCGGCCTGCACGAGTGGGCCATGGTCTACCGCTCCGATCAGCCCCGCCACGACCTGCCGCTCCGGCTCGGCCGCTCCGGCACCGACGCCGTCGTGGAGGCCCACCCGCTCACCTGCACGCACGTCGACGCGTTCCGCTTCTTCACCCCGGCGGCCGAGCCGCGCAACGCCTGGCAGCTCGGCCGCGAGCACCAGCTGGCTCACGAGCAGCCCGGCTGCCTGCACGCCAACATGGACCTCTACCGGATCGCCTTCCGGCTACTACCGTTCGTCGAGTCGACCGTCGTGCTCGACGCCTTCGAGCTCGCGCTCGAGATCCGCACCGTCGACATGCAGGCCTCGCCCTACGACGTCGGCGCCTACGGCCTCGAGCCGATCCCGGTGGAGGCTCCCGACGGGCGGGCCGAGTACGTGCGCCGTCAGCGCGACCTCGCGGCCCGGGCGGAGCCGTTGCGACGCGCCCTGCTGGACGAGGTCGACCGCCTGCTCGCCCACCCGGCTGCAAAATGAAGGGCACTGGCATCCTCGGAAGTGCGACTGGGCACGTAGTCAGCGATGAAGGACATCCGAGTCCGATTAAGGACATCCGAGTCTCAGAGAAGGTAGCCGCGATCAGCCGTGTAGCTGCTCAGACTGTCCACAACGTGCTTTCCGAGATCGCGAACGTGCATCACATAGGTGGCGACCGCGTCGACCGTCCTCGCCCCACCTGCGAATACCTGCGCGATCGGCATGCGCCCGTGCGCAACATCATTGCGAATCTCAACCATCTCTCCGAGCGACTTACGCCAGGCGAAATTTGGGAACGGGACGCCCGGAAGCTCGTAGACGAGCCACAGTCGCGCCAGCGTGGCAGGCTTCGGAGTCCTGTTGCCGAGTGGTTGCAGATTGCCTGTGTGGTCTCTGCGTGGAAGTCGTGGCGGGTCGATGCACTCGTGAGCCTCCGACAACTCTATACGCGTGCTCCAGACGCTGTCGAGCGCAGAACCCGCAGCTGCTGAGAAACGCGGATCGAAATGGAGCATTCGAACCCCGTGACGAAGGTCCTTTACAACACTGCCGGATGCCTCGATGGTCTGATGGATGTCCTCGACGCTGTGTTTAAGAAGTGCCTCGAACTCACCGATTGCCATCACGACTGCCCCCGCGCGCACATCTCGGCTGACCGACTTCCAACCCGATGCGCCGCCCCCGAATTGGAGCACGTCAGCGACCATTACGGAGAGCCAGCACTGGTCTAGTCTCTGCTCAAAGTCCGCTTCATACGAGGAGATACCCATCAAACGCTACTCAGGGTCCGCGCCCAATAGAAGCTGGTAGGAAAGATTTACTCGCTCATCTAACTTCCCGGGGGTGTTGTGCCCCCCGCCCGAAACAGCGCGCAAGCGCGCATCTTCTTTCCAACCCTGTTTCGCCGAGGGAACTGATCCAGAGCTCTCCAAGCGGGCGCTCGCCAGTAGAGCTGCCTCAAAGGGGACCATTGGGGTGGCGTGATAGCCCGAGCGGAGATAGGCGGACCCATCAAGCACATCGCTTAAGATGGCGACCGCACCGACAAACTCCTTGCGGAACTGCTCCTCTGGGAACTGCGCGCGCCATCGCTTCATGCAGTCATTCAGAAATGGTTTGATAGGACCCCTATAGTCCGCTCGAGCATGCCGGTAGCCAAAGAACTTCAGAACGGTTTCTTCCAACGTCCCGTCACGTAACCGCTCATCCTCCAATCGGATAAGCGAACGAAACTCGGGCAAAGCGGCCATTTCGTGCAAAAAAGCAACAAATCGTCCGCGGTAGACAGCATTCCGAACTTCTTGATTCGTCAATCGAAGAGATCCAGCGTTCAAGCGATCGAAGAGTTCGAACCTGACGTCGTAGTCCGACTTGTCCGTGAGGGCTGTGACCTGAAGAGTTGTTCGAGAAAAGTGGAGCTGGAGCTGCTTGGGTAAGTCCGCAAAGGAGAATCCGTTTAACTGAGGAATGGTCTCGAGCTCGTTGAGCACCAGCGCATCGCGCTTGTGAAGGGCAGCCAACCTTTGATCGGAAGGCGACACGAAATGAACCAACGTTGAAAGACGTTGCAACCCATCGACTACTTCCAAAGTGAAATCATCGTTTGTGGCAACAAAGATGGATGGAACCGGCAGACCGAGCATCAACGACTCGACGAGTCGAGACTCGCTTTGGACGTCCCAGCGAAATAGTCGCTGATACTCCGGGGAGACATTGAGTTCGCCCTCGTCTACCATGCGCACCAACTCGCGTACCGAAAAATTGGTGATCTGAACGTCTACATTTCGTCGACGTTCGTTCACGATGTTTGTGAGCGCTTCTGAGTCAGTCATGAGGGTCCTTCATCGTGTACGAATAGAGACGAGCGTAGGACATCCTGCGGGGACGCACACGCACCGTGCTGCAAACCCGACTCGAGATGGTCGGCTGCCTGACGCGTCCATCCTCGACTGGGATCGAGCCAGATTGGGCCGCGGCAGCCTAGCCGTAACGCAGCACGGTTCGCGCTCCGACGTCGCATTGCGCAAGACCAGCCGTCCCCAAACCTCCCGCGACCGGCGAATGAGCGGATGTAGAGGTGCGCCACGTCGATCAAGGACGCTCCCGGTGCTTGCGTCACCCCCCGCAACGAGGGTCAGTCATCTTGGCGGCCGTATTCGCGCGCGTGGGGCCTATCAGACAAAAACGGGATGCAAGGCCGCCCCGGTCGCCTAAACCTAAGTTTGACGCGACAGAAGGTCGATGAGACAGCCACGGCCACAGCGCGGCAATCTTTCGGCACGTCGCAACGGATGCGCTCGCGAGTTGAGTGCGTGGTCCTGTCGTCTGCTACATCTTTCCCGTATGGAACTGCAGATCATGGAGGCACGCGTCACCGCCGTCGCGGAAGCGGTGTTAGCGGGTCGACAAGTCGAAGACGACCGGGTTGAGCTCAAAGCCCAATGGCCTCCGGCCGACCACGACGTAGCTCGCCGGATCGCGGGTCACGCGAACGCAGCTGGCGGCGAGTCGATCCTTTGGGTCGTCGGTCTTGACGAGAAAGGCAGGCGCTACGCGAACACATCGGCGGTCGAGCCAGCGGACTGGTGGAGTGCCGTCCAGAAACACTTCGACGGCCCAGCGCCCGAACCCAAGTGGTTGCGTGTGCCTGTCTCCGCTACCGCCGAGGTGGTCGCAGTCCAGTTCACCACGGAGCGTGCTCCTTACGTTGTGAAGGTCAAGGGACCCGGAAAGGTTCACAGAGAGGTGCCATGGCGCACTAGCACGTCTATACGGTCAGCCTTTCGCCACGAGATGATTCGATCGCTCGTGGGCGAGGCGGCGGTTCCAGGCCTGGAGCTGATAGGAGGGACCATCGACGTGGAGCGTTTCGCCGACACGCACGGAATGTACGACGACCGCTACGGCTACGAAGACGGCACCTTGCGCGTGCGAACGGCGCTCGACATTTTTCTATCTGCCAGGGCTCCCGTGCACATGCCACAACATCGCCAGTCGCTCACGATTCGGACGAATGTCGGCGGTACGGTGGATCTAGGGACCTTTGCGATGACGGGGTCCTACCGTCTCGAGGGTTCGTCCGCTGCGGGGCGAGCGCGGCGAGTACCGGATGGTGGGGTCCTAATTCTCGGACGGAGCACCGTCGCGGTCAGTGGTCCGGGCGAACTCTTTCTGCGGGGTTCACACGTCCTCCAGCCTGGCCAAGGAGATGCGCTCCTTCGAGCGCTAAAGATGAATGTCGACCTCAACATGCCCATTGATTCCAGTGCTCGAACGTCTCATCTGTCCAGTCGCATGTCCGTCGCCCACCTCGAGTTTGACGAACGGGACATACCCGACCAGTACGACGATTGGCACCTCGCTCGGCGTTTCGCGGTAGGACAACCACCTGCCTGGCGCGCTTAGTCTGGATCGTTTGCCGAATCTTGCGTATACAGGGGCACGTCCAGTCGAGGATTCGATGTTGCTGGCCGCTTTGCGGCACAGTACTCCTGCCATGTTGCCAATTCACACCTTCGAGCGCGGGACTCTGACCCTGGGAGAGGCCCAAGTGTGTTCCTAGTGGCGATCCACCTCCGGCGCGGCTTCAGAGTTGTGCTCATCCCACTGCTCGATGAAACCTGCCGTGCTGCTCGACGTGCGGCGCTCCATCGGCAACACGGCGCGTAAATTAACAACGTGACGAACCACATGCACGCGCGTCGCGGCGACGAGCTCACCGCCGCCGAGGTGTACGACATCTGGCGGATCCGCGACGTCGTCTTCGCCGTGGAGCAGCAGTGCGACGAGCCCGACGTCGACGGCATCGACCTCCTGCCGACCTGCCACCACCTGTGGTTCGCCGACGCCGACGGACCGACCAGCTACCTGCGCACCTTCACCACCGGGACCGGCGTGCGCAAGGTCGGGCGGGTCGCCACGCGCAAGGACCAGCGCGGCCGCGGGCTGTCGAGCCGGCTCCTGGAGGCCGTGCTCGAACGCTGGGGCGACGGCGAGATCCGGTTGGGCGCGCAGGCCTACCTGCACGACTGGTACGCCGGGTTCGGCTTCGAGCGGTGCGGCGAGAACTTCTGGGAGGCCGGCATCGAGCACGTGCCGATGCGGCGCCTCCCCCGCGTCTGACGCTGGCGCCGGACCAGCGCACCCGCGTCGGCGGACCAGGATCAGCGTGCGACCCCGTCGCCGGCCAGCACGTTGTCGAGCGCCTCGCGCAGGTCGGCGCGGGTGCGCTCCTCGTACTGCGTCACCGCCGTGCGCGCGGCGGTGTACTCCTCGGCGTACTGGAAGCTGCCGCTCTGGCCGGCGTCGAGTCGCGCCGCCAGTGCCTCGGCCTCGGTGATCACGTGGGTGAGGGCGCGCCGCACCGCGTCGCGCACCGCGGCGGCGTCGCGGGGTGCCTCGACGGACTCGAAGCTCGCCAGGGCGGTGCGCATGGGTGGCAGCAGCTGGGCCCGCAGGGGCGCGCCGCTCGTGACGAAGGTGCCGGGCGCGAGGGCGTTCGGGTCGACCTCGAGCGCCCGACGCGCCGCGGCCAGGTAGCGCTGCGCGGCACGGGTGTCGACGACGACGTCGTCGAGACGGTCCATGGCCTCGGTGACCACGGACTGCTCCTGTCGGGCGGCGCCGTAGTCCGGGGAGGCTGCCGCACCGCGCTGCGACGTCGCGCCGAGCGTCGGCACGTCGTCGCGGTGCCGTGCCAGCACCCGGGCCACGGCGTCGGGGTCGGTCGCGTCGGCGGCCTCGAGCTCGCGCACGACCACCTCGCGGTAGTGCGAGAGGCGTTCTTCGTAGCGCAGCGCCACGGCGTCGGCGCGGTCGACGTCGACCTGTCGCGCGCGGGCGTCGACGACCAGCGCCGCGCCGAGCCCGAGGCCCAGGAGCAGGGTGGGCGCGAGGACCAGCGCCAGGAGTCGACGTCGGGTCACGCGGTGCCGACCGGGACCCCGTGCCGCCGTAGCCCGTAGGTGAGGGCGTCGACGAGCGCCTCCCACGAGGCCTCGATGATGTTCGCGCCCACCCCGACCGTGACCCACGCGTCCTGGCCGTCGGAGGTCTCGATCAGGACCCGCGTGACGGCGTCGGTGCCGTGGCCCTGGTCGAGGATGCGCACCCGGAAGTCGATGAGGTGGAACCGCGCCACGTCGGGGTACAGCTGCTCGATCGCCTGGCGGAGGGCGTGGTCGAGGGCGTTGACGGGGCCGTTGCCCTCGCCGATGACCACCAGCCGCTGACCGGCGGCGCGCAGCTTGACGGTCGCCTCCGTGCCGCGCGAGGACTCGGCCAGCACGCGCCACGACTCGACGTCGAAGTACGAGGGTCGGGCACCCTCCATCTCCTCGGCGAGCAGCAGCTCGAACGACGCGTCGGCCGCCTCGAAGGTGTAGCCCTGCTGCTCCATGGCCTTCACGCGCTCGGTGATGCGCCCGAGCCGCTCGGCGTCGCCCGCCACGTCGTAGCCGAGCTCGCGCCCCTTCAGCTCGATGGTGGCGCGACCGGCCATCTCCGAGACGAGCAGGCGCATGTCGTTGCCCACGAGCGCGGGGTCGATGTGCTGGTACAGGTCGGGGTCGACGCGGATCGCGCTGGCGTGCAGACCTGCCTTGTGCGCGAACGACGAGACGCCGGTGTACGGCTGGCGCGCCGAGGGCGGGTAGTTGGTGATCTCCGAGACGGCGTGCGCGATCCGCGTGGCCTCCGCCAGCGCACCCGCCGGCAGCACCTGCATCCCGAGCTTGAGCTCCAGGTTGGCGACGGAGGTGACGAGGTCGGCGTTGCCCGTGCGCTCGCCGTAGCCGTTGAGGCAGCCCTGCAGGTGCGTGGCCCCGGCGCGGACGGCGGCCATCGAGTTCGCGACGGCGCAGCCCGTGTCGTTGTGCGCGTGGATGCCCAGCCGGGCCCCGACGGACAGCGTGTCGGCCACGACCTCCTCGACCTGGTGCGGCAGCATGCCGCCGTTGGTGTCGCACAGGACGACGACGTCGGCACCCGCCTCGGCGGCGGTCCGCACGACCTCCAGCGCGTACGCGCGGTTCGCGACGTAGCCGTCGAAGAAGTGCTCGCAGTCGACGAAGACCCGCTGCCCCTCCGCCCGCAGGTGCTCGACGGTGTCGCGCACCATCGCGAGGTTCTCCTCGAGCGTGGTGCGCAGGGCGAGCTCGACGTGCCGGTCGTGGCTCTTCGCGACGAGCGTGACCACGGGCGCGCCGGACTCGCGCAGCGCCGCCACGAGCGGGTCGTCGGCGGCCCGCAGCCCGGCTCGACGGGTCGCCCCGAAGGCGGCCAGGGTCGCGTTGCGGAGCTCGAGCTCCTTGGCGGCCAGCGCGAAGAACTCGGTGTCCTTCGGGTTCGATCCCGGCCAGCCGCCCTCGATGAACCCGACGCCGAGGTCGTCGAGGTGGCGCGCCACGTGCAGCTTGTCCTGCACGGAGAGGTTGAGTCCCTCCTGCTGGGCACCGTCGCGCATCGTGGTGTCGTAGACGTGGAAGGCGTCGCTGGTCACGCGCGCCAGTCTACGCAGCGGCCCGCCTAGGATGGGCCCACATGAGCACCCGACCCGTCCCGGTCCCCGCCACGTGCGAGTCGCTGTACGCCGTGATGACGGCCGAGCCCCTCGACCACGAGGACCACGTGCCGCTGCCGCACGCCGCGCTCCTGCGCGCGCACGGCACGTCGCCGCAGGGCCTGGAGCGCCTGGAGGCCAGGCCCCACCAGCTGGTGCTGCAGAGCCGGGCTCCCGTGGCCGAGGCGGCCGCGGCCGCACGCGACACCCGCGTGCAGGCGCTGGAGCTGGCCGCGCTCCACGACGGCGTCGTCCTCGAGCTGCTCACCCCCCGGGTGCTGGAGCTGACGAGCGAGGACGTCTCGCTCGCGCACGCCGCCCAGTGGTACGTGCTCGACCACGCGGCGCTGCTCGACGGTGACCTGGTGACCGACGGGCTCGCCCAGTTCGGCCTCCCCGACGTGCGGGTACGGGCCGTCGGGTCCGACGACGTCGTGCGGGCCATGAGCAGCGCCGTGCTCGCCGGCGTCGTGCACCGCCTGATCGCGGAGTGGCCCGAGCAGGACCCCGTCGGCGAGGCCACCGTGACCCTGCGCGACATCGCCTACGGTCTCGGCGACGCACAGGCCTCCGTCACCCCGCACGACCGCGGGGTGCGGATCTCGATCGACTACGTCGCCGACGACCACGTGCTGGCGGTCGAGCTGCTCGACGACCCCGCGACGACGCTGTTCGCCTGAGGCTCGGCCGCGGGGCCACGGCGCGGCGTCAGGTTCGCGAGCACCTCGGGCTGCAGGATCGCGCGCAGCTGCTCGGGCGGCAGCAGCTGCTTCTCGAGCACGAGCTCGGCCACCCCGCGTCCGGTCGCCAGGGCCTCCATCGCGACCTCGGTCGCCGCCGTGTAGCCGATGAACGGGTTGAGTGCGGTGACCAGACCGATCGAGTTCTCGACCTCCTGGCGCAGCAGCGCCTCGTTGGCGGTGATGCCGTCGACGCAGCGGCGCGCGAGCACGAGCATCGCCTCGCGCAGCCGGTAGAGGCCGGCGGACAACGAGTAGCAGATGACCGGCTCGAAGGCGTTGAGCTGCAGCTGACCGCCCTCGGCGGCCATCGTGACGGTGACGTCCATGCCGATCACCTGGAACGCGACCTGGTTGACCACCTCCGGGATGACCGGGTTGACCTTGCCGGGCATGATGCTCGACCCGGCCTGCACCGCGGGCAGGTTGATCTCGTTCAGGCCCGCGCGCGGGCCCGACGACAGCAGACGCAGGTCGTTGCAGATCTTGCTGGTCTTGGTCGCGACCCGCTTGAGGGTGCCCGAGAGCTGCACGAAGGCGCCGCAGTCCTGCGTGGCCTCGATGAGGTCGACGGCGCTGACCAGCGGCAGCCCGGTGAGCCGGGCCAGGTGCTGCGCCGCGGCGGGGACGTAGCCGGCCGGTGCGTTCAGCTGCGTGCCGATGGCGGTCGCGCCGAGGTTGATCTCGTGCAGCATCGCGACGGCCTCGGTCAGCCTGCTGTGGTCCTCCCCCAGCATGACGGCGTACGTGCCGAACTCCTGCCCGAGCGTCATGGGGACGGCGTCCTGCAGCTGCGTGCGACCCATCTTGAGGACGTCGCGGAACTCCTCGGCCTTGCGCGCGAACGAGTCCTGCAGCACCTCCATCGCCTCGAGGAGTGCGTGGGTCGCCAGGATGACTGCGATCTTGACCGCCGTCGGGTAGACGTCGTTGGTCGACTGGCTGAGGTTGACGTGCTCGTTCGGGTGCAGGAAGCCGTAGTCGCCGCGGGGGCGGCCGAGGATCTCCAGGGCCCGGTTGGCGATCACCTCGTTGGCGTTCATGTTCGTCGACGTGCCCGCCCCGCCCTGCATGACGTCGACGACGAACTCGCTGCGCAGGGCACCGGCCCGGATCTCCTCGCAGGCCTGCTCGATGGCTCGGAACCGCTGCGTGTCGAGCAGCCCGAGCTCATGGTTCGTGGTCGCCGCCGCCTGCTTGACCGCGGCGAGCGCCTCCACCAGGAAGGGGCTCTGCCCGATCGGGATGCCGGTGATCGGGAAGTTCTCGGTGGCCCGCAGCGTGTGGACCCCCCAGTACGCGTCGGCCGGGACGTCGCGGTCGCCGATGAGGTCGTGCTCGCGTCGCGTCGCGGTGGTCGGTCCGGGGGTGCCGGTCGAGGGGGTCATGGCGTCCTTCCGTCACGCGCGGGCCGGTGGTGGGGCCCGTCGTCGTTCCTGGGTGGGGTGGTCGGCGCGCGGGATCACCGGGCGCGTGACCGTGGTCACAGCCATCTCACCACATCGCGGCGTGCCGGTGAGGCACGGTCAGGCGCGCGTCCCGACGGTGCTCCTGGCGGCGTACACGTCGCGTCGCAGGAGCGTCAGGACGAGGGCGACGGCGCACGCCACCGCCGACACGACCGGCAGCACCCCGACGTCGATCCCGACGAGCAGCGCACCGAGTCCCGACCCGGTGGCGATCCCCACCTGGAAGCACGTCACGTAGACCGCCGACGCGGTGTCGACGTGCTCGCCGGCGAGGCGCATCACGCCGGCCTGGTAGCAGGGGCCGATGGCGGCGAAGGCCGCTCCCCAGACCGCCACCGACGCGAAGAGCACGAGCCCCACCAGCAGCGACGAGCCCGTACCACCGAGCGACAGCGCGGCGGCCAGGCCCGCGGTCCCGACCAGCATGGCGGCGACCGCGGTGACGGTGCTCCCCACCGGCCGGGCGTCGAGCACCCGGCCGACCACGAGGGTCGCCACCGCCCCGGCCACGCCGAAGCCGGCGAGCAGGAGGGGCATGTCGACCCCGTCCAGCGCCCGGCGGGCGATCGGCGCGACGTAGGTGAAGGACGTGAAGTGGGCCGACACCACCACCACGGCCAGCGCGTAGAGGACCAGCAACGATCCGGCGGTCGGCCCGAGCAGACGGTGCAGCCCGTCCCCGCGACCCGCCGAGTCCAGCAGGTGCGCTCCCTCGGACGACTGCGGCGTCGACGGCTCCGCCGGCAGGGTCACAACGAGCCCCACGAGCGTCAGCGCCACCAGGGCGGCGAGCCCGCCGGCCGCGACGCGCCAGTCCGTCGCCTCTCCCACGAAGGTGGCCAGCGGCGACCCGACCACCGACGCCGCCGTCGCGCCGCCGAACACCGCGGCCGTCGCCATGCCCGCACGCTCGCGCGGCACGAGCGAGGCCGCCGCCGGGGCCACGAGCGACCAGAGGATGCCGTGGGTCAGCGCCGCGAGCACCCGACTGAGCACCATCGCCGGGTAGCTCGTCGCGACGGTCGCCACGACCGCGGCGACGAGGAGCACGGCCAGGGCGCCCTGGACCGCCCGGGCACGTGGCCACCTCGCCACCAGACGGACACCCGGGATGGTGCAGAGCCCCGCCACGACTGCGTACCCGCTGACGAGCAGCCCGACCCGCCCCTGGGAGACGTCGAGGTCCTCCGCGATGTCGCCGATCAGGCCCACGGGGAGCAGCTCGAAGGTGACGTAGACGAACGTCGCCACGCCGAGCAGGCCGAGCCGCAGCGCGGTCACCGCGTGAGGTCCTCGACGGCCTCCAGGACCTCGGCCAGCTCCGTGAAGCCCTCGTCGGCGAGGAAGTGACCGCCGCCCGGGACCTCGCGGGTGCGCGCGCCGAGCTGCGCGGCCAACGCCTTCGACGCCGCCGGCGGCACGATCGAGTCGTCGTCGGAGTAGATGCCGACGCGCGCGTCGATCGCCCCGGACACCCGCTCCAGGTCCGCGGGGTCGAGCGGCTCGGCGAGGTAGTCGTCGAGCTCCGGAACGGCGGCGATGGGTCCCTGGAACCCGGAGACGGCGACGAGGCCCCGCAGCCGCCATGGCGCAGGGCGGGCGGCGAGCCAGCGCAGCACCGTGACCGTGCCGAGGCTGTGCGTCACGACCAGGGTGTCCTCGTCGACGTCGCCGACGTGCTCGTCGAGCGTGCGCTCCCACGCGTCGCGGGACGGGTTCGTGGAGTCGGGCATCGGCACCACCTCCACCACGTGGCCCTCCGCGCGCAGCTTCTCGGCGAGCCAGGGGAACCAGTGGTCGTGCGGGGCGGCGGAGTAGCCGTGGACGACGTAGATCTTCATGGGTCCTCCTCAGGACGGTTCGGTGGTGGGGTGGGACAGGAAGTCGAGCAGCACCTTCGGACGCACCCGCAGGGGGTCGGCCAGGCGCTCGTAGGCGGACCGGACGTCCTCGAGCGGGACCACGCGGTCGACCATCGCGTCGAGGTCGACGTGCCCGGCGACCACGAGGTCGACCAGCTCCTCCCAGTGCCCGACGCCGGAGAGGACGCCGACGACGCTCAGGTCGCGGACGACGAGGTCGGCCACGGGGACGCCGTCGACCGCGTGGTGCGGGGTGCCGAGCTGGGCCACCCGGCCACCCGAGGCGGCCAGACCGATGGCCGACACCAGGCCCACGGTGGACCCGGAGGCCTCGACGACGACGTCGAAGGACTCGCCGTGCGTCGCGCCGGGGCGCTCGACGGCGACGAGCCCGAGGCTCGCGGCGAGGTCGCGCGCCTCCTTCCTCGGCTCGACGACCAGGACGTCGGCTCCCCGGGCGCGGGCGGCCTGCGCGGCCACGAGGCCCAACGTGCCGGCACCGACGACGGCCACGCGGTCCCCCGCGCTGACGTCGACCCGGTGCATCGCGTGGACGGCGGCCGACGCCGGCTCCAGCAGCGCGGCCGACGTGTCCGACAACGCGTCCGGCACGGCCACCACGGTCGAGACCGGCACGACGACGAGGTCCGCCGCGGCCCCGGGGCCGTCACCGAGCACGCCGATCTCGCGACGGTCGGGGCAGTGGGTGATCCGTCGTGCGGCGCAGTGCTCGCACTGCCCGCACGCCCGGATGTTGTGCCCGGCGACGCGACGTCCGACCCAGGTGTCCTCCACCCCCGCTCCGACGGCCACGACCTCGCCCGTCCACTCGTGCCCCGGCACGAAGGGGTAGGCGGCGAGACCGTCGTGCAGGTAGGAGCTGCTGCCGTCGTAGAAGCCCAGGTCCGTGCCGCACAGACCGAGCAGGCGCACCCGCACCAGGAGGTCCCCCGGCCCCGGGACCGGGGCGGGCCGCTGCACGACCGCCACCTCGCGCGGTCCCGGCAGCAGGACGCTGCGGACGGACGTGGGTCCGATCAGCTCCGTCGACGTCCTCGCGGCCCGCGGCTCGACCCTGCGGCGAGGTCGCAGGCCGCGCACGGTGCGTCCGCCGTAGGCGCGGACCAGGGGCATCTCGACCCAGCGGTAGAGCGCCCCCGCGCCCAGGACCGTGAGCACGACGGCACCGAGCAGGTACGCCACCGCCGCCGGGACGGAGTCGGTCGGGCCGTGCAGGACGTGCGTGTCGAGCGCGTCGAGCACGATGAAGTGCAGCAGGTAGAAGGCGAAGGAGATCTCGCCGAGCCAGCGCAGCGGCCCGGCACGCCACACCGACGGCCGACCGGCCAGGTCGCGCTGGGCGGCCGCGGCGATCACGAGCGCGCACGGCACGACCAGCACGGCGCGCTGCGCGAGCAGGACCGGCGCGGACAGCGCGAGCACGTAGGCCCCGGCCAGGGCGGCGAAGGACCAGCGCAGGGACAGCCGAGGGAGCGCGTCGGCGCGCACGAGCACCGCGAGCGCCATGCCCACGCCGAAGTCGGGGAGCCGGGTCAGGGGCAGCACATAGGCGAACCAGTACTGCAGGCCCGAGACGTCGGGCTCGTTCGAGAGCCGCTGGCTCCCCTCGGGCAGGAGGGTCGCGAGGAGCGGCACGGCCACCACGGCGAGCACCGACACGACGAGCACGGTCGCGGCGCGTCGGGTCCCCCGGCCGACCACCAGGCCCACGAGGAGGGGGAAGGTCAGGTAGAAGAACGCCTCCGTCGCGAGCGACCAGCCCGGCGCCAGCACGGAGAAGTTGAGCGGGTAGTCGGGAGGCCAGACCTGCGTCATGGTCAGGTAGGCGGCGAGGTCGCGCCACGGCACCGACCCGGCGTGCATCACCAGCACGGCGAGCAGCGCGGTGACGTAGTACAACGGCAGGATCTTGACGAACCGTCGGCGGTAGAAGGACGCCGGACGGTCACCGGCGCTCGCCGACCAGGTCAGGACGAACCCGCTCAGCAGGAAGAAGAAGGTCACGCCGAGGCCGCCGGCCTGGGAGAGCCAGTGGTAGTAGCCCTGCTGGACCCCGGGGTCGGCGAAGAGCGGCAGCTCGGGGAGCGCGCTGTGGAACAGGAGCACCGCGAGCGCCGCGGGGAAGCGCAGTCCCGTCAGCGAGTCCAGACGGACCCCTGGGCGCGGACGCTGCTGGGCGGCTCGCTCGTCGAGCAGGGCGGTGGCGGTCATCGGGACGCTCCTTCGGTCGGGCGGGTGCGCGGGAGGGTCGAGCGGTGGTGGTCCAGGGATCGGGCGACGGGGGCACCCAGGTCGGCGCCGCCGGGGTCTGCGCCACCGGGGTCTGGGGCCGGCCGGCGCGCGGTGTCGCGTCCGCGGGCGGCTGCGACGTCGGCGGCCAGCAGGTCGGCCCGGCCGCGGTAGTCGTTCTCGAGCAGCACGTGCCCGTCGACCTGCGCGAGGATCGTGCGGGTCCGGGTGGCGACGTCGCCGGGCTCGACGCCGGCCGGCACCTTGACGTGGATCGCGGGCGCCAGCACCCCATGGTCGCGACAGGTGGCCACGAAGGTGGCCGGGTCGTGACCGGCGTCGACCAGGTTGCCCGTGTCGGCGACCGCGCGGACGGTCGGCGCCCCCGCGGCCGACACCAGGGCGACGGCGTCGTCGGCGCCGAGCGTCGACTCGGTCAGCACGAGCAGGTCGGGCCCGCCCTCGTCCGCGCAGCGCGCCAGGACCTGTGCCGTCGCAGTGAACGACGCGGCATCGATGATCGCGCTCGCCCGGAAGCTCGGGACGTGGACGGCCGGGACACCGTGCCGGCGGGCGAGCCCGATGGTCGCGAGCAGCAGGTCGAGGCACTCCGACGACGGACGTCCGTCGCGGTGCAGGCCGAGGTCGTTGGCGCGGTTGACCGCGAGGGCGTCGACCACCACACCGTGACGGCCCAGCTCCGTGAGCACGGCGTCGTCGAGGGTCGGGCCGCGACCGGGTCCGCCGACGTCGAGCTGGACGCGACGGGTCCCCGCGGCCAACGCGCCGGCCACGGCGTCGCGGTGCTCGGGCGCGATGCGCCACTGGGCCACGGCCACGTCGCCCGCGCTCATCGCGAGATCCTGACGGCGAGCTTGAGGACGGGACGCCCGTCGACGCGGCGTTCACCGTCGACGATGGCGCGGATCGCACGCGCGGCGTCGTCGAGCGTCACGTGGTGCGTCACCAGGTCGGACCACGCCGTCGGGTCGCCGGACACGACGTGGGCCGCCCGCTGGAGGGTGGCGGGGGCGACGCCGCGGTGGCCGACGAACGTCACCGGCGCCGCTCCTCGGCGCGTGACGGTGCGGGCGACCGGCTCGGCGGGACGGCCGGCACGGTTCTGCGACCGCAGCGCGGCGAGGTCGAC
>NZ_JAMXRU010000042.1 GCF_024124745.1 Aeromicrobium sp. CnD17-E
CCTGCGGCGCAGCCGGGGCGGGTGCCTCGGCGGCCGGTGCCTTGGGGGCAGGCGCAGGGGCGGCCTTCTTGGCACCCTTCTTCGCACCCTTGGCGAGCAGCGCGTCGCCGTGCTCCTCCTTGAGGCGGCGGACGACCGGCGCCTCGACGGTGGACGACGCGGACTTCACGTACTCACCCATGTCCTTCAACGTGGACAGGATGTCCTTGCTCTGGACTCCGAGCTCTCGTGCGAGCTCGTGGACTCTGACAGCCACTGTTCTCCTTCGTGGGGGCCCGCACCCCGAAGGAGGTGAGGACCCTAGTTGACGTGCAGGCTCATCGGAACGTTCTCATCGAGAGCTCATGAGCGGTTGCTCCGTTTTCGGGTCGTGGGGCCCGTGGCCCCGTGGATGGGTTGGTGCGCGCTGGTCAGTCCCGCGGACCGGCCACGTCGTCGAGCAGCGTCAGGTCGAGCGGTCCCTCCACGCGGAGGGCCCGGCCGAACGCCCGTCGACGTCGTGCCAGCTCCAGGCACCGAGGGTCGGGGTGCAGGTGCGCCCCTCGCCCCGGCAGCGTCCGCCGCGGGTCGGGGGTCACGGTGGTACCCGCCTCCCCCGGCGTCGCGACGAGCCGGACCAGAGCGGTCACGTCGTCGCGCGACCGGCATCCGATGCACGTGCGAGTGACCGTGGTCGAGTCTACCCCGTCCGTGGTCACGACCTGCGCTCGGGCCGCGCGCCGTCGCCGTCCTGCGGCACCTCGGTGTCGGAGCGGATGTCGATGCGCCAGCCGGTGAGCTTGGCGGCCAGGCGGGCGTTCTGCCCCTCCTTGCCGATGGCGAGCGAGAGCTGGAAGTCGGGCACGACCACGCGAGCCGCGCGGGTCTGCTCGTCGACCATCGTCACCTTCTTGACCCGCGAGGGCGAGAGCGCGTGCCCGATGAACTCCAGCGGGTCGTCGCTGTGGTCGACGATGTCGATCTTCTCGCCGCGCAGCTCGTGCATCACGTTGCGCACGCGCTGGCCCATCGGCCCGATGCAGGCGCCCTTGGCGTTGACGCCGGGCTTCGTGGCACGCACGGCGATCTTGGTGCGGTGGCCGGCCTCCCGCGCCACGGCCATGATCTCGACCGAGCCGTCGGCGATCTCCGGGACCTCGAGGGCGAAGAGCAGCCGCACGAGGTTGGGGTGGGTGCGCGAGACCTTGACCCGCGGGCCACGCATGCCCTTCTCGACCTCGTACACGTAGGCCTTGATGCGCTCGCCGTGCGCGTACTTCTCCTCGGCGACCCGCTCGGCCGACGGCAGCAGCGCCTCGACGCGACCCAGGTCGATCATGACGTCGCCGGGACGGCTGCCCTGCTGGATGACGCCGGAGACGATGTCGCCGACCTTGCCGGAGAACTCGCCGAACTTCTGCTCGTCCTCCGCCTGGCGCAGGCGCTGCATGATCAGCTGGCGCGCGACGGTGGCGGCGAAGCGGCCGAAGTCCTCCGGCGTGTCGTCGAACTCCTCCGAGAACCGCGGCGCCGGCGGCGCGGCGGGCGGCTGCGCCTCGTCGGTCGCCTCGTCGGTCTCGGTCTCGGTCTCGGTCTCGTCCGGCTCGGCGGGAGCGACCGGCTCCGGAGCGAGCCGCTCCTTGGCCCAGACCGTCACGCGTCCGGTCTGGCGGTCCAGCACGACCCGCGCGTGCGGGTGGGAGTACGGCGTCTTCTGGTAGGCCGACAGCAGCGCTGTCTCGATGGCCTCCACGACGACGTCGAGGGAGATGTCCTTCTCCCGCTCGAGGGCGCGCAGCGCGCTCATGTCGATGTCCATCAGGCGTCCTTCTCACGGTGGTGGTCGGGGCGGTCGGCGCGCGGTGCGGAGCCGCGGCCCTTGGCCGACGGCTTCTGCTGCTTGGGCCGCCCGGTGGTGGGCGCCTTGGGGGCGCCGAGCTCGGGGGTGACGAGGGCGCGCGCGACGTCGGCGTAGGCCAGCCGTCGCTGCTGACCCTTCACGGTGACCTCGACGCCGGTGTCGTCGCTGCCGACGACCCGGCCGGTGACGGCCGGACCGTCGTGCAGCGTCACGGCGACGAGCCGGCCGACGTTGCGCCGCCAGTGCCGGGGCTCGGTCAGCGGACGGTCGAGCCCGCGGGACGTGACCTCGAGCGTGTAGGGCTGCTCCCCCATGGCCGTGCCGTCGTCGAGCGCGGCGGAGACGACGCGGGTGGCCTCGGTGATCAGGTCGAGCGGGACGCCGCCGTCGGCGTCGACCGCGATCCTCAGGAAGCGCCGGGTACCGGAGCGGGAGAGCTCGACCGCCTCGAGGTCGAGTCCGAGGGCGGCGAGGGGTCCGGCGACCTCGTCCCTCACGGTGTCGGCCTGCGGGTCCGCCATGTCGTGCAGCCTCCTGTGTTCTGTTGTCGGCACGTCCGGTGCGCGGTGCCGCTGGGCGACCACGCGACCCTCACTCTAGCGGGCACCCATTAGCCTGACGGGATGGTCAGCCGTCGCGTCGTCGTGGGAGGCGGGGTCGCCGTCGTGGCGGCCGGCGCGGGCCTGCACGTCGCGGGCCGCGACGACGACGTGCTGCGTGCGCTCGGGGCGCGACCGCGCCCCATGCCGGATCCCGCGGACACTCGTCTGCTGGAGCGCGCCGCGGCCGACCAGGCCGCGCTCGCCGCGTCGGTCGGCCGCCTCGAGGGTGTCCGCACCGACGACCTCGTCACGGTGCTGAGGACCCAGCTCGACGGGCTCGGCGGCGCGGCGGACGTCGACGCCTCGCCCTCGACGAGGTCGTCCGACGTCGCCACCGTCGTGGCCGACCTCAACCGGACCGCCAGCCGACGCCAGACCGACGCGCTCGCAGCGGTCTCGCCCGACCTGGCCAGGGTGCTGGCGTCGCTCGCGGCCGGGCAGGCGCAGGTCGCCCGCACGCTGGGCCGCCGGGCGGGAGGTGCGTGACGTGGGTGACCCGTCCCCCGTCGGCCCCCTGCAGCGCCGCCTCGCGCTCGAGCACGAGGCCGTCTGGCTGACCTCGCTCAGCGCGGGCAGGTTCCCCGCGCTCGACGACGCCGCGCGCGCGGCACTCCGTCGCCACGAGCGTGCACGCGACGTGCTCGTCGCGCGGGTGGCGGCAGCCGGGGCGACGCCCGTGGGCCCGCAGGCGGCGTACGGCGTGCCTCCCCGCTCCGTCGACCAGGCCCGTCAGCGGCTCGCCGACGTGGCCGAGCGGATGTGCCGCGCCATCGTGCCGCTCGTGGCGCTCGGGAGCGCCGACGACCGTCGCGAGGCCGTCCGGTCGCTGCGGGCCTCGGCGCTGGAGGCGACGAGCTGGGGCGCCGGCCCCAGCGCCTTCCCCGGACTCGACCGAGGCTGAGCCCCAGGGCCAGCGGCAGGATGGTCAGCGGCAGACGCCGCGGACCTCGGTGATGACGTCGGCGAGGGGCACGTCACGTCGCGTGCCGCTGGCGCGGTCCTTGACCTCCAGCAGCCCGTCGGCCAGCCCCTTGCCCACGACGACGGTCGTCGGCATGCCGAGCAGCTCCGCGTCCTTGAACTTGACGCCGGGCGACACCTTCGGACGGTCGTCGTAGAGCACGTCGAGGCCGGCGGCCTCGAGCTCGGCGACGAGCCGGTCGGCCGCCTCGAACAGCTCGGGCTGCTTCCCGGCGACCACGACGTGGACGTCGAAGGGCGCGAGCTCGCGCGGCCAGACGATGCCGAGCTCGTCGTGCGAGCTCTCGACGACGGCGGCCACGGCACGCGAGATGCCGACGCCGTAGGAGCCCATCGTGACGGTGACGAGCTTGCCGTTCTCGTCGAGCACCTTGAGGTCGAGCGCCTCGGCGTACTTGCGGCCGAGCTGGAAGATGTGCCCCATCTCGATGCCGCGGGCGAGCTCGAGCGGACCCGATCCGTCGGGCGCGGGGTCGCCCGCACGCACCTCGGCCGCCTCGATCGTGCCGTCGGCGGTGAAGTCGCGGCCGGCCACCAGGTCGATCACGTGCGAGCCGGCCACGTTCGCCCCGGTGACCCAGCGCGTGCCCTCGACGACGCGGGGGTCGACGAGGTAGCGGATGCCGGTCTCGGACTCCTCCCCCAGCACGCCGGGGCCGATGTAGCCCTTCTTGAGGGCCGGGTGGGCGGCGAAGTCCTCCTCCGTGAACGGCTCGACGTCGGCCGGCGCGACCTGCGTCTCGAGCCGCTTGGGGTCGACCTCGCGGTCGCCAGGCACGCCGATCGCGAGCGGCTCGCGGGAGCCGTCGGGGTGGCGCAGCACGACGAGGACGTTCTTCAGCGTGTCGGCCCCGGTCCAGGGACGGTCCTCGCGCGGGAACCGCTCGTTGAGGTGCGCGACGAGCGTGTCGATGGTCGGGGTGTCGGGCGTCTGCTCGGCGTGCGCGGCGGGCAGCCCGTCGTAGGGCTGGGGGTCGGGCGCCACCGTGACCACGGCCTCGACGTTGGCCGCGTAGCCGCCGGGCGAGCGGACGAAGGTGTCCTCGCCGATCTCGGCGACGGCGAGGAACTCCTCGCTGGCCGAGCCGCCCATGGCGCCGGAGTCGGCCTGCACGACGACGTAGTCGAGACCGAGCCGGTCGAAGATGCGCACGTAGGCCTCGCGGTGCGCCTGGTAGCTGCGCTCGAGGCCCTCGTCGGTCACGTCGAAGGAGTAGGAGTCCTTCATGACGAACTCGCGGCCGCGCAGGATGCCGGCGCGGGGCCGCGCCTCGTCGCGGTACTTCGTCTGGATCTGGTACAGGTTCAGCGGCAGGTCCTTGTAGGAGCCGTAGAGGTCCTTCACCAGGAGCGCGAACATCTCCTCGTGCGTGGGGCCGAGCAGCATGTCGTTGCCGCGACGGTCGTGCAGGCGGAACAGGTTGGGGCCGTACTCGGTCCAGCGGTTCGTCGCCTCGTAGGGCTCGCGCGGCAGCAGCGCGGGGAAGCGCACCTCCTGCGACCCGATCCCGTCCATCTCCTCGCGGACGATCTCCTCGACCTTGGCCAGCACCTTGAGCCCGAGCGGGAGCCAGGAGTAGATGCCCGGCGCGACGCGCCGCACGTAGCCGGCCCGGACGAGCAGCTTGTGGCTCGGGACCTCCGCGTCCGCCGGGTCGTCGCGGAGGGTTCGCAGGAACAGCTGGGACATGCGCATGCGCCGACCCTATCGAGCGCCGCGCGAGGCCTTGAGGGCCGTGCGCACCAGCGGCACCTGCAGCGGCAGCCGGCCGACGACCCCGGCCTTCAGCACGGGCGAGGCGCGACGGCTGCGCAGCACGTCGGCCGTCATCTGCAGGTTGGCCGGGAAGACCCCGACGAGGAGTCCGGCGGCGGCCAGCCCCCCGGCGCGTCGCGTGCGGGGGTGCGCGAGCAGCGCCGCGCAGGCCACCTCCACGACCCCCGAGGCGTGCACGAGCTCGCGCCGACGCGGGAGGGCACGCGGCACCATCTGCTCGAAGGGCTCGGGCTTCACGAAGTGCGCGACCCCGGCGACGGCGAGCAGGGCGGCCAGGGCCTTCACGTCACGATCCATGTCCGCACCCTAGGCGACCGTGGTGATGGCACGATGGGACGTCTCGATCCCGCGCCTGCAGGAGGTACCCGTGTCCATCGTCGCCACCCTCGAGCTCCGCCTCCGGCCCGACCAGCTCGAGGCCGCACCGGCCGTGCTCGAGGAGGTCCTTGCCGAGACCCGCGCCTTCGCGGGCAACCTCGGCGTCGAGGTCCTCACCGACGTCGAGGACCCGACGCACGTGACGGCGTTCGAGCGCTGGGAGAGCCTCGAGCACGACGCGGCCTACCGCACCTGGCGCGCCGGCGACGGCAGGCGACCCGCCCTGGCGGCCTTGCTGGCCGCTCCCCCCGTGCTCACGCACTGGGACACCCCGGGCGACTGACGACGCGGGCGGGCTACAGCAGGATCGACGCGAACGTGTCGACCTGGCGCAGGCCGACACGGGCGTAGGTGGCCCGGGCGGCCGTGTTGAAGTCGTTGACGTAGAGCGTGACGTCGGACGCGACGTCACGCTGCACCAGCCGCACGACGCCGGCGAGTGCTGGTGCCGCGATGCCTCGACCACGGTGGTCGGGGTGCACCCAGACGCCCTGCAGCTGGCAGACGCCGTCGGCGGCGGCGCCGACCTCCGTCTTGAAGAGCACCTCGCCGTCCTCGATGATCGCGAACGCCCAGCCCCGGGCGACGAGCTGCGCCACCCGGGCCCGGTAGCCCGCGCCGCCTCCCGCCTCGGGGTCGATGCCGACCTCCTCGCGGAACATCGCCACGGACGCCGGGTACAGCACGTCGACCTCGTCGATCATGACGCGGCGCAGCCGCGGGTCCGGCGCGACCGCCGGCTCGTCGTCGATGGCGAGGAACGGCTGGTCGGCCCGTACCGACCGCGCGGGACCCCAGTCCTGCTCGAGCCTCGACCACAGCCGCATGACGGCGGCCTGGCGGCCGACCAGCGACGCGCTGCGTCGCATGCCAGGAGCGACACCGGTGAGGAGCAGCTGGCGCGCGAAGCCGTCCACGGCGTCGGCGTCGGCCTCCACGGGCACCAGGTTGGCGCCGCAGTGGCAGGCGGCGACGAGCCGGCCGTCGCGGAAGCAGCCGAGCATCGTGCCGCCGAGCATGAGGCTGCGCAGACCGGTCTCGGCGACGCGGTGGCGCACGAAGAGGTTCGCGCGCTCGTCGCGGGCCATCAGCGCCTCGAGCTCGACGCGGTCGTCGGGTCCGAGCAGCCGGATCTGCTGGTCACGGCGCCCGGTGGCGTCGGACGCGACCGGCACCAGCTCGATCATCGTGTGCTCCTCGCTCCGCAGGCCGCTCGCCCGGCTGCGGACAGCCTAGGCCAGCGGGCCGGCCATCGCCCCTCGACGAGCGCGACCTGGGACGGACGGCGGACGTTCAGCCCGAGACCGTCACCGAGGCGGTCGCGCCATCCTCCGGCTCCATGTCCTCGGCGATGCGCAGGGCCTCCTCGATCAGCGTCTCGACGATCTTGCTCTCGGGCACGGTCTTGATGACCTCGCCCTTGACGAAGATCTGGCCCTTGCCGTTGCCCGACGCGACGCCGAGGTCGGCCTCCCGTGCCTCGCCGGGACCGTTGACGACGCAGCCCATGACGGCGACGCGCAGCGGCACCTCGAGACCGTCGAGACCGGCGGTCACCTGCTCGGCGAGCGTGTAGACGTCGACCTGGGCGCGCCCGCACGACGGGCAGGACACGATCTCGAGCTTGCGCGGTCGCAGGTTGAGCGACTGGAGGATCTGGATGCCCACCTTGACCTCCTCGACCGGCGGGGCGGACAGCGAGACGCGGATGGTGTCGCCGATGCCCTTGCCGAGGAGGTAGCCGAACGCCGTGGCGCTCTTGATGGTGCCCTGGAACGCCGGTCCGGCCTCGGTGACGCCGAGGTGGAGCGGCCAGTCGCCGCGCTCGGCAAGCATCTCGTAGGCCTGGGCCATGATGACGGGGTCGTTGTGCTTGACCGAGATCTTGAAGTCGTGGAAGTCGTGCTCCTCGAACAGCGACGCCTCCCACACGGCCGACTCGACGAGCGCCTCCGGCGTGGCCTTGCCGTACTTCTCGAGCAGGCGCTTGTCGAGCGAGCCCGCGTTGACGCCGATGCGCAGCGAGACGCCAGCGTCCTTCGCGGCCCGGGCGATCGCACCGACCTGGTCGTCGAACTTGCGGATGTTGCCCGGGTTCACGCGCACGGCCGCGCAGCCGGCGTCGATCGCGGCGAACACGTACTTCGGCTGGAAGTGGATGTCGGCGATGACGGGGATCTGGCTCTTGCGGGCGATGTCGGGCAGCGCGTCGGCGTCGTCCTGGCTGGGGCACGCGACGCGCACGATGTCGCAGCCGGCCGCGGTGAGCTCGGCGATCTGCTGGAGCGTGGTGTTCACGTCGGACGTCAGCGTCGTGGTCATGGACTGCACCGAGACGGGCGCGTCGCCACCCACGTCGACCGTGCCGACCTTGATCTTGCGGCTCGTGCGTCGCGGGCTGAGGACCGGCGGCGGCGCCTCGGGCATCCCGAGCGAGACCGGGACGGACCCGGCGCTCACGAGATGCTCACCGGGTTCACGATGTCGGCGTAGATCAGGATGACGCTCATGACCATCAGGATGCCACCCACCACGTAGGCGACGGGCAGCATCCTCGCCACGTCGACGTATCCGGGGTCCGGGCGACGGCGCAGACGCGCCCATCCCCGACGCACGGCCTCCCACAGCGCTCCGGCGATGTGGCCCCCGTCGAGGGGCAGCAGCGGGATGAAGTTGAACAGCGCGAGGAACAGGTTCAGCGAGGCGAGCAGGGCCAGCAGCCGCTGGGCGCGCTCCGCCCAGCTGGGCTCGTCGACCGTGACGAGCTCGCCGGCGACCCGACTGGCGCCGACCACGCTGATCGGGCCGTCGGCGGGTCGCTCCGCGCCGAACGCCGCCTTGGTGACCTCGACCATGCGCACCGGCAGGTGGGCGATGGCGCTGGCGGTGGCCGCGACCTGCTCACCCATGACGTCGACGACGGCGCCCGGTCCCTGGCGCTGCATGGTCTCGGTCGGCGTGACGCCGAGGAAGCCGACCTTCTCGGTGCGCTGCGGGTCGTCGAGCGAGGTGCGCGCGAGCACGGCGGTCGGGACGTCGGCGGACACCTCGCGACCGTCGCGGTCGACGACGAGGCGGGCCTCGCGGTCGCCGTTGGCGCGGATCAGGCCCGACAGCTGCTCCCACGACGTGATCCGCTCGCCGTTGAACGACACGAACCGGTCGCCCGGCTGCAGGCCGGCCTGCTTGGCCGGGGTCACGGGGTCGGCGTCGGTGCAGGCGCGACCCGCCTCCGCGTCGGTGATGGCGCAGTCGGAGACCGCCTGGACGGTCGTCGTCGGGGTGAGTGCGCCGAAGCCCATGAGGACGACCGCGAACAGCACGACGGCGATGGCGACGTTGACGAGCGGGCCGCCGGCCATCACGATCAGCTTCTGCCACCAGGGCTTGCGGTAGAAGAGGCGGTCGAGGTCGTCGTCCTCGATCAGCTCGTGCTCCGCGTGGCGCGCGTCGCTCACGAGCTGGGTGAAGAGACCGGTGCTGGTCGCGCGGACCTCGTGCGGGTCGGCCGCGACGCCGTCGCGCCGCTCGGGCGGCAGCATCCCGACGAGCTTGACGTAGCCGCCGAGCGGGATCGACTTGATGCCGTACTCGGTCTCGCCCCTCTTGACCGACCAGATCGTGGTGCCGAAGCCGACGAAGTACTGGGTGACCTTGATGCCGAACCTCTTCGCCGGGACCATGTGGCCGAGCTCGTGCAGGGCGATCGACGCGATGACGCCCAGCACGAAGACGACGACGCCGAGCGTGTAGATCAGCGCGGTCACGCGCGGGCTCCGCCGGTTGCACTCATGGACGCTTCCTCCACCAGGGCCCTCGCCCGCTCGCGGGCCAGGGTGTCGGCCTCGAGCACGCGCTCGAGGGTCAGGTCGGCGTGGGCGGCGTCCGGGTCGCGCAGGTGCTCGTCGAGGACCGCGCCCACCGTGTCCACGATGCCAAGGAACCCCAAGTCGCCGCTGACGAACGCGTCGACGCACACCTCGTTGGCCGCGTTGAGGACGGCTGGGGCCGTGCGGCCGAACGACCCGGCGCGCCGGGCCAGAGACACGGCGGGGAACGCGGTCTCGTCGAGCGGGAAGAACTCCCAGGAGGTCGGCGTGGTCCAGTCGCAGCCGCGCGCCGAGCCCGGCACGCGCTCGGGCCACGCGAGGCCCAGCGCGATCGGCAGCCGCATGTCCGGGGGCGAGGCCTGCACCATCGTCGAGCCGTCGACGTACTCGACCATGGAGTGGACGACCGACGACGGGTGCACGACCACGTCGATGCGGTCGAAGTCGATGCCGAACAGCAGGTGCGCCTCGATCACCTCCAGGCCCTTGTTGACGAGCGTCGCGGAGTTGATGGTGATCACCGGACCCATGTCCCACGTCGGGTGCGCCATCGCCTGCTCGGGCGTCACGTCGGCGAGCTCGGCGCGGCTGCGTCCGCGGAACGGGCCGCCGCTGGCGGTCACGAGGAGCCGCTGCACGTCCTCGACGCGCTCGCCGCGCAGCGCCTGCGCGATCGCGGAGTGCTCGGAGTCGACGGGCACGAGCTGGCCGGGGCGCACCCGCGACGTGACGAGCTCGCCGCCGATGATCAGCGACTCCTTGTTCGCCAGGGCGAGGGTCGTGCCGGTGTCGAGCGCCGCGAGCGTCGGCTCGAGGCCGACCGCACCGGTCATGCCGTTGAGCACGACGTCGACGTCGGTGCGCGCGACCTCGGTGGCGGCGTCGGGACCGGCGAGCAGGCGGGGTACTCGATGGTCACCCTCGGACCAGCCACGCCGCTTCGCCTCGGCGTAGAGGGCGAGCTGCACGTCCTGCGCCGACGTGGCGCGTGCGACGGCGACCACCTCGACCTCGTGCCGGATGGCCTGGGCGGCGAGCAGGGCCGGGTCGGACCCGCCGGCCGCGAGCGCGACGACGTCGAACCGCTCGGGCGCGGCCTCGACCACCTCCAGGGCCTGGGTGCCGATGGAGCCGGTGGAACCGAGAATGGCGACACGCTTGCGCATGTCGCCATTCTCCCTCACCGGCACCGGGTGTCCCGCCCGGGCGCCGGAGGTCTCACCGCTCCGGGGTCACTTCACCTCGGAGCGCAGCAGCCGGTAGATGCCGAAGCCGAGCGGCAGCACCAGCCAGATCGTGCCGGCGGTCGCGATGCGCGCCCACTCCTCGCCGGTCGGGTCGAAGTCGCCGGTGAACAGCGGCACGAGGGCCGTGTTCAGCTCGATCCACGGGGCGAGGTCGCCGAACCACTCGACGAGCCCGCCCACGATGCCGACGACGATCGGCAGCACCAGGGTGTAGACGAAGTAGCCGACGATGGCGGCCGCCGTGTTCATCAGCAGCATGGCGATGGCGAACCCGATGAGCACGCCGATCAGGTTGCTCACCGCGAAGTTGAACACCTCGTGGCCGGTGATCGACCACGACACGTCGACGCCGCGGACGCTCGACGCGAGGAACGTGCCGACCGCCGCGAGCACGGCCGACAGCAGCATCACGCCGACGGAGATGATGAGTCCGGCCAGGAGCTTCGCGGCCACCACGCGGGGGCGGCGAGGCTCGAGCGTGAACGTGACGAGCCCGGTGCGCTGGCCCCACTCGGAGGTGACCAGCATGATCGCGATGATGGGCAGGAAGTACCCGAGCGTGCCGCCCATGGCCTGGATGAAGAACGGGAAGTCCTGGAACTCGCCCCCGTCGGTGACGAGGAACGCGATGACGAGCATGACCACGGCGCAGAGGCCGAGGATCGAGATGCTCAGCCACCGGCCGGCGCGCGTGTCGAAGGCCTTGCGGACCTCCACGCCCACGAGACGGGTGAGAGGGATGCCCGGACGGTCGGTGTCGATGCTGACCGCGGGTGCGGTGGTGGTGCTCATGCCTGGGCTCCTTCGGTGGGGACGGCGTCGCGCTGGGTGGTGGCGGTGAGCTGGAGGAACATCTCCTCCAGGCCGGCGCCGTCGGCCTGGCGCAGCTCGACGAGGACGACGCCCGCGGCGGCGGCGGCCTTGCCGACGACCTCGGGGGCGGCCTCGGTGGTGAGGCCCTCGCCGCTCGGCGTGACGGTGATGCCGGCGCCGGTGAGCGCCTGCTCGAGGGCGCGGGGCTCGAGACCGCGCACGTAGGTGCCGGCCGCCTGCAGCAGCTCCTCCTTCGTGCCCTGGGCGACGATCTTCCCGTTGCCGATGACGATCAACTCGTCGGCGATGATCTGCACCTCGTGCAGCAGGTGCGACGACAGGAGCACCGTGCCGCCGCGGTCGGCGTACTCACGGAGCAGGCCCCGCATCCAGTGGATGCCCGCCGGGTCGAGACCGTTGGCGGGCTCGTCGAGCATGAGGATCTTCGGGTCGCCGAGGAGTGCGTGCGCGATGCCGAGCCGCTGACGCATGCCGAGCGAGTAGTTCCGGACGCGGCGGCGCGACTCCTTGTCGGACAGGCTGACGAGCGCGAGCATCTCGTCCACGCGGCTCGCGGGCAGCCCCATGGTGCGCGCGCCGATCGTGAGGATCTCGCGGCCCGTGCGGCCGGCGTGCTGGGCCGAAGCGTCGAGGAGGACGCCGACCTGCGTGCCGGGGTTGGGGATGTCGCGGTAGTCCACGCCGCCGACGGTGGCCGCACCCTTCGAGGGGGGCGTCAGTCCGGCGATGATGCGCATCGTCGTCGACTTGCCGGCACCGTTCGGCCCGAGGAAGCCGGTCACCGCGCCCGGACGGCAGGTGAAGCTGACGTCGTCGACGGCCGTGAAGCCGGCGTACGCCTTCGTGAGGTTCTGGACCTGGATCATGGTCCCACTCTCGCGGACGACGCCCCGGGGACGCATCCGTCGCGCAGCCATGATCGTCGCGCCGAAAGTATGAGACGTCCCGGTCCGTCGGTCGTGGTCCGGCGCCCACCGCGCTGGGTAGCGTGTCGTCGGTGACCGGCACCGCTCCCCCGCTGACCTGGTGGGGACACACGTGGCGGTTGCTGCTCGTCCTCGCCGTCACCGCGCTCACGTGGGTGCCGCTCGGGCTCTGGCAGCTGCGGCACGCGCCGCTGTGGTTCGCCCTCGACCTGGCGACGGGTGTGGCGTGCACCGTGGTCGCGATGGTCTGGCGTCGCCGGTTCCCCGTCACGGTCGCGCTGGTGACGAACGTCGTGAGCATCGGGTCGTTCAGCTCCGGCGGCGCAGCCTGCCTGGCGCTGGTCTCCCTCGCCACGCGCCGACGCTGGCGCGAGCTCGTGCCGGTGACCCTCGTGTGCCTGCTGACCATCCCGTTCGTGGTCGTCGTCAACCCGCTGCCCGGTGAGGACCCCCGCGTCGACGCAGCGGTCGTGGTCGTGGTCATCGGCCTCCTGGTCGCGGTGGGCCTGTACGTGGGGTCACGCCGTGAGCTCCTCGCGACCCTGCGCTCACGGGCGGAGAGCGCGGAGGCCGAGCAGGCGGCCAAGGTCGCGCAGGCCCGCAGCGCGGAGCGCACCCGCATCGCCCGCGAGATGCACGACGTGCTCGCCCACCGGATCTCCCTCGTCACCATGCATGCGGGCGCCCTCGCCTACCGGCAGGACCTCGGGCGGGAGCAGGTGCACGAGACCGCGCTCACCATCCAGGAGACCGCTCACCAGGCGATGACCGAGCTGCGCGGCGTGCTCGGCGTGCTGCGCGAGGGCCCGGGTGACGCCGTGCCGGAGCTGCCGCAGCCGGCGGCGCGCGACGTCGTCGAGCTGGTCGAGGAGTCGCGGGCGGCCGGGATGCGTGTGGAGCTGCAGCTGCGGGGCGACCTCGACGACGTCTCGGGGACCGCCGGACGCACCGTCTACCGGGTCGTGCAGGAGGGACTGACCAACGCGCGCAAGCACGCGGCCGGCACGCCGGTGGAGGTGGCGGTCGACGTCGGCGCGCAGACCGTCGAGGTGCGGGTCACGAACCCCCTCCCGCTCGGCACGCCGACCGCCCCGCTGCCCGGGTCGGGCCTGGGGCTCGTCGGGCTGCGGGAGCGGGTCGAGCTGGCGCGGGGCAGCTTGTCGCACCGCGTGTCGGCCGACCGGCGCTACGTCCTGGAGGCGCGGATACCGTGGGCCGCGTGACATCCGGCCGCCCCACCCGCCTCCTCCTCGTCGACGACGACGCGCTGGTGCGGGCCGGGCTCTCGCTGATGCTGGGCGGCGCCGACGACCTCGAGGTCGTGGCCGAGGCGTCCGACGGGCGCGAGGCGCTCGCCGCCGTGCGCTCCCACGACGTCGACGTGGTGCTGATGGACCTGCGCATGCCGGTCATGGACGGCATCGAGGCGACGGCCGCCATCACCGCGCTGCCGTCGCCACCGCACGTCCTCGTGCTGACCACCTTCGACGCCGACGACTACGTCGTGCGGGCGCTCGCCGCGGGCGCCCACGGGTTCCTGCTCAAGGACACCCCGCCCGCGCAGATCGTGGAGGCCATCAGCACCGTCCTGAGCGGTGAGCCGGCGCTCTCCCCGGCCATCACCCGCCGGCTCATCGCCCAGGTGACCGACGGCTCGGGCGGCAGCCGCGAGGCCGACGCGGCACGGCGCGTGGCGTCGTTGACCGACCGCGAGCGCGACGTGGCCCTCGCCATCGGGCGCGGCGCCTCGAACGCGGAGATCGCCGCCGAGCTGCACCTGAGCCTCGCGACGGTCAAGGCCCACATCTCGCACCTGTTCACGAAGCTGGACGCGGTCAACCGCGTGCAGGTGGCCATCACGATGCACGAGGCCGGGCTCCTGTAGCGGACGCCACCGCCGCTCGACGTGCCCGCGGCCGCGCGGCTGCCTAGCGTGGGGTGCATGCCCTCGACGTTCGCGAACCTCGCCGACACCGTCCTCGACAAGACGGTCCTGCCCGGCTACTCCAGCATCGGACCGGCGCTGCGACGACGCTGGTGGCCCGCCGACCCGGAGCCGGACGCCCTCCGCGGGCGGCACGTCGTGGTGACGGGCGCGAGCGGTGGCCTGGGCGCCGCGGCGGCCACCGGCATCGCCGCCCTGGGCGCGACGGTGCACCTCGTGGGTCGCAAGGCCGACCGGCTGGCCGACGCGGCCCGCGAGATCCGGGGCAGCGTGCCGGCCGCGGACCTGCGCGAGGAGGTCTGCGACGTCAGCGACCTGGACGACGTCCGGCGCTACGCTCAGCGGCTCACGTCGGACCTCGGAGCGCTGCACGCGATCGTCCACGACGCGGGCGTGATGCCGAAGGAGCGCACCGAGTCGGCGCAGGGCCACGAGCTGACGCTGGCCACCCACGTGCTGGGCCCGCTGCTGCTGACCGAGCTGCTCCGCCCGCTGCTGGAGGCGGCGGACGACGGCCGCGTCGTGTGGGTCTCGTCCGGGGGCATGTACACGGCACCGCTCACGGCGGCGCTCGTCGACGACCTGCAGTACCGCGACGGCGACTACGACGGCGTCCGCGCCTACGCCCGCACGAAGCGGCTGCAGGTGGTCGTGGCCGAGCTGCTCGCCGAGCGCCACCCGCACCTGGCGAGCCACGCGATGCACCCGGGCTGGGCCGAGACCCCGGGGATCACGGACTCGCTGCCGGGCTTCGCGAAGGTTGTCGCACCGGTGCTGCGCACGGCCGAGCAGGGCGCGGACACGATGGTGTGGCTCGTGGCCACGCCGACGTCGGTGACCGGGCCCGACGGATTCTGGTGCGACCGGCGTCGCCGCTCGCCCCGCTACCTGCCCTGGTCGAAGGACGACCCCGCCCTGCGCCGCCGCGCGTGGGACCGCGTGGCGGCGTGGGCCGGTCTGGAGCCTGAGGGCTCCTAGCCGACGGGTCGGCGCGCGAGCAGCGGCTCGACGACGTCGGCCGCGTGCGCCAGCACGGCGTCGCGGAAGCCGTCGGCGTCGCCCGCGAGCGCGGTGGCAGCGTCGCCGGAGCCGGCCTGGCGGACGAGGTCGAGCGGGTGGACACCCTCGGCGGAGCGCACCTCGGGGCCGTCGTCGCCGTCGACCACGACGACCGTGCCGTCGGGCGCCGGGACGGCACCGATGCGGATGCACGCGCACACCGCGACGACCCTGTCGTCGCCGGCGACCTGCACGCCGACCTCGTCGCCGGGCTGCACGCCGAGCATCCGCAGGCCGGAGCCGAGGAACGACGAGCGCTCCAGCAGCCGCGCGAACGTGAGCGTCGACGTGGCCGGGTCGTCCGCGCCCCCGCCGATGACGTGCCGGTCGAGCAGGTCGAACCCGAGGCTCGCCATCAACGCCCCCGGAAGACGGGCGTGCGCTTCTCGGTCCGCGCGGTGGCCGCCTCGCGCACGTCCTCGCTGGCCCAGACGTCGCGGAATCCCTGCTCGATGGTGGCGTCGTCGTCGAGGCCGTTGAGGACGCGCTTGTTGTAGGCGAGGGTGAGCGGCGCGAGCGTGGCGATCTCGTGGGCCCAGGCGAGGGCGTCGTCGAGCGTGCCCGCCTTGTCGACGAGTCCGTGACCGAGCGCCTCGTCGCGGTCGACGAGCTCGCCGGCCAGCATCATGCGCCGGGCGGGCCCGGTGCCGGACAGCGCGGCGAGCGTGCGGATGGTCCACGCGTCGACGGCCATCCCGTTGCGGGCGGTGGGCACGCCGAACTTCGCCCGCTCGTCGGCGACCCGCAGGTCGCAGGCGATGGCCAGCTGGGTGCCGGCACCGATGGCGGGGCCGTTCACGGCGGCGATGATCGGGACGGGCAGCCGGGCGAGGCCGTGCAGCATGCCGTACAGCGCCTCGAGGAACTCGTCCCCGTAGACGCCGCCGAGGTCGGCCCCGGAGCAGAACGCGGTGCCTTGGCCGGTGATGACGATGGCCCGGGCTCCCCCGTTCGCGGGCCCGTCGCCGACCGCGTCGCGCGCGGCCTCGTCGATCGCGCGGCACAGGTCGAGGTTGAGGGCGTTGCGGCGCTCCTCGCGCTGCAGCTCCAGGACGACGACGTCGCCGTCGCGGCTCACTCCGAGCATGGGTCTCCTCCGTCGGGTCGGACGCGGGTCAGCGTACTGGCGGGTGGTCAGCACTCGCGGGCGGATCGCAGGTTGACATTTGCGCCACTCAGCTCGTGGTTGCCGACCGGAGTCGCACGGTCCACCATGGCAGACATGGCCATCCTGTTGCGCGGCAGATCCCGGTGCCACCTCTGCAACGCCGTCATCGAGGCTGAGGACGAGGCGCAGTTGTTCCCACCAGCGCTGTTCGCGACAGACTCGGCCTTCGGGCGACTGAACGATTCGGCCGTGCACCGTCAGTGTCTGGATGCTCGCCCCGACGGGGATCTTGCACTGCAGATCCTCGATGAGTACCTGCGCGACCTCTGACTCAACGCAGAGGACACGTCAGGGCGCCTGGCGATCCCCTTGGTCGACGAGCAGCCGGGCGATGCGGTGCTCGACGTCGGACCCGATGTCGGGCGTCAGGCCGTGGGTGGCGGGTTCGGCGTCGACGGTGCGTCCGGAGGGCAGGATCCAGCGCAGGGTGCGGTGGCTCTTCATGGCGTGGTGTCGGCGGTGCAGTGCCCAGAGGTTCGAGCCTCGGGTGGGGCCTCTGGGATGCGGGACCTGGTGGTCGAGGTCGCAGTCGCGGGCTGGTCGCAGGCAGCCGGGGGCCTGGCAGACGCCGTCGCGGAAGCTGATGGCGGTGGCGAGGACGTCGGGCGCGAACCGGCCCACGTACTCGTGGGCGAGGACGTCGCGCGTGATCGGGTCGACGAGCAGCCGGTGAAAGAAGGTGTCGTCGGGGTCGAGGTGCTCGAGCACCCACTCGGCCGGGACGGTCCAGGTGCCGTCGTCGGCCACGGCCGGCCCGGGCTCGGCGCCGACGAGGACGTCGGCGTCGATGACGACGCCGATGTCGGTGCGGGCGCAGCCGGTGGCGGGGGTGTCCTCGGCGAGGAGGAGGTCGACGAAGGCGTCGGCGCGCAGCTGGTTGCGGGTGCGGTCGTCGCCGTCGAGGCGTGGGGTGCGGCGCAGGCGGGCGTCGATGGCGGCGGCCTGGTGGGAGGGGATGAAGGCGTTGACCCAGGCCATGGCGTCGTCGACGTGGGTCACGGTCACCGTCCGCTCACGTCGGGCGGCCTCGGCCCGGGCTGCGGCTTCCTCGGCCTCGACGCGGGCGACGAACCGCTTCAGCCAGGCCCGGAGCTCGGCCACGGTGTGGGTCGCCGCGTACCCGACGACGGCCTCGTCGAGGCGTCGGTGGGACGACTCGTGCACCAGCAGCAGCGCCGCCGACGACACCTCGCGCGCTCGCGCCCAGTCGACACGACCGTCGCGGAAAGCCCGCCAGGTGTACGGCGTGCGCTCGCGGAGCCGGTCGGCCGCCGCGAGCCGGGCGGTCACCTGACCCTCGGACAGCCCGACCGCCTGGCCGATCTCCAGCGCGATCGCCGACCGCTCGACGAGCCGCACCATCGGCGACTCGATGCCAGCGGTGCGCACCAGCTCGGCGTCGCGGAACCGCAGCATGTCGACGATCTCGACCGCCTCGGCACGCGCGCGCTCCCGCGCGCGTGCGGTCAGCGCGTCGAGCGCCGCCGCGTTGCCGTTGCCGTTCCCGTCCATGGTTCCAACCTAGGGGCGGCCTCCGACACCGCCCTCCGGCCCGGGAATGGGCCCGGTCAGGGCGCGGTCAGCCGCTCCAGCACCTGCGCGACGCCGTCGTCGTCGTTCGACCCGATGACCTCGTCGGCCACGGCGAGGACGTCCGGATGGGCGTTCGCCACGGCGAGCGCACGACCGGCCCAGGCGAGCATCGGCAGGTCGTTGGGCATGTCGCCGCACGCCCACACGTCGCGGGCCGCGATGCCGCGCTCGGTGCACCACGTCTGCAGCCCGGACGCCTTGGTGACCCCGCGCGGCGTGAGCTCGGCGAGCCCGATCGCGCCGGAGAAGCCGAGCTCGGCCCGCCCGTCGACGACCTCGGCGACCCGCGCGAGGAACTCCTCGGCGTCCAGCCCCGGCGCCCTCGCCAGCAGCTTGCCGGCCGCCGTGCCCTCGAGACCACCCGTCTCGTACTCGTCCTCGTAGGCGTCGACGAAGTGCTCGTCGCGGCGCATCCCGTCGGCGCACTCGACCGCGAACCCGATGCTCGGCACGGCGGCGCGCAGGTCCGACGTCAGCGCGTGCAGGTCGGCCGCGGCGAACGGGTGCGACTCCACGACCTCGCGACGCGCGACGTCGAGCACGAAGGCACCGTTGCCGCAGAGCGCCACGCCGTGACCCCCGACCGCGTCGGCGAGCTCGTCGAGCCATCGCGGAGGCCTGGCGGTCACGAACACGACCTCGACCCCTGCGTCCTCCGCCGCGGCGACGGCGGCACGCGTGCGGTCCGACAGGGTGCCGTCGCTGCGCAGGAGGGTGCCGTCGAGGTCGGTCGCGAGCAGCGCGGGTCGGCTCACGCGTCGGACGCGGCGAGCTGGCCGCAGGCGGCGTCGATCTCGTCGCCGCGGGTGTCCCGGATCGTCGTGCTGATGCCGCGCGAGACGAGACGGCGGACGAACTCGTCCATGTCCTCGTCGCGGGAGCGGGTGAAGCGCGAGCCGGGGACCTCGTTGAGCGGGATGAGGTTCACGTGCACCCAGCCGCGACCCTCGCCGTGCGCGAGCAGCAGCTCGGCCAGCAGGTCGGCGCGCCAGGCCTGGTCGTTGATGTCGCGCATCATCGCGTACTCGATCGAGACGCGTCGGCCGGTGACGTCGAAGAAGTGCTTCGCCGCCGAGACGGCCTCCTCGACGCTGTGCCGCGTGTTGATGGGGACCAGCTCGTCGCGCAGCTCGTCGTCGGGGGCGTGCAGCGACAGCGCGAGCGTGACCGGCACGCCCTCGTCGGCCAGCTGACGCATGCGCGGCGCGAGCCCCACCGTGCTGACCGTGATGTTGCGCGCCGACATGCCGAGTCCGTCGGGCGCGGGCGAGGTCATGCGACGCACGGCGCCCACGACCGCCTTGTAGTTGGCCAGCGGCTCGCCCATGCCCATGAACACGACGTTGGAGAGTCGGCCCGGGCCACCGGCGACCCGTCCGTGCGCCATCGCGGCGGCCGCGTCGACGACCTGGTCGACGATCTCGGCCGTGCTCATGTTGCGCTGCAGGCCGCCCTGGCCGGTCGCGCAGAACGGGCAGGCCATGCCGCAGCCGGCCTGGCTCGACACGCACACCGTCGCGCGCTCGGAGTAGCGCATCAGCACCGACTCCACGAGGGCGCCGTCGAACAGGCGCCACAGCGTCTTCAGGGTCGTCCCCTGGTCGGCCTCCTGGACCTTGACGGTCGACAGCAGAGGCGGGAGCAGGGCCTGGGCGATGGCGTCGCGCTGCGCCGCCGGGAGGTCGGTCATGGCCTCCGGGTCCCGCTGCAGGCGCGCGAAGTAGTGGTGCGCGACCTGCTTCACCCGGAAGGCGGGCAGGCCGAGCTCCTCGGCCGCGGCCTTGCGCTCGTCGGCGGAGAAGTCCGCGAGGTGACGCGGAGGCTTCCCGCGACCGCGCGGGGGCTCGAGGACGAGCGGCAGGGTCTTGATGGGCTCGCTCACCGCACCATCCTCCCAGCCCGACCCCAGCGCTGTCGAAACGCGCGGGCCGGGCCGGGCCGGCTCACGCCGGGACGGGGTGCGGGTCTCGCGCCAGGGCGGCGACGAAGTCGAGCTTGTCGAGCACCGGCGGCGGGATGACGAACGGGTAGAGGTCGTCTGCGCCCATCGCCCGGTTGATCTGGTTGAGCGCCGTGGACAGCGGGATCCAGACGCCCGTGACGAGGTCGCTGAACAGGGTGAAGGCACTCGGGTCGACCGTGGTCAGGCCGTAGGCTCGCGCGGTCTCGACGGTGTCGCTGATGTGCATCCAGTGCGCGAAGGTCTCCGCGAAGTCCTCGAACGGGTGCATCGTCGCGTAGGTGCTGATGTAGGACTCCTGCCAGTCCTCCGGCGGGCCCTCGCTGTAGTGCCGGTCGATCTCGGCCTGGTAGTCCTTCGACTCGTCGCCGAAGAGCTCCCGGCACGCGTCCATCCGCTCCTCGCCGCGCACGAGCACGGACTCGAAGTAGTGGCCGACCTCGTGGCGCAGGTGGCCCAGCATCGTGCGGTAGGGCTCGTCGAGCTCGGACTGCACCTTCACGCGGTGCGCGTCGTCGCCCTCGGCGAGGTCGATCGTGATGACACCGTCGGCGTGGCCGATGACGACGTTCTCCTCCACGCTCGACAGCATGTCGAAGCACAGGCCCTGCTCGGGGTCCTCGTCGCGCGTCGTGATCGGCAGGCCGCGCGCGTCGAGCTCGACGACGAGGCGACGCTTCGCCGCCTCGGCCACCGGGTACTGCGAGAGGCCCTCGAGGTCGTCGTCGGCCGGACGCGTGCGCGTCAGGTCGCAGCTGAAGCACTGGCCCCCCTCGACGGTGGCCAGCCACGTGCAGCCGGAGAGGTTGAGGTTCGCGCACACGTGCCAGACCAGACCCTCCCGGTCGACGTAGCGACCGTCCTCGTCGACGGGCACGATCTCGTGCTCGTTGCGGGAGTACCCGAGCGCCGTCCCGCAGGAGACGCACAGGGAGTTCTCGAAGTACAGGGCGTTGCCGCACACGCGGCAGGAGAAGGCCTTCACGTGCCCATCCTTCCCCCGCTACGGCGGGGGCGCATCCCCATCCGGGAGGGACGTCTCAGACCGGCACGACGTCGACCGCGACGGCGAGCGTCGACGTCTTCGCCTCGGTGAAGATCACACCCTTCAAGGGGGGCACGTCGGAGTACTCGCGACCCCATGCGACCGTCACGTACCGCTCGTTCCCCGGCTGGTCGTTGGTCGGGTCGAGGGCGAGCCAGCCACCTCCCGGGACCCAGACGGCCGCCCACGCGTGGGTCGCGTCGGCACCGACGACGCGCTCCTTGCCGGGTGGCGGCTCGGTGGCGAGGTAGCCGCTGACGTACCGGACGGCGAGCCCGTGCGAGCGCAGGCAGGAGAGCGTGAGCTGGGCGAAGTCCTGGCACACCCCGGCACGCGCCTCGAGGACGTCGGCGATCGTCGACGTCACCGTCGTCGCGCCCTGCTCGTAGGCGAAGTCGGCGTGAACCCGGTGCATCACCTCCAGCACCGCCTCGCCCAGCGGTCGACCCGGCGTCAACGACGTCGCCGCGTAGGCGTGCGCAGCCGCTGGCTGGTCGACCGACGGGGAGGCGAGGGCGAGGTCGAGCGCGCTCCAGGCGTCGGGCACGTCGGGCCGGACCGAGGGACGCGCCTGCTCCCAGGGCACGCCCAGCGCGACCGGGTCGAGCACGGGCTCGTCGATCTCCACCACGCTGTGCGCGACGACGTCGAGCGTGCGGTGCGGCGTGTCGAGCTGGAAGTACGTGGCGGTGTTGCCGTAGTGGTCGACGTCGGTCGAGCGGTCGAGCGGCTCGGGGTCGACGTCGACCTGGTGGGCCACGACGCGCTGCCACGGCAGGTCGCGCGGTGTCAGGTACGCGATGCCGTAGCTGCCGGTTACGTCGTCGTCGTAGGTGTAGGTGGTGCGGTGGGTGACGTCGAGCCTCATCGGGTCCCCCGTCCGGAGAGGCCGAACGCCCGGGGCGTGGGGGCCGTGGCCAGGTGCGTTCCCGCGAACGCCTCGGCGACCCGCAGGAGGTGGATGGTCAGGCTGTCCAGGTGCCGCTCGAGGTTGGGTCGCGACTCGCCCTCGATCGGCACGAGCTCGGCGACGTGGGTGCGGTCGACCTCGTCGACGAGGTCGTCCAGGAGCCGCTCGGGCCGGCTGGCGCCCGTCGACGCGGGCAGGGCGGCGACGTGGCGTCGCAGCGTCTCGAGGTTGAAGCGCAGCGAGCGCGGGTTGGCCGGGTCGGCCAGAAGCAGCTCGACGAGGCTGGTGACGCGGACGAACCCGCGGTACCGGCGTCGGTGGGTGATGGCGCTCTCGGTGGCGGTCAGCACGCCCTGGTGCAGGTGCCGGTCGACGTCGATGCCGCGTCGGACCGTCACCGTGCGGCGCAGGAGGGCGACGACCTGCAGGCAGCGCTCGAGCGCGCGTCCGGCCTCGAGCGTCTCCCACCCCTCGTCGTGCACCATGCTGGCCGTCGCACCGTGCAGCGCGAGGAGCCCGGTGAGCATGCGCTCGGCGCTCTCCGTGACCTGGAGGCTGTGGTCGTTGGCGTCGAGCAGCGCGGCCGCGCGCTCCGTGGCCCCGAACGCGCGGAACACGTCGACCGACAGCTGGTCGCGCACGCCCTCGGCGGCTCCCCGCAGCGCGGCGAAGGAGTGGGCCACCGAGGCCGACCGCTCGACGTCGAGCAGGACGGAGCGCAGGTCGGCGTCGACGCTCTCCCCGTCGCCGGCGTCGTACGGTCCGGGCACCTGGTGCAGCAGTGCGCCGCGCAGCACCCGCAGGGCCACGCCGCCGGCGCTGTAGGGACGCGCCCGGAAGTCCTCCGCGAGGGCGTGGGCGACGAGCACGAGACGCAGCGTGTCCTCCGCGCGCTCGGCGTAGCGGCCGAACCAGAAGAGGTCCTCGAGCACGCGCGGCACCAGCGGCGTGACGCTGCTCGACGACGTCACCGCGAGCACCTCGGCCAGTCCCTGGTCGGGCTGGTCGGGCGTGTCCTTCAGCACCCACACGTCCTTGCTCGACACCGACCGCGCACCGTCGAGCACCGACGCGAGCCCGCCCAGCATCGGCCGGTAGGACGACCCGTAGCGCAGCGTGAACGTCCGCAGCGCCACCGACTGGGGACGTACGGCACCACCCGCGAGGCGCGGCGCCTGCGACCATGCCGGCAGCTCCTGGGCGGCGAAGCGGTGCGGCTCGGCCTGCACACGGGCGAGCAGCTCCGCCGGACCGAGGCGGTCGACGTCGACCGACCGGTCGATCGACCGGACGGCGAGCTCGTCCCACCGCTCGCGGGCGAGGGCGAGGGCGTCGGGGTCGCCGAGCCAGGAGGTCGGGACCGACGGCAGCCGCAGCGGCTCGTCGAGGAGGTGCTCGCACAGGCGGGCCATGTACGGGAGCAGCGCGGGGTTCTCGAGCACGCCGGAACCCAGGCCGTTCACGATCCGCACGCTCCCGCGACGGACCGCCTCGAGCAGGCCCGGGACGCCGAGCTGGGAGTCGCCGCGCAGCTCCAGCGGGTCGCACCACGGCGCGTCGACGCGCCGCAGGATCACGTCGACACGCTCCAGACGGCCGAAGACCCGCATCCACACCGCGCCCGAGCGCACCACGAGGTCGCTGCCCTGCACGAGCGGGAAGCCCAGGCTCGACGCGAGGTGCGCCTGGTCGAACGCGGTCTCCGACGCCGACCCGGGGGTCAGCACGACGACGCGTGGGTCGTCGACGTGCTCGGGCGCGGCCTGCATGAGGGTCGACCGCACGGCCTGCAGGAACGGCCCCACCTGGTGCAGGCCGGCGTCGCGGTACATCTGGGGCAGCACGCGCGAGATCACGTGCCGGTTCTCCATGGCGTACCCGAGCCCGGACGGCGCCTGCGTCCGGTCGGCGACGACGACCCAGTCGCCGGCAGGCGTGCGGGCGACGTCGGTGGCGGTGAGCAGCAGCGGGCGGTCGTCGACCGTGCCCGGGCGCGCCGCCACGCGCAGGAAGCCCTGGTGGGCGTAGACCACGGCCGGCGGCACGACGCCCTGTGCGAGGACGCTGCGCGGTCCGTGCAGGTCGGCGAGCAACGCGTTCAGCAGCTCGGCGCGCTGCGCGAGGCCGACCTCGAGGGGCGCCCAGTCCTGGGCGCTGAGCACGAGCGGCAACGGGTCGAGCCGCCAGCGCGACCCCGGCTCCCCGGGACGTCGGTACGTGACGCCGTCGTCGCCCAGGAAGCGTCCGATGTCACGCTGCACGCGACGCAGCTGCACGTCGGTGATCTCCAGCGCGCTGGCGGCGAGCGTCCGCCAGGCCGGCCGCAGCGAGCCGTCGGCGTCGACCACCTCGTCGTAGCGGGCGGGTGCGGCGTCTGGGGGTCCCTCCCGCTCGCGGGGGCGGGTCGGCTGACCGACCTCCGACGCGTAGTCGCGCAGGACGGTCATGGCGCGGCGGGCCGCCCGGTCGGAGGTACCCGTCGCAGGTCGAGCGTGTGGGGGTAGTCGGTGCTGTGCGCGCGGCGGCCGGCCTCGACCAACGCGCCGACGTCGACCGGTCCGGTCGACGCGGGGTGCGGCACGAAGCGGCTCGAGCGACGCGCCTCCGCCTCCTGCGCGTTGACCGGCGGGTGGTCGTAGGCCCGACCGCCCGGGTGCACGACGTGGTAGGTGCAGCCGCCGAGCGCCTGGGCCACGACGGTGTCGACGACCTCGACGTGCAGCGGGGAGTGCACCGGGATCGACGGGTGCAGCGCCGACCACGGCTGCCAGGCGCGGTAGCGCACGCCGGCGTAGTACTCGCCGGGCACGCCGGTCGGGGTGAGGGGCACGGGAACACCCTGGCACGTGACGAGGTGCCGCGAGGGCGAGACGCCACGGACGGTCACCTGGAGCCGCTCGATCGAGGAGTCGACGTAGCGCGACGTCCCCGAGCCCGTCGCCTCCTCCCCCAGGACGTGCCACGGCTCGATCGCGCTGCGCAGCTCGAGCTCGACGGGGCCCGTCGGGGTGCTCACCTGCGTCACGCCGATGCGGGGGAAGCGGAACTCCACGAACGGGTCGAGCCACGTGCGCTCGAAGTCGATCCCGTGGTCCTGCAGGTCGGCGACGACCGCGTCCACGTCGCGGACCGCGCCCTGCGGCAGCAGGAAGTCCTCGTGCAGCGCGGTGCCCCACCGCTCGAGCGGTCCGGTGGCGGGATCGTCCCAGAACCGGGCCACGAGGGCGCGCACGAGCAGCGCCTGCACCAGCGCCATCTGCGGGTGCGGCGGCATCTCGAAGCCGCGCAGCTCGAGCAGCCCGAGGCGTCCGCGCGAGGAGTCGGGGCTGTAGAGCTTGTCGATGCAGAACTCGGCGCGGTGCGTGTTGCCCGTGAGGTCGGTCAGCAGGTGCCGCAGGGCTCGGTCGACGAGCCAGGGCCGGAAGGTCTCGCCCTGCCCCTCGGCCTCGGCGACGAGCCGGTGGACCTCGGCGATCGCGATCTCCATCTCGTAGACCGACTCGGGGCGGCCCTCGTCGAAGCGCGGCGCCTGGCTCGTCGGGCCGATGAAGCGTCCGGAGAACAGGTACGACAGCGACGGATGGCGCTGCCAGTGCGACAGCAGGCTCACCAGCAGGTCCGGTCGGCGCAGCAGCGGCGACGCGGCGGGCGTGCGGCCCCCGAGCGTCAGGTGGTTGCCGCCACCCGTGCCGGTGTGCAGACCGTCGAGGTCGAACTTCTCGGTGCCCAGCCGGGTGCGGCGCGCCGCGTCGTACAGCGTCTCGGTGAGCGACACCAGCTCCGACCACGACGACGTCGGCTGCACGTTCACCTCGATGACGCCGGGGTCGGGCGTGACGCTGAGCTGGGTCAGGCGCGGGTCCGGCGGCGGGCCGTAGCCCTCGACGACCACCGGCGTGCCGACCGCCGCGACGGCCCGCTCCACGACGTGCAGGAGGTCGGCGTAGTCCTCGAGGCGCTCGGTCGGCGGCAGGAAGACGTGCAGCACGGGCGGCGCGTCGGGTCCGCCCGGCCGCACCTCGAAGGCCAGGGCGGTCGTCGGCGCACCCTCGGGGTCGCAGACCTCGACGTCGGGCACGCCGGGGACCAGGGTCGGCCCGGACTCGAGGTAGGACGGGTCGCCCGTGGCCTCGGGGTCGGACCACGCGATCGCGTCGAGCGGCAGGATCGAGGACTTCGTCTCGACGTCGA
>NZ_JAMXRU010000043.1 GCF_024124745.1 Aeromicrobium sp. CnD17-E
GGTGCCGCCGCCGGCACCGGCCACCGTGTACGCCGCCCCGCGACCGGCCCAGGTCGTCGGACCGGGCGACCGGGTGGTCGGCGTCGACGGCCGCGGAGGGATCAGCTGCGAGCCGGTGCGGTTCCGCGCCACGGGCGACGAGCAGTGGCGTCCCGTCGCGTCGTGGGCCGGTCCCTGGCCCGTCGACGAGCTCTGGTGGGACGAGGCCGCCGCGCGTCGGGTGGCCCGCTTCCAGGTGGTCGGCGTCGACGGGACCGCCTGGCTCATGGTCGTCGAGAACGGCACCTGGTGGACCGAGGCCCGCTATGACTGACCGCCTCACGCCCACCCTCCCCGCTGAGCGTGACGTTCGCGGGGCCGCGAGCGCGTCCGCACCCCGCAAACGTCACGCTCAGCGGGGGAGGGGGAGGCGCTGATGGGCTGGAACAACCCCGACGTCACCTGGCGCGAGCTGGAGGCGCGGCTCTCCGGACGTCCGGCGCACGCACTCCCGCAGGACCGGCGTGCCGACCGCGACGGCGGGACGACCCTGCCGCCCGATCCCGTCGACGGCCGGTTGCCCGGCTCTGCCGATGGTCGGTTGCCCGACGGGGGCGACGGGCCGGCGTTCAGTCGCAAGCGACCGCGCTACGCACGTCCCACCGACGAGCCCGGTGCGTCGACGAGCGCGCCGACCGTCCCGTACGCCGAGCTGCACTGCCACAGCGACTTCAGCTTCCTCGACGGTGCCAGCGCACCCGAGGTCCTGGTCGAGCAGGCCGTCGACCTCGGGCTGGAGGCGTTGGCCCTGACCGACCACGACGGCTTCTACGGCGTGGCCCGCTTCGCCGAGGCGGCGCAGGAGCTGGGCCTGCCCACGGTGTTCGGCGCGGAGCTGTCGCTCGGTCTCACGGCGCCTCAGCAGGGGGTGCCCGACCCCGAGGGCAGCCACCTGCTCGTGCTCGCCCGTGGCGTGGAGGGCTACCACCGACTGGCCTCCGCCATCACCGAGGCGCAGCTGGCCGGCGACGAGAAGGGGCGACCGGTCTACGACCTCGAGCGGCTCGCCGAGCAGGGTCGCGGGCACTGGCACGTGCTCACCGGCTGCCGCAAGGGCTTCGTGCGCCAGGCGCTCGCCACCGGCGGACCGGCCGACGCGTCCCGCGCGCTGCGCCGCCTGGTCGACCTGTTCGGTGCCGACGCGGTCGACGTCGAGCTCACCCACCACGGCGGTCCGACCGACTCCACCGTGAACGACGCCCTGGCGGCGCTGGCCGCCCAGCACCACCTGCCCGTGGTGGCCACCGGCAACGTGCACGCGGCGACCCCCGGACGCACCCGCCTGGCCCAGGCGATGGCAGCCGTCCGCGCCCGACGCAGCCTGACCGACATGGACGGCTGGCTGGCGGCGTCGGGCCAGGCCTACCTGCGCTCGGGTGCGGAGATGCAGGTGCGCTTCGGCCGGTACCCCGGTGCGGTGGCGCGCTCGGTCGACGTCGCCCGGGCCGCGGCGTTCGACCTGCGTCGGGCGGCGCCGCGGCTGCCCCAGACCAAGGTGCCCGCCGGGTACACGCCGATGGAGTACCTGCGCGAGCTGGTGCGCCAGGGTGCCGACGACCTCTACGCGCACGACCGCGACCGCGCCGAGGAGCGGCTGCAGCGTGAGCTGGCCGTCATCGAGGCGAAGGGCTTCTGCGGCTACTTCCTCATCGTCCACGACATCGTCGCCGAGGCGCGGCGTCGCGGGATCCTGTGCCAGGGTCGCGGATCGGCCGCGAACTCCGCGGTCTGCTACGCCCTGCGCATCACGGCGGTCGACTCGATGCTCTACGACCTGCCGTTCGAGCGCTTCCTGGCCGCCACCCGCGACGAGGAGCCCGACATCGACGTCGACTTCGACGCCGACCGTCGGGAGGAGATCATCCAGTGGGTCTACGACCAGTTCGGCCGGCGCAACGCCGCCCAGGTGGCGAACGTCATCAGCTACCAGCCCCGCTCGGCCGTCCGCGACGTCGCCAAGGCGCTGGGCTACTCGGTGGGTCAGCAGGACGCGTGGAGCAAGGGCATCGAGTCGTGGCGGGCCGTCGAGACGGCCGAGGACCACCCGTTGCCGCCGTTGGTGCGCGAGCTCGCCGAGCAGCTGCTGAAGACGCCTCGCCACCTGGGCATCCACTCCGGTGGCATGGTGCTCACCGAGCGACCAGTCGGTGAGGTGGTGCCGATCGAGCGTGCCCGCATGGAGAGGCGCACGGTGCTGCAGTGGGACAAGGACGACTGCGCGTGGATGGGCCTGGTCAAGTTCGACCTGCTCGGCCTCGGGATGCTCGGGGCGATCCAGCACACGTTCGACCTGCTGGCCGAGCACACGGGGGAGCGGTGGGACCTCGCGTCGATCCCGAAGGAGGAGGGCGGAGTCTTCGACATGCTGTGCCTGGCGGACTCGGTGGGCGTGTTCCAGGTCGAGAGCCGGGCCCAGATCGGCACCCTGCCGCGTCTGCGGCCGCGCTCGTACTACGACCTCGTCATCGAGATCGCCCTCATCCGCCCGGGTCCCATCCAGGGCGGGGCGGTGCACCCGTACATCCGTCGCCGGCTGGGCAAGGAGCCGGTCGACCACATCCACCCGCTGCTGAAGCCGGTGCTGGAGCGCACGATGGGCGTACCGCTGTTCCAGGAGCAGCTCATGCAGATCGCGATGACGGTGGGCGACTGCACGGGTGACGACGCCGACCTGCTGCGGCGGGCGATGGGCTCCAAGCGGGGGACGGAGCGGATCGAGCGCCTGCGCGAGACCCTGTACGCCGGCATGCAGCGTCACGGCATCACGGGGGAGACCGCCGACGGGATCTACGAGCGGATCCAGGCGTTCGCGAACTTCGGGTTCGCCGAGAGCCACGCGCTCAGCTTCGGGCTGCTGGTGTACGCGAGCAGCTGGCTGAAGCTGCACGCCCCGGCCGCGTTCCTGGCGGCGCTGCTGCGCTCGCAGCCGATGGGCTTCTACTCCCCGCAGTCGCTCACCGCCGACGCCCGCCGGCACGGGGTGGAGGTCCGTCGACCCTGCATCGCCCGCTCCCAGGTCCACGCCGACCTGGAGCTCCTCGTCCCGGGTCGAGGGGCCGGCACCCCGACCGGGCTCGACACCTGCACCCACCGTGAGCAGCCCCCGACGGGCGACTTCGACGACACGCAGGCCCGTGACGTGCTGCAGGCCCGGCTGGCCGAGCACCGGCGCGACGGCCACCACGCGGTGCGGCTGGGGCTCACGGAGGTGCAGGGCATCGGGCAGGCCGACGCCGAGCGGGTCGTGGTGGCCCGGGCGGAGCGTGCGTTCACCGACATGGCCGACGTGGTGCGCCGCACGCGGTTGTCGGTGGCGCAGATGGAGGCCCTGGCCACGGCAGGGGCGTTCGACGTGTTCGGCCTCAGCCGACGCCAGGCGCTGTGGAACGCGGGCTACACCGACGCGCCCGACCTGCTGGAGGGCACGGCCGTGCAGGCGCCGCCGCCGATGCTGCCGGGCATGAGCGACGTCGAGCTGACCACGGCCGACCTGTGGGCCACGCGCATCTCACCCACCGACCACCCGTTCGTGCACCTGCGTCCCCTGCTGGTGCGCGAGGACGTCCGCGCGGTGCAGGAGTGCGCGTCGCTCGGCACGGGTCGGCGGATCCGGGTGGCCGGGCTCATCACCCACAAGCAGCGTCCGTACACGGCGTCGGGCGTCACGTTCCTCAACCTGGAGGACGAGACGGGCATGCTCAACGTGGTCGTGTTCGCCGATGTCTGGGCGCAGCACCGTCGGGTGCTGCAGAACGCGGCCGGCGTGGTCGTGCGCGGGGTCGTCGAGAACGTCGAGGGTGCGACGAACCTGCGCGCGGAGCGGATCGAGCGGATCGAGTCGCTGTACCCCGAGACGGCGGCGGCGATCGGCAGGCACCGCTCGCGCGACTTCCGGTGAGCGTCAGAAGTAGTCGTGCACCGTCACCGGGCCGCGGGTGAACAGCAGGTCCCAGGTGACGTCGTCGGCGGTGTCGCCCTCGACGTGCCCGAGGGACCTCAGCGTGGCCGAGGTCGCGGCGCCCGCGAACGTGAGCGCCAGGCCGCCGCGGGTGAACGTGCGGCCGCCGGTCGTCGTGCCCGTGGGCTCGACGTGCCCCGAGCCGTCGGCGACCGCAAGGGTGAGGGAGCGCCCGTCGACCGAGAACGGGAGGCGGGTGTCGATGCCGGGGTGCACGCGCGGCAGGGCCAGGGCGGCCGGGTCGAGCACCGCCAGCGCGTAGGGGGCCGACGAGACCGTCTCCGGGTGCGCCGTGCGCAGCAGGTGCTGCCACGGCGGCACGCCGCTGGTGCGGATCCGGACGGTCGGCGTGACCGACGCGAACGTCGACAGCAGGCTCAGCAGGGAGCGCAAAGCGTCGGCGTCGTCGGCCATCAGCTGCCCGACCACCAGCTCGCCCTCGGCGCCGTACCCGCGACCGCGGTCCCACGACACGTAGCCGAGGACCTCGCCCTCGCGCTCGGCGACGCTCACGCCGCTGACGCGCAGGGTCGGCGACTCCGTGAAGAGTGGTCCGGTGCGGGCGAGCGGTCCGTTCTCGCGGGCTGCCGCGCGGTCGTGGACGGCGCGGATCGCGTCGTCGTCGGCCGAGGTGGCCCGCCGCACGGGGGTGCTGCCGCCCACGGCGAGCGCGTGGGTCGGCAGCCGCACGTCGTCGAGCGAGGAGACGGTCTCGAACCCGAACCGCCGGTAGAGCGCCGGCGCGGTGGCGTACAGCGTCGAGACGAGCGCGCCACGTTCCCGGGCCTCGGCCAGCATGGCCGTGAACAGCGGACGGAGCAGACCGGCTCCGCGGTGCTCGGGCGCGACCGTGACCCCGCCGATCCCCGCGGTCGGTACGCGGACGCCGCCGAACCACGACGTGTACTCGCGGTCCAGCGCCGTCGCGACGATGCGCCCGCCGACCTCCGCACCCCACCAGCGCTTGCCGTCGACGATCAGGGGGACGGGGGGCTCCGGCGGGTCGAAGGCGCCGAACGCCTCGGTGAACTGGCGTCGCATGACGTCCTCGTCGGCCTCGGTCAGGCGGCGGATCTGCATGGCCCCCATCCTGGCCGGTGCCCGAGGAGTGAGATGCGCCGCACTTCGAGTTGAGCCGACCAGAAGGTGGGGTTAAGGTCAGGTCAACCCGAAGGGAGCAGCGATGCGCACCGACGTCGAGACCGACACCGGCCAGGTCAGCCTGGCGGTGTCCACGGTCATCTTCGCGCTGCGCCCGCACCCCACGACGGGCCGTACGACCCTGTGGCTGCCGCTCGTGCGCCGCATCCGCGAGCCGTACGAGGGGCGTTGGGCCCTCCCGGGCGGGCCGCTGCGCCCCGACGAGGACCTCGCGGCCTCGGCACGCCACACGCTCGAGCGCACCACCGGCCTCGCGCCGCGACACCTCGAGCAGCTGTACTCCTTCGGCGCGGTCGACCGCTCGCCCGAGGACCGGGTGGTCTCGATCGTCTACTGGGCGCTGGTCCGACCCGACGAGGACGCCCGTGCCACCGACGGCGAGAACGTCGAGTGGTTCGTCGCCGACGACGTCCGCGGGCTCGCCTTCGACCACGACGCGATCCTCCACTACGCCCTCGCGCGACTGCGGGCCAAGATCACGTACTCGCCGATCGCCTTCGCCTTCGTCACGCCCGAGTTCACGCTGGCCGACCTGCGCGCCGTGCACGAGGCCGTGCTCGACCGCTCGCTCGACCCCGCCAACTTCCGCCGCCAGGTCCTGGCGAGCGGGACCGTCACCCCCACCGGCTCCTACCTCACCGGCACGAGCCACCGTCCGCCCGCGCTGTACCGGCGCGCGGCTCTCCCCGAGGAGATCCGATGACCAGCACCCTGTCCACCGGTCCCGTCCCCACCGGGTCCGTCCACGACGTCGTCACCGCACGGCCCGGCGACACGTGCGACGCCGAGCTGGCCGAGGGCCCCTGGCTCTTCGACCTCGTGCCCGGCTACGGACCCGGGGCGTCCGAGGACGACGTCGTCCCCGAGCCGGTGGTACGTCCCGGCCAGCTGCCCGTCGCCTACCAGCGGATGGACGACGCCGACCTGCACGAGCGGATCCGCGCGGCGAAGGAGGCGCTCGGCGACCGGCTCGTCGTGCTCGGGCACTTCTACCAGCGCGACGAGGTCGTGCAGCACGCCGACTTCGTGGGCGACTCCTTCCAGCTCGCCAACGCGGCGCTCACCCGTCCCGACGCCGAGACCATCGTCTTCTGCGGCGTGCACTTCATGGCCGAGACCGCCGACATCCTCGCGCGGCCGGAGCAGCACGTGATCCTGCCCAACCTGGCCGCGGGCTGCTCCATGGCCGACATGGCCGACGAGGAGTCGGTGGAGACCGCGTGGGAGGAGCTCGAGCGCGTCTACGCCGACCCCGTCACGGGCATGGGTCCCGACGCCGGTGGCAAGGTGCCCGTCCTGCCGGTCACCTACATGAACTCCTCGGCCGCCCTCAAGGCGTTCTGCGGTCGCCACGGCGGCATCGTCTGCACGTCGTCCAACGCCGCCACGGTGCTGGAGTGGGCGTTCGAGCGGGCACACCGGGTGCTCTTCTTCCCCGACCAGCACCTCGGTCGCAACACGGCCAAGGCCCTGGGCGTGCCGCTGGACCGCATGCCGATGTGGAACCCGCGCAAGCCGCTCGGCGGCAACACCGACGAGCAGCTGCAGGACGCGCAGGTGCTGCTGTGGCACGGCTTCTGCTCGGTGCACAAGCGGTTCACCGTCGCGCAGATCGAGCAGGCGCGCGCGGAGCACCCCGGCGTCAAGGTGGTCGTGCACCCCGAGTGCCCGATGCCGGTCGTGGACGCCGCCGACGCCGCCGGGTCGACCGACCTCATCCGCACGTACGTGGCGGCCAGCCAGCCGGGCGACGTCATCGCCATCGGCACCGAGGTCAACCTGGTGAACCGGCTCGCGGCCGAGCACCCCGACCGCACGATCTTCTGCCTCGACCCCGTCGTGTGCCCCTGCTCGACGATGTACCGGATCCACCCGGGCTACCTCGCCTGGGTGCTCGACGGCCTGCTGGAGGGCGAGGTCCGCAACGAGATCGTCGTGCCCGACGACGTCGCGCGTGACGCGAAGGTCGCCCTGGAGCGGATGCTCGCCGCGCGACCGAAGGACGCCTCCCCGGTCGCCGTCTCCGGGAGGGGTGCCTGAGGTGAGGCACGTGGTCGTCGTCGGCAGCGGCGTCGCCGGACTCACCGCGGCGCTGGAGGCGGCAGCCCGACCCGGGGTACGGGTCACGCTGCTCACGAAGGCCGACCTCGTCACCAGCAACACCAGCTGGGCGCAGGGAGGCGTGGCGGTGGTCACCGACCCCGCTGACAGCGTCGCGTCGCACGTCGCCGACACGGTGGCCGCCGGCGCGGGGCTCTCGGACGAGGACGCCGTGCAGGTGCTCTGCTCCGCGGGTCCCGACGCGGTCGCCGCCCTCGTGCGGCGTGGGGTGCGCTTCGACGTGCACCACGGCGAGCTGGCCCGAGGACTGGAGGCCGCCCACTCCCACGGGCGCATCCTGCACGCCGGTGGCGACGCGACGGGCGCCGCCATCTCCGACGCCCTGGTCGAGCGGGTGCGCGCGAGCGACGTCGAGGTGCGCGAGCGGACGATGGCCGTCGACCTCGTGGTCCACGACGGCGTGGTCCGGGGCGTCGTCCTCCTCGACGGCGCGGTGCTGCACGGCGACCAGGTGGTGCTCGCCACCGGGGGAGCGGGCCAGCTCTACCCGTACACGACCAACCCCGCCGTGGCCACGGGCGACGGCCTGGCGATGGCACTGCGGGCGGGGGCGGTCTCCGCCGACCTCGAGCTCTACCAGTTCCACCCCACCGCCCTCGCGGTGCCGGGGAGCCCGCTCGTGTCCGAGGCCGTGCGGGGCGAGGGTGCCGTGCTGCGCGCCGCGGACGGCCACCGGTTCATGCTCGACGTCCACCCCGACGCCGAGCTCGCCCCTCGCGACGTCGTGGCGCGGGGCATCGCGGAGCAGATGGCTCGTCAGGGCGGCGCCCCCGTCCTGCTCGACGCGACCGCGCTCGGGGCCGACTTCCTCGCCCGCCGCTTCCCGACCATCGACGCGTCGGTGCGCTCGCTCGGGCTCGACTGGGGGCGCGAGCCGGTCCCGGTCGCCCCGGCGGCGCACTACTTCATGGGCGGGATCCGCACCGACCTGTGGGGACGCACGTCGCTGCCGGGGCTGCTGGCCGTCGGCGAGGTCGCCTGCAACGGTCTGCACGGAGCCAACCGGCTCGCGTCCAACTCGCTGCTCGAGGGAGCGGTGTACGGACGGCGGGTGGTCGAGGCCGCGGTGGCCGCGCCGCGTGCGGCCGACGACGTCGACGAGAGCTGGGCGGCACCCGTCCTCGTGCCTCCCGCGGACACCGACGACCCGTTGCCGCTCACCCGGACCGACCTCCAGCGGCTGCTGTGGGACACGGCGGGGCTGCGACGTGACGAGGTCGGGCTGCGGCACGCGGTCGAGACCCTGCAGCGGGTCGACACGAGCGTGCCCGCGGGGAGTGACGTGAAGGCGGTCGAGGACGCCAACCTGCGCACCGTCGCGCGGGCGCTGGTCGTCTCGGCGCTGGAGCGTCGGGAGTCACGCGGTGGCCACTTCCGCACCGACGCTCCCACCCCCGGGCCGGTGGCCCGGCACAGCGCCGTGGTCCTGTCCCGGACCGCCCTTCCGCGTGGGGTCGCAGCGACGGCGGGTGCCTCGTGCTGACCCGGCGCCAGGTGCGCCGCGTCGTCGACCTCGCCCTCGACGAGGACGCACCGTCCGGCGACCTCACGTCCGAGGTGTTCGTGCCGGAGACCGCCGTCGCGCGAGCCTCGGTCGTGGCGCGCGAGGCCGGCGTCATGGCCGGTGGCGACGTGGTCGTCGAGACGTTCGCCACGGTCGACCCGGCGGTCGTGGTCGAGGTCCTGCGCGCCGACGCGGAACCGTTCGCCGCGGGCGACGTCCTCGCCACCGTCGAGGGCCCGGCGCGGGCCGTGCTGCGCGGCGAGCGCGTGGCCCTCAACCTCGTCCAGCGGCTGTGCGGGATCGCGACCCTGACGGCCCGGTACGTCGAGGCGGTCGAGGGCACGGGCGTACGGATCGTCGACACCCGCAAGACGACGCCCGGGCTGAGGGCGCTGGAGCGGCACGCCGTCCGGTGCGGCGGCGGACGCAACCACCGCTTCTCGCTCTCCGACGCCGTGATGGCGAAGGACAACCACCTGGCGCTCGTCGACGACGTGACCGCCGCGATCCGTCAGGCGCGCGATCAGCTGCCCCACACCACCCACGTCGAGGTCGAGGTCGACCGGCTCGACCAGGTGGAGGCCGTGCTGGCCGGCGGCGTCGACACGATCATGCTCGACAACTTCACGCCCGACGACCTGCGGACGGGGGTCGCGCTCGTCGCGGGCCGCGCGATCGTCGAGGCGAGCGGTGGCATCACGCTCGAGACCGTCGGCGACGTGGCGCGCACCGGCGTCGACGTGATCAGCATCGGCGCCCTGACCCACTCCGTCCGCGCGCTCGACCTCGGGCTCGACGTCGAGGTCGGCGGGGCCGGAGGTGCCGACGCAGGGGCGACGGGACCGGCCGAGTGATCTACCTCGACGAGGCGGCGACCACGCCGTTGCGCCGCGACGTGCTCACCGCCATGGGTCCCTACCTGGGGCCGGCGTTCGGGAACCCGTCGAGCCACCACGAGATCGGCGACGCCGCCCGCGCCGGGCTCGAGCAGGCGCGGGCCGACGTCGCGGAGGCTCTCGGTGCGCGCCCTGGCGAGGTCACGTTCACCTCCGGGGGCACCGAGGCGGCCAACACGGCCCTCAAGGGCATCGCGCTCGCCCAGCCGCGGGGGCGCCACGTCGTCGTGAGCGCCGTCGAGCACCCGGCGGTCCTGGAGTCGGCTCGCTGGCTCGGCCGCATCGGGTACGACGTCACCGAGCTGGCAGTCGACGGCGACGGGCTCGTCGACCCGGACGACCTGGCTGCGGTCCTGCGTGACGACACGACCGTGGTGAGCGTGCAGCACGCCAGCAACGAGGTGGGCACCGTCCAGCCGGTCGCCGCGCTGGCGGAGGTGGCGGCGCGGCACGAGGTGCCGTTCCACACCGACGCGGTCCAGTCGGCGGCCTGGCCCGACCACGACGGACTGACGCTCGACGTCGGAGCGCTGGGCGTCCAGGCGCTCAGCCTGTCCGCGCACAAGCTCGGCGGACCCAAGGGCGTCGGCCTGCTGTGGGTGCGTCGAGGGGTGCGCGTCGAGCCGCTCGTGCACGGCGGCGGCCAGCAGGGCGGCCGACGCTCCGGCACCGAGGACGTCGCGGGTGCGGTCGGTCTCGCGGCTGCGTTGCGGCTCACGCGCTCGGCCGGCACGTCGGCGGCGGAGGTGGCGGCGCGGCGTGACCGCTTCGTCGCGGCGGTGCTGGAGTCGGTCCCGGGCGCCGCACTGACGGGTCACCCCGCGCGTCGTCTCCCGGGGCACGCGTCCTTCGTGCTCCCCGGACGGTCGGGGGAGTCGGTGCTGCTCGACCTCGAGCGCCGCGGCGTCGTCTGCTCCAGCGGGTCTGCCTGCCACGCCGGCAGCGACGAGCCGAGCCACGTCCTCGTGGCGATGGGAGTGCCGGGAGAGGTGGCGCAGACGGCGGCGCGCTTCACCTTCGGGCGCTCGGTGACCGACGAGCAGCTCGCCGACGCGGCTCAGGCGCTGGCCGACGTCTGCGGCCGGTGAGCGCGACGCCTCGGCCAGCGCGCGACGACGCGGTGGTGCGCCGGTCTACCCTGGTGACGTCATGACGTCCGAGAACAGCGCGCCGGCTCCCGTGGTCTACCTCGACCACGCAGCCACCACGCCGATGCACCCCGAGGCGGCCCAGGTGCTCACCGAGCAGCTGGCGCGCACGGGCAACGCGTCGAGCCTGCACGCCTCGGGCCGCGCTGCGCGGCGGGTGGTGGAGGAGTCGCGCGAGGTGATCGCGGAGTGCCTCGGCGCTCGCCCGTCGGAGGTCGTGTTCACCTCCGGGGGCACGGAGGCGAACAACCTGGCGATCAAGGGCCTGTACTGGGCCCGGCGTGACGCCGACCCCGCCCGCGACCGCGTGCTGTTCAGCTCCATCGAGCACCACGCCCTGCTCGACCCCGTCACGTGGCTGGCAGCCCACGAGGGTGCCCGCATCGACACGACCCCCGTCGACCGGCAGGGACGCGTCGTCGTGGAGCGGCTGCGCGAGCAGATCGAGGCCGACCCGGCGTCGGTGGCGGTGGTCACCACGATGTGGGCCAACAACGAGATGGGGACCGTGCAGCCGGTCGACGACGTCGTCGCGCTGGCGAGGGAGCACGCGATCCCGGTGCACAGCGACGCCGTGCAGGCCGCCGGCTACCTCCCGCTCGACTTCGCGGCCTCCGGGCTCGACGCGATGACGGTCACCGCGCACAAGCTGGGCGGGCCCGTCGGGGTGGGCGCGCTGCTGGTGCGCCGCGAGGTGGCTCCCGTGCCGCTCGTCCACGGCGGCGGGCAGGAGCGCGACCTGCGCTCCGGGACCGTCGGGGTGGCGCTGATCGCCGCGTTCGCGCGGGCGCTCGAGATCACCGTCGAGCGGCAGGCCCAGGTCTCCGCGCGGATCGAGCGTCTCCGGCAGAGGCTGGTCACCGGTCTGCTGCGGGTCGTCCCCGACGCCGTCGTCAACGGCGACCCCGAGCCCGGTCCGCAGCACCGGCTCCCGAACATCGCCCACGTGACGTTCCCGGGCTGCGAGGGCGACGCCATGCTCATGCTGCTCGACGCCCAGGGCATCGAGGTGTCCACGGGCTCGGCCTGCCAGGCGGGCGTGCCGCAGCCCAGCCACGTGCTCCTCGCCATGGGCTACGACGACGCCGCCGCCCGCGGGTCGCTGCGGCTGAGCCTGGGCCACACCAGCACCGAGGCCGACGTCGACCGGCTGCTCGCCGCCCTCCCGCAGGTGCGCGAGCGCGCCGTCACGGCCTCCCTCGTCAGGGGACGCTGATGGCACGGCTCGTCGCCGCCATGTCGGGCGGTGTCGACTCCGCCGTCGCCGCGGCCCGGGCGGTCGAGGCCGGGCACGACGTCACCGGCGTGCACCTCGCCCTCAGCCGCAACCCGCGGTCGTACCGCTCCGGTGCGCGGGGCTGCTGCTCCATCGAGGACGCCGGCGACGCCCGTCGCGCCGCCGACGTGCTCGGCATCCCGTTCTACGTCTGGGACATGAGCACCGAGTTCGCCGACGAGGTGGTCGACGACTTCGTCGCGGAGTACGCGGCCGGCCGCACCCCGAACCCGTGCCTGCGCTGCAACGAGAAGATCAAGTTCGCCGCCGTGCTCGACCGCGCGCTCGCCCTGGGCTTCGACGGCGTCGTCACCGGCCACTACGCCCTCCTCGAGACCGGGGCGGGCGGTGACGTCGAGCTCCACCGGGCCCAGGACGCGGGCAAGGACCAGAGCTACGTGCTGGGCGTGCTCACGCAGGAGCAGCTCCGGCACTCGCACTTCCCGCTCGGCGGCTCGGTCAAGACCGACGTGCGCGCCGAGGCCGCCCGCCGCGACCTGCAGGTGGCCACCAAGCCCGACAGCCACGACATCTGCTTCGTCGCCGACGGCGACAACGCCGGGTGGCTCGCCGAGCGGCTCGGCCCCCGCCCCGGGACCATCGTCGACGAGGACGGCACCGTCCTGCGCGAGCACGACGGCGCCTACGCCTACACGATCGGCCAGCGCCGGGGCCTGCGGCTGGGCGTCCCGGCCGACGACGGCAAGCCGCGCTTCGTGCTCGACATCGAGCCGGTGTCGGGCACGGTGACGGTGGGCCCGCGCGAGCGCCTCCTCGTCGACGTGCTGGAGGCCGACCGGCCCCTGTGGTGCGGTCCGGCCCCGGACGGTCCGCTCGAGTGCACCGTGCAGCTGCGCGCCCACGGCGCCGAGCACCGGGCGGTCGTCGAGGTCGACGGCGACCTCGTCCGGGTGCGGCTGCACGACCCCGCCGAGGGCATCGCCCCCGGCCAGGCCGTCGTCGTGTACGTCGGCACCCGCGTGGTCGGCTCCGCCACCATCACGGCCACGTCGCGCGTCGAGGTCGGCGTCGGGGACGGCAGGTGAGGGCCACCGGCATCGGCTCCCTGCCCGGTGAGGACTACGCCGAGAGCGCCGCGATGGTGCTTGGCACGCTCGACGACCTCGTCTTCGTGCCCGAGCTGCCGGCGCGTGGCGTCGCCGCCCAGATGGTCGGCAGGTCGCTCGCCGTGCTCGACGGCCTGGGCGCCGACCTCCAGCCCGCCGGATGGCGTCTGCTCGACGCCTCGGGCGTCGACCACCGCCGAGCCCGCTCCCTGCTCGCGCAGGACCTCGACGTCCTCGAGGAGGTCGCCCAGGACCGGGAGGGCACCGTGAAGCAGCAGGTCGCCGGACCGTGGACGTTGGCGGCGACCGTCGAGCTCCAGCGGGGCGAGAAGGTCCTGTCCGACCACGGGGCACGACGCGACCTCGCGCACGCGCTCGCGTCGGGGGTGGCCGACCACGTGGCGTCGCTGCGTCGACGCTTCCCGCGCTCGCCGCTCGTGCTGCAGGTCGACGAGCCGGCCCTGCCGGCGGTGCTGGCGGCGCAGGTACCGACGTCGTCGGGCTTCGGCCGCTACCGCACCGTCGACCTGCCCGAGGCCGACGCCCTGCTGCGGCTCGTCGTCGACGCCGTCCGCGACGCCGGAGCCACACCCGTGGTGCACTGCTGTGCGCCCGCGGTCCCCGTCTCCCTCCTGCACGGCGTCGGCTTCGACGCGATCGCGTTCGACCTCGGCCTGGTCGAGGCGGCCACCGGCGGGGGTGCGGATGCCTGGGCCGAGGCCTTCGAGGCAGGGACGGACCTCTGGGTCGGGGCGCTGCCGTCGACCGACGTCGCGTTCGACCCGGCCGCGTCCCGACGTCGGATCGAGGACTGGACCGGACGGCTCGGGTTCGGCGAGGACGCCTGGCACGACCGCGTCGTGGTCACGCCCGCCTGCGGTCTCGCGGGCGCGTCGCCCGCCTTCGCCCGCCGCGTGCTCGCGGAGGCCGTGGGACTGGCGCGCTGAGGTGCGCTAGACGATCTCGTCAGGGTCGGGCCGCGACCCGAGACGCACCACGGCGATGCCGACCACCACGGCGACCCCGCACGCGAGGTCGGCGGCGAGCCCGTCGAGGACGAAGAACCCGACGAGCCCCGCCACGACGAGCAGGGCTCCGAGGACGATCGGGACGAGGCGTCGGGGGCTCATGCGTCCACCGTGTCAGGGCGCTGCCGACGTCGCACCCGCGGCGCGTCCGTCGGCTCGTCGACGAGGGGTGGACGTCGGAGGTCGGTCCTAGGATGAACGACGTGACCGAGGCCCCGCAGAACCCGTTGGACCTGACCCTCGACCAGGCGCGTGCCGAGGCCGAGCAGCTCGTCGAGCGCATCAACGAGGCCCGTGACGCGTACTACGGCGACGACGACTCCCGGGTCGACGACCAGACCTACGACGGCTGGATGCGCCGGCTCGAGGAGCTCGAGCGGCTGCACCCCGAGATCCAGGGTCAGGACTCGCCGACCCTGTCGGTCGGCGCCGCCCGCAGCTCCGAGCTCGCGCCGGTCGAGCACGCCGAGCGCATGCTCAGCCTCGACAACGTCTTCTCGCCCGAGGAGCTCACCGCGTGGTGCGAGAAGACCCGCGCCTCGGCCGGGCGCGACGTCCGGTGGCTCACCGAGGTCAAGATCGACGGGCTGGCCCTCTCCCTGCGCTACGAGCACGGCCGCCTCGTCAGCGCAGCGACCCGGGGCGACGGCCGGGTCGGCGAGGACGTCACGACCAACGCGGTACGACTGCCCGGCGTCCCACGACGGCTCGACGGCGAGGGACACCCACCGCTCGTCGAGGTCCGGGGAGAGGTCTTCATCGCGGTGGCCGCGTTCGAGCGGCTCAACGCGCTCCAGGCCGACCTGCGCGAGCGGGTCGTGGCCGAGATGACCGCGCGTGGCGTCGAGCAGGACCGGGCCGAGGCTGCCGCCGCCCGACGCTTCCCGGCCTTCGCCAACCCTCGCAACGCGGCCAGTGGCGGCCTGCGTCAGCTGCTGGGCAAGAAGGACGGGCTCGAGCGTGAGGCGGGGGAGGCGCGGATCGCGGCGCTGTCGCTCTACGTGCACGGCATCGGCGCCTGGGAGCGCCCGCCGGTCGCCGCGCAGAGCGAGGTCTACGACCTGCTCGCGTCGTGGGGCCTGCCCACCAGTCCGCACTCGCGGGTCTACGACTCCGTCGACGACCTCCTCGCGCGCGTCGCCGAGCTCGGCCAGGACCGGCACGCGATCGAGCACGAGATCGACGGCGTCGTCGTCAAGGTCGACGAGCTCGCGCTGCACCCCGAGCTCGGTGAGACGAGTCGCGCGCCCCGCTGGGCGATCGCCTACAAGTTCCCGCCCGAGGAGGTGCACACCCGCCTGCTCGACATCGTCGTCTCCGTCGGCCGCACCGGTCGGGCCACGCCGTTCGCCGTCATGGAGCCGGCGCAGGTCGCGGGCAGCGTCGTGCGGCAGGCCACCCTGCACAACAAGGACGTCGTCCGGCAGAAGGGCGTGCTCATCGGCGACACGGTCGTCCTGCGCAAGGCCGGCGACGTCATCCCCGAGGTGCTGGGCCCGGTCGTGGAGCTGCGCGACGGCAGCGAGGTCGAGTTCGTCATGCCCGACGACTGCCCCGTGTGCGGCACGCCGCTGCGGCCCATGAAGGAGGGCGACGTCGACCTCCGCTGCCCGAACGCGCAGACCTGCCCGGCGCAGGTGCGGGGCCGGGTGGAGCACGTCGGGTCGCGGGGTGCGCTCGACATCGAGGCGCTGGGCGAGGTCACGGCCGCCGCGCTCACGCAGCCGACGGTGCCGGAGGAGCCGCCGCTGCGCAGCGAGGCGGGGCTGTTCGACCTCGACCTCGACACGCTCGTGCCGATCGAGGTGGTCGTGCGCGACGCCGAGACCGGCGAGCCACGCATCGACGAGCGCACGGGCGAGCCGGTGCGCCGTGCCCCGTTCCAGCGGGTCGAGGTCACCTACCCGCCCGGGTACGAGGACGCGTCGCCCGCGGAGCGTCGGGCGGCGGGCGTGCGCAAGGACCACCGCGTCCTGCACCCGTCGGCGCAGGCGCTCACGCTGGTCGACGAGCTCGAGAAGGCCAAGACGAAGGACTTCTGGCGTCAGCTCGTGGCACTGTCGATCCGCCACGTCGGCCCGGTCGCGGCACGGGCGCTGGCGCAGTACTTCGGCTCACTCGAGGCGATCCGCGAGGCCGACCGCGACACGCTCGCGCAGGTCGACGGCGTCGGCCCGATCATCGCCGACTCGCTGCTGGAGTGGCTCGCCGTCGACTGGCACCAGGAGATCCTCGACCGCTGGGGCGCGGCCGGCGTCCGGTTCGCGATCCCCGACCACCCCGGTCCCGGTGCGGCGTCCACCGGCGGCGGCACCCTCGACGGGCTCACCATCGTCGTCACCGGCTCGCTCGAGGACTTCACGCGCGACTCCGTCAAGGAGGCGATCCTCGCGCACGGGGGCAAGGCCGCCGGGTCGGTGAGCAAGAAGACCGACTACGTCGTCGTCGGCGACAACCCCGGCTCCAAGGCCGACAAGGCCGAGCAGCTCGGCGTGCCCATCCTCGACGAGGCGGCCTTCAAGACGCTGCTCGCCGAGGGCCCGCCGCGCGAGGAGCCGGACGCCGAGGCGGAGGACGAGCCGACCACCGACGAGGCGACCACCGACGAGGCGACCACCGACGAGGCGCCTGCCGGAGACTGAGCTCGGCGTCTCGGGCTTGCTGGTGCGCTGCCGCAGGGGGTCTCGTCCTGCTGGTGCGCTGCCTCGGCCTTCGCTGGGGGTGGCCTCGGAAAGGGCCTCGACCGGCAGCGGGTCTGGGGGTGGTCTCGGGTCTCGGGGTCTGGTCTGGGCCCGTGAGTGACGCACGATTCTTCGTTTCTGCGTTCTGGGGCCAACATTCTGCGTTGGTGCGTCCTATCGGTGGATCTGCAACCGCAGGAGCGCTTCTGCGGTTGCAGATCCACCGCCCGTGGGGGTGAGCGGGGGAGGAATCTTCCTTGAGGTGCAGAAGTCCGAACGCTTCCGCGTTGGCGACGGGATCCCGTAGGAGACGCAGAATCCTTGGACTCCTAGCGCACGAACGCAGCATCCCGCGTCCACCCCGAGCGAAACCCGCAGCCCAGGACCCCAGACCAGCACCGATGCCAGCCGCCCGGTCGAGGCCTTTTCGGAGACCATCCCCAGCGAGGGCCGAGGCAGCGCACCAGCAGGACGAGACCGACCGCAGGCAGCCCACCGCCAGCCCCGAGACGCCTCAGTCCACGTCGGCGGAGTCGGGGTCGAAGAGGTCCGCGGCGGCGCCGACGACGAGGGGGTCGGGGGTGCGGACGACGTCGTGGTCCTTGCCGGGGTAGTCGAAGCGGTGCAGCACGTGGCGCATGGCCTCGAGGCGGGCGCGCTTCTTGTCGTTGCTCTTCACGACGGTCCAGGGGGAGTGCTTGGTGTCCGTCCGGCGGAACATGGCCTCCTTCGCGTCGGTGTAGGCGTCCCACTTGTCCAGGGAGGCGAGGTCCATGGGGGAGAGCTTCCACTGACGGACCGGGTCGATCTGGCGGATCGTGAACCGGGTGAGCTGCTCGGCCCGCGAGACGGAGAACCAGAACTTCACGACGTGGATGCCGTCGTTGACGAGCATCTTCTCGAACGCGGGCGCCTGCTTGAGGAACTCCGTGTACTGCTCGGGCGTGCAGAAGCCCATCACCCGCTCGACGCCGGCCCGGTTGTACCAGGAGCGGTCGAAGAACGTGATCTCGCCCGACGTCGGCAGGTGGTAGACGTAGCGCTGGAAGTACCACTGGCCCTGCTCGCGGTCGGTCGGCTTGACCAGCGCGACGACCCGGGCGCCGCGGGGGTTCAGGTGCTCGGTGAAGCGCTTGATGGTGCCGCCCTTGCCGGCCGCGTCGCGGCCCTCGAACAGCAGGACGAGACGCTGCCCGGACTCCTTGACCCAGCTCTGCAGCTTGATCAGCTCGATCTGCAGCAGACGCTTCTCCAGCTCGTACGTGTCCCGGTCCAGACGCTCGGTGTACGGGTAGCCCTCGCGCCACGTGTCGACGGCCAGGCCGCCGGCGTCGAGGAGGACGGGATCGTCGTCGTCGGAGTCGTCGACGGAGAAGGCGGACAGCTGTACCGGGCTGAGGGTCTCGAGCACGACGCGCAGCGTAGGGGAGGCCGGTGAACGTGAGGTGACTCCTCACTACGATGGGTCGGTACCCGCACCCCAGCCGCAAGGGAGACGCATGTCGTCGGCCATCTCGCGTGAGGACGTCGCCCACCTGGCGAACCTCGCGCGCATCTCGCTCAGCGAGGACGAGCTCGATCGGCTGGGCGCCGAGCTGCCCGCCATCCTTGACCACGTCGCCGCGGTCCAGGAGGCCGCGAGCGCCGACGTGCCCGCCATGAGCCACCCCGTGCCGATCGACAACGTCTTCCGCGACGACGTCGTCCGCCCCGGTCTCACGCCCGACGAGGCCCTCGCGGGCGCGCCCGCCAGCGAGGAGCAGCGCTTCCTCGTGCCGCAGATCCTGGGGGAGGACTGACATGAGCGACCCCATCCGCCTCAAGGCCGCCGAGATCGCCGACGCGCTCGCCGACGGCAGCCTGACGTCCGTCGACGTCACGCAGGCCCACCTCGACCGGATCGCCGACGTCGACGACCGGCTCGGCGCGTTCCTGCACGTCGACGCCGAGGGGGCGCTGGCCACCGCGGCCGACGTCGACGCGCGCCGTGCCGCAGGCGAGACGCTGCCGACGCTGGCCGGCGTGCCGGTGGCCGTGAAGGACCTCATCAACACGGTCGGCCAGCCCACCACGGCCGGCTCGCGGATCCTCGAGGGCTGGGTGCCGCCGTACGACGCCACCGTCGTCTCGCGTCTGCGCGCCGCCGGGCTGCCGATCCTCGGCAAGACGAACCTCGACGAGTTCGCGATGGGCTCGTCCAACGAGCACTCCGCCTACAAGCCTGCCCGCAACCCCTGGGACACCGAACGCATCCCCGGCGGCTCCAGCGGCGGGTCGGCCGCCGCCGTCGCCGGCTACGAGGCACCGCTCGCGCTGGGCACCGACACCGGCGGCTCGATCCGCCAGCCCGGCGCCATGACCGGCATCGTGGGCGTCAAGCCGACGTACGGCGGGGTCTCGCGGTACGGCGTCATCGCCATGGCCAGCAGCCTCGACCAGGTCGGTCCGATGGCCCGTTCCGTGCTCGACGCCGCCCTGCTGCACGAGGTGCTCGCCGGCCACGACCCGCTCGACTCCACCAGCCTCGACGCCCCCGTGCCCTCGGTCGTCGACGCCGCACGCCGCGGCGACGTCGCGGGCCTGCGGGTCGGCGTCGTCAAGGAGCTCGGTGGCGAGGGTTTCCAGCCCGGGGTCCAGCAGCGCTTCGACGAGACCGTCGAGCTGCTCGCGCAGGCCGGGGCGGAGGTCGTGGAGGTCTCGTGCCCGAGCTTCGAGCACGGCATCGCCGCCTACTACCTGGTCATGCCGAGCGAGGTCTCGAGCAACCTGGCCCGCTTCGACGCCATGCGGTACGGCCTGCGGGTCACGCCCGACGGCCAGCTCGCGAGTGCCGAGCAGGTCATGGCGGCCAGCCGCGACGCCGGCTTCGGCGACGAGGTCAAGCGCCGCATCATCCTCGGCACCTACGCGCTGTCGAGCGGCTACTACGACGCCTACTACGGCTCGGCCCAGAAGGTGCGCACCCTGGTGGCGCGCGACTTCGCGGCCGCCTTCGAGCAGGTCGACGTGCTCGTCTCGCCCACGGCGCCCACGACGGCGTGGCGGCTGGGCGAGAAGAGCGACGACCCGCTCGCGATGTACCTCGAGGACGTCGCGACGATCCCGGCCAACCTGGCCGGCGTGCCGGGCCTCAGCCTGCCCGTCGGGCTCGCCGGCGACACCGGCCTGCCCGTGGGCGTGCAGGTGCTCGCCCCGGCCCAGGCCGACGACCGGTTGTACAACGTCGGCGCCGCCCTCGAGCGGCTCGTCGACGCACCCGCCCTGTCCGACATCGACGCGGGAGCCGCCCGATGAGCACGCAGACCACTCCCGCACTGGTCCCCTTCGACCGGGCGATCGAGCGCTACGACCCCGTGCTCGGGCTCGAGGTGCACGTCGAGCTGAGCACCGCCACGAAGATGTTCTGCGGGTGCGCCACGACGTTCGGCGCCGAGCCGAACACGCAGGTCTGCCCGGTGTGCCTCGGCCTCCCGGGTGCGCTGCCGGTCGTCAACGCGAAGGCCGTCGAGTCGGCCATCCGCATCGGGCTCGCGCTCAACTGCGAGATCGCCGAGTGGTGCCGGTTCGCGCGGAAGAACTACTTCTACCCCGACATGCCGAAGAACTTCCAGACGTCGCAGTACGACGAGCCGATCGCGTTCGACGGCTACGTCGACCTCGACGTCGAGGGTGAGACCTTCCGCATCGAGGTCGAGCGCGCCCACATGGAGGAGGACACCGGCAAGTCGCTGCACGTCGGCGGTGCGACGGGTCGTATCCACGGGGCCGACCACTCGCTGCTCGACTACAACCGCGCCGGGATCCCGCTCATCGAGATCGTCACGCGCACGATCGAGGTGCCTGCCGAGAAGGCCCCGGCCGTCGCACGCGCCTACGTCCAGCACCTGCGCGACCTCATGGTGGCGCTCGACGTCTCCGACGCCCGGATGGACCAGGGCTCCCTGCGCGCCGACGTCAACCTCTCGCTCAAGCCGAAGGGCTCCACGACGCTGGGCACGCGCAGCGAGACGAAGAACGTCAACTCCTTCCGCTCGGTGGAGCGGGCGGTGCGCTACGAGGTCTCGCGGCACGCGGGCGTGCTCGACGCCGGCCAGAGCATCCTGCAGGAGACCCGGCACTTCCACGAGGCCGACGGCTCGACCTCGCCGGGACGTCCGAAGTCCGATGCCGACGACTACCGCTACTTCCCCGAGCCCGACCTCGCGCCGGTCTCGCCCTCGCGGGACTGGGTCGAGCAGCTGCGCGGAACCCTGCCAGAGCCCCCGGCGGAGCGGCGCAAGCGGCTGCAGGCCGAGTGGGGCTTCTCCGACCTCGACATGCGCGACACCGTCGGCGCGGGGGCGCTGGAGCTGGTCGTCGCGACGGTGGCCGCAGGCGCCACGCCGGCCGCGGCGAAGAAGTGGTGGCTGGGCGAGCTGGCCCGACGTGCCAACGAGGCGGGCGTGGGTCTGGACGAGCTGGGCGTCACGCCCGAGCAGGTCGCGGGCGTCCAGGCGCTCATCGACGAGGGTCGGGTCAACGACAAGCTGGCGCGGCAGGTCCTCGAGGGCGTCCTGGCGGGGGAGGGCTCGCCCGAGGAGGTCGTGACCGCCCGCGGGCTCGAGGTCGTCTCCGACGACGGTGCCCTCGGAGCGGCCGTCGACGCCGCGATCGCCGCGAACCCCGACGTCGCGCAGAAGATCCGCGACGGCAAGGTGCAGGCGGCCGGCGCGCTCATCGGTGCCGTGATGAAGGAGATGCGCGGCCAGGCCGATGCCGGACGCGTGCGCGAGCTGATTCTCGAGAAGCTCGCCTGAGCGCCCCGTGACGACGCACGAGGGCGAGGACGTCGGCCGCCGACCGAGGCCGTGGTCGCGGCTGCTGGTCGTCTCGGCCCTCGCTCTCGGCGTCGTCGGCGTCGCGCTGGTCGTGGTCGCGAACCTCCTGGTCGTGGGTCGCACCTCCGAGCGGCTCACGCGTCAGGTCGACGACCTCGACCCGGCGCAGGTCGCGATCGTGCCGGGGGCCGGCGTGTACCCCGACGGCTCGCTGGGGCGCCCTGTCGAGCAGCGCGTGCGTGCTGCCCTCGAGCTCTACGACCGGGGGCTGGTCGAGAAGATCCTGGTCTCGGGCGACAACGGCACCCCGAGCTACAACGAGCCCGACGCCATGCGCGACGCCGTCCTCGAGGCCGGCGTGCCGGCCGCCGACGTGTTCACGGACTACGCCGGCTTCAGCACGTGGCACACCATGCGGCGCGCCCGCGACGTCTTCGAGGCCGACACCGCGATCGTCGTCACCCAGGGCGTCTACGCCGCCCGTACCGTCGACCTCGGCGTGGCGGCCGGGCTCGACGTGCAGGGCTACGTCGTCAGCGAGGGCGGCCGGCGCGCACGGGAGTGGCTCGCCCGCGTGCGGGGACTCGGCGAGGCGACGTTCCGCCCGCGGGTGACGCCGGGCCCGGCGATCCCGATCACCGGCGACGGTCGCACGTCGTGGGCCGACGACCCCGCCTGACGACGGCCGGTCTCACGTCCCGCGCAGCGCCTCGATCCGCTCCAGGAGGAGCTGCAGCTCCTCGAGCACGACGTCGGGGTGCTCGACGGGGATGAAGTGGGTCGCGTCGAGCTCGCGGAAGCGGGACCTGCGGACGTTCTGCGAGGCGGTGTACATGTCGCGCGCCCCGGTGAGCACGTCCCAGCGTCCCGCGACGAACGTGGTCGGCACGTCGATGGCGGACAGACGCACCCGCGCGTGCTTGGACACGCCCAGGGCGAGCCGGGCGTACCAGGCGGGGTGCGTGGTGAAGAACTCCTTCACCATGGCCTGCAGGTCGGCGGTGTCGGCGGCGGGGTCGATGAGCCGTGCGTGGCGCAGCAGGTCCGTCGTCGAACGGGTCCAGGGCAGCCTGCGGGTCACCGGTGCGAGACCGTGACCCGTCACCGTGGTCACCCGGGCCAGACCGACCATCAGCTGCCGGGCGAGGAACGGCGGGACGTGCAGGGGAGCGAGCATCGTCCCGAACGTGTTGCCCGGGACGCCGGCGACGGCCAGGATGCCCTCGACCCGCTCCGGGTGACGCCCGGCGAGCTCGAAGGCCACCGTCACGCCGGTCGACCAGCTCAGCACGGGCGCCGACTCCAGGCCCGCGTCGTCCATCACGGCCAGGGCGTCCTCGACGAAGGAGTCGAGGTCGACACGACCGTCCGCGGGACGGGCCGAGCCGCCGACGCCGCGGTGGTTCCAGGAGACGACCCGCACGCCGCAGTCCGGGTTGAGCAGGGTCGGCCAGGCGTAGGGGTTGGTGCCGAGCCCGTTGCACAGCAGCACGGTCGGTCCGTCGGCGTCGTTGGTCCAGGCGCGCAACCGCGTGCCGTCGGCGCTGATGACGTCGTGGAAGCGCACGAGGCCGGGGGTCTGGCTCACGGGCGACGATCCTGCCCGCTCGCGGGGCCGTCCGCAACGCGTTCGACGGAACTCGACCGCGTGGTGCTACCCGGACAGCCGCGACTCGAGGGCGCCGGCGAAGGTCGTGGCGCCCGTCGCGGTGTGCGGCAGGAAGAACGACGGCTCCGTCAGCTCGAGCTCCATGAGGCGCGGACGACCGTCGGGCCCGGTCACGACGTCGACCCGGGCGTACAGCAGCTCCTGGCCGGTGAGCTCCCGTGCCACGCGCACCGCGTGCTGGGCGAAGGCCACCTGGTCGGCGGACGGCTCACGCGGCCCGATGTCCTCCTTCAGCTCCGGGAGGCTGCGGGGGTCGTCGCCACGGGCGAGGAGGGCACCCTTGCGGAAGGCGTGCGACACGGTGCCGCCGAAGAGGAGGATGCCCGTCTCGCCCTCGGTGTCGACGGCGTCGACGTAGGGCTGCACCATCGTGGCGCGACCGGAGTCGAGCAGGCGACGGCTGTGCGCGACGGCCAGCTCCGGGTCGCTCCAGCGGGCGGTGTCGGCCGCGCCGGCCGAGACGGTCGGCTTCACCACCCACTCGTCGGCCGCCGGCAGGTCGTCGACGGACCGCACCGACCACGCCGTGGGCACGACTGCCACGCCCGCCTCGTCGAGGGTCCGCAGGTAGGTCTTGTCGGTGTTCCACCGCAGCACGGCGGCGGGGTTGGCGAGCCGCGGCACTGCGTCGGCCCAGGCGAGGAACTCAGCGCGCCGCGGCACGTAGTCCCAGCAGGAGCGGACGACGACGAGGTCGTAGCCGTCCCAGTCGACGTCGGCGTCGTCCCAGTCGACGGTGTGCGCGTCGATCCCGCGGGCGGTCACGGCCGCGGTGAGCAGGGGAAGGTCGGGATCGAGGTGTCGGAAGTCTTCGCCGACGGCCCAGGCGATGCGCATGAGGCCATGATGTCAGGGACACTTTCTGTCTTACCTGAAGGCATAGACTTATCTTCATGACGGAGCTGTCGACGCGGGTGACGATGATCGTCGACCTCGTCGGCTCGCGCCGGCACGCCGACCGCGCCTGGGTGCACCGGGCGTTCACGGACGCCTTGGCCGCCGTCAACGGGACCGTGCCCGCCGAGCAGCCGCTCGAGCCCACGGTCGGCGACGAGGCGCAGGCTCGGTACGCGACGGTCGAGGAGGCGCTGAGGTCGTCGTTGCTGCTGCGCCTCGAGCTGCCGGATCAGCTCGACGCCCGCACCGGCATCGGTGTGGGCCCGGTGCAGCACCTCGGGCACGGGGCCGTCGGCCTGCTCCAGGACGGCCCGGGCTGGTGGGCCGCCCGGGACGCCATCAACGAGGCGAAGGCGCGGGAGACGGGCCGCGACCGCACGCTGCGGACCTGGTACGTCGTTGCCGACGGCGTGCCGCGGGGCGGCGAGCACCCGGACCCGGCCCACGTCGACGCCTTCCTGCTGCTTCGCGACGAGATCGTCAGCGGCATGCTGCCGCGGTCGCGGCGGCTGCTGCGCGGCGTGCTCGACGGTCGGACCCAGGCTGACCTCGCCGACGAGGAGGGCATCAGCGCCTCCGCGGTCTCGCAGAACCTGCGCCGCAGCGGCGCCTACGCCGTCCTGCACGCGCACGACCTGCTGCGGCACGGCACCGTGCTCACGCCCCCCGCGCCGGGTCAGTAGCCCACCAGTGCCGCGAGGACGAAGAACGGCACGGACGCCCCGGCCAGACGCATCGCGAGGCGGACCCAGTGGTACTTGCGCGCCACGATCCGCGACAGCTCGTAGAGCTGGTGCCGGGTCCGCGCCGGCAGGGTCGGCGGCTGGGCGTCGAGCGAGGCGTCGAGCGCCTCACGGGAGTCGAACGCGGCGACGTGGCCCCAGTAGTAGACCTGGGGGGACGGCGGGGGCACGGTGAACCGCGGCCACACGGCGAGCGCCGCCGCACCGACGGAGCCGGCGGCGAGCAGGGCGCCGACGTACCAGATCGTCCGTCCGGCGACGTCGAGCTCGGCGGGGCTCCAGTCCCGCGCGATGAGTCCGGCGAGGAGGGCGCCGAAGCCGATGCCCAGCACCGCGAGCACCATCGAGGCCTTGTGGTCGGCCGCGCCCACCTCGTTGCGGGCCTCCGCGAGGATGCTCAGCTCGACCTCGATCGCCTCGACGGGAGCGTCAGCGGGCGCCTCGTCAGGAGCGTCCGCGGCCGCGGTGGACGGCGTGGCCTCGGACGGGGCGTCGGCCGAGGGGTCGGCGGGCCGGTCGGTCATGGTGCTCCTCTCCGCCGTCATCGTGCCACGAGCCTCGGACGTCCTGGCGCGACGCGACGGCACATCAAGCCCTCAGGCTTGATTCACATGAATCAAGCCTCGAGCATTGATATAGTGCAGGCATGTTCGCCCTCACCCTCGACCAGCGCCGGAGCCGTCAGGCCGCCGACGCGGTGCCCGACCTCCTGCGCATGGTGGACGCGACGCCGACGGTGCGAGGCTTCGAGCGCACCGTCGGCGACGAGGTGCAGGCGCTCGTGGACGATCCCGTGGTCGCCGTCGACGTCGTGGCGCTGGTCGCGCGGACGCAGCGCTGGTGGGTCGGGGTCGGCGTCGGTGACGTCGAGACCCCCCTGCCGACGTCGGTGCGGGCCGCGCGAGGTCCTGCCCTGTACGCGGCGCGGACGGCGGTCGAGCGCGCGGCGCGGTGTCCTGCAGGCGTCGCGCTCGACGTCGGGGCGGGGCGCGAGGAGGAGGCCGGCGTCGACGCCGAGACGGTGCTCCAGGTGCTGGCGCGGCTCGTCGCCGACCGGTCGG
>NZ_JAMXRU010000044.1 GCF_024124745.1 Aeromicrobium sp. CnD17-E
GGCGTCGCGCGACGTGTTCGCCGCGTCCGACGTGTCGGCGCTGATGGCCGAGCGCAACGTGTTCCGCTACCTGCCGGCCACGGTGCACGTGCGGCTGGCCGAGGCGGGGGACCCGGCCGACCTGCTGCGCACGGTCGCGGCGGCCCTGGCCGCCGACGCCGACCTCACCGTGTCGTCCGCGGTCGACCTGCCGGCGCTCGCGTCCGTCGGTGTCGAGGTCGTGGTGGAGGACGACGCCGCGTGGGCCGCGGGTCTGCCGAACGCCGGGCACCAGCGCATCCGCCTCGTCGGCGCGCCGGCCTCCGTCGTCGCCCAGGCGCTCGACGGTCGGCCCGACGTGGCCGTCTTCGACCACCCCGTCGTCGAGTCGGGCCGCGTCGAGCGGCTGCCGTACGTCCTCGAGCAGGCCGTCAGCATCACCGCCCACCGCTTCGGCACCCCCGACCACCTCACCGACGAGGTGCTGGTGACCGGCTGACGCCACCCCCATCTGCCACGAGAGCGAGTCGTTCCGCTGGTCGAGTAGCGGAACGGGCGACGAAGGAGCGCCGTGCCGCGACGGAGCCGTCGCCATGGGGCGTAGCCGCGACGGAGCGAGACCACTCGGCAGCGGTTCAGCGTGGGCCGGCTTCCAGCGTGTGCCTGGAGTGGTCTCGATACACCTCCGCTCGCTGGCGCTCGTGGAGGCACTCGACCAGCGGAGGATGCCGCTGGTCGAGGAGCAGGGACGAGCTCGTGAGGTCCCTGCGTATCGAGACCACCCGGCAACGGCTCAGCGGGCGGTGCGGCGGGCGACCTCGTCGTCGACGTCCATCCCCTGCTCCGTCGGGACGGTCACGGGCGCTGGAGTCGTCAGACCCTCGTCAGCCTCGTGCGACGGACCGCAGCGCCGCCCGGGCCGCCCAGTAGCCCGACATCCCGTGCGCACCGGCGCCCGGGGGTGTCGCAGCCGAGCAGAGGAGGACGCCGTCGACGCCGGTGGCGTACGGGTGGAGGGTGACGCGGGGGCGGAACACGAGCTGCAGGGGGTCGTTCGCACCCGACACGATGTCGCCGCCGACGTAGTTCGCGTTCTTCCGCGACATCTCCGTCGTGCTGCAGACGGCCGTGGCGCGGATGCGGTCGCGGAACCCGGGCGCGAAGCGCTCGACCTGCGCGACGATCGCCTCGGTCGCGTCGCCGGTGTAGCCCGCCGGCACGTGCGCGTAGGTGTAGAACGGGTGCACGTCGCCGACGGAGCGGGTCGGGTCGGCCACGTACTGCTGTGCGGCCAGCACGAACGGCCGCTCCGGCATCTGCCCGCGCGCGACGCTCGCCTCGGCCGCCGCGACCTCCTCGAACGTCCCCCCGACGTGGACGGTGCCCGCGCGTCGGCTCGGCTCGTGCGACCACGGCACGCCGCCCTCGACGGCGAAGTCGACCTTGAACGCACCCGGTCCGTGGCGGTAGCGGCGGTACGCCCGGGCGACGTGCCGGGGGAGCCGGTCGCCGACGATGTCGGCCGCCGCGCCGGGGGCGGTGTCGAGCATGACGACGTCGGCAGGACCGAGCTCGTCGAGGCCGGTGACCGTCCGGCCGGTCTCGAAGAGCACGCCACGCTGCTTCGCGGCGGCGACCATCGCCGTGGAGATCGCAGCTGACCCACCGACGGCCGCGCCCCACCCGTACCGGTGGGCGGCCGTGCCGAGGGCCACGCCGATCGCCGACGACGCGAGCGACCCGAGCGGCCGGAACGCGTGGGCCGCGAGCCCGGCGAGCAGGGCCCGAGCCTCGTCGTCACGCCACCGCCGTGCCAGCAGCGAGGCGGGCTGCCCCGCGTAGAGGCTGAAGCGTCCGAGGTGGGCCGGATGTCTCGGCACGTGCAGCACGGGCTGGAGGAACTCGTCGGCGATCGTGTCGAAGCGGTCGGTCAGCGAGCCGAAGACGCGGGCCCACGTGCGGCCGTCGCGCCCACCCAGCTGGCGGGCCGTCTCCTCGACCGACCGGTACGCGGCGGCCCCGCGCCCGGCGTCGAGCGGGTGGGAGTACTGCACCTCCGGCTCGACCCAGGACAGCCCGTGCTCGGCGAGGTCGAACGCCTGCGAGAACCGGGTGGCGATCGCCAACGGGTGGATCGCCGCGCACACGTCGTGGACGAGCCCGGGCAGCGTCAGCTCCGCCGAACGGGTCCCTCCGCCGAGGGTGTCGGTGGCCTCGACCACCTCCACGGACATGCCGGCGTCGGCCAGCACGAGTGCCGCAGCCAGCCCGTTGGGTCCGCTGCCGACGACCACGGCACGCGTCACGACGTCACCTCCTCGCCCCGCACGGATCAGGCGCCCGCGGCGGTGAGCGTGCTGCGCAGCTTGGGCTTGTCGAACTTGCCGACCGGGTTCTTCGGCACCTCGTCGATGAAGCTGACCTCGGTGGGCAGCTTGAACTTCGCGATGCGCTCGGTCAGGAACGCGAGCAGCTCGTCCCGCTGGAGCGCCGCGCCGTCCTTCAGGACGACGAACGCGACGGGCTCCTCGCCCATCACCGGGTGCGGCCGACCCACGACCGCGGCCTCGAGCACCGACGGGTGTTCGTGGATGGCGTGCTCGATCTCCTGCGGGTAGATGTTCTCCCCGCCGCGGATGATCATGTCCTTCACGCGGTCGACGATCCGCAGGTAGCCGTCCTCGTCGAGGATGCCGACGTCGCCGGTGTGCAGCCAGCCGTCCCGGATCGTCCTGGCGGTCTCCTCCGGCTTGTTCAGGTAGCCGCGCATCACGGTGGGTCCCTGGACGACGACCTCGCCGCGCTCGCCGGTCGGCAGCAACGAGCCATCGGCGGCCATGATCGCGACCCGCTGGCCGGGGAGCGCGACGCCGACGGTACCGGGCTTGCGGACGCCGTCGAGCGGGTTGCTGGTCGACGCGCAGGTGGTCTCCGACAGTCCGTAGCCCTCGACGAGCACCACGCCGAAGCGCTGCTCGACCTGGCCGATCAGCGCGGCGGGCATCGGCGCCGCGCCGCACACGACGAAGCGCAGCGAGCTGGTGTCGGGCTCGACCTCGGCCGGCAGGTTGGCGAGCATCGTGTAGATCGCCGGGACGCCCGAGAAGTAGGTGGGGCGCACCGCCTCGAGCGTCGCGAAGAACGTGCGCGGGTCGAAGCGGCCGGCGATGGTGGCCTGTCCGCCCGCCCGCAGCGGCGACAGGATGCTGACGACGATGCCGTTCACGTGGAACAGCGGCAGGACGAGCAGGCTGTGGTCGCGTTCGTCGAGGGCCATGGACGTCACCATCGTCGCCGTCATCGCGTCGAGGTTGGCGTGCGTGAGCTCCACGCCCTTCGGCCGCCCGGTCGTCCCGCTCGTGTAGACGAGCAGGGCCAGGTCGTCGAGGTCGGGCACGAGCCCGGCCACCGGCGCCGACGCCGTGGACGGCACCAGGTCCTCGGGGGCGACGGTGGTGACCCCCTCGAGGGCCAGCCCGTCGTGGGTGACGAGCACCTTCGCGCCGGCGTCGCCGACCTGGTACTCGACCTCCCCGACGGCGAGGGCCGGGTTGACCGGCGTGACCGCGGCACCGAGGCGCCACCCCGCGAACAGCGTGACGACCAGGTCGGTGCGGTTGGCGAGTCGCACCGCCACGACGTCGCCGTGGCCCACGCCGAGCGAGGCCAGCGAGGCGGCGACGGCGTCGACGCGGCGGGCGAGGTCGGCGTTGGTGAGGGTGCCGAGGACGTCGTCGGTCAGGCACGGTGCGGTCGGGGCCTGCTCGGCTCGGGTGGCGGGCAGCGTGGCGAGGTGCACGGGTCTTCCTTCCGGGGGAGAGGGGCGGTGGTGGGGCGGGCCTGGCGTGGCCCGAGCGGACGCGGTCAGACGCTTGACCCGTCGAGCTGCTCGGGTGCGACGCCGAGGGTCCGGCGGCGCACGTAGCCCTCGGCCGTCCAGGTCGCCTGCACGGGGACCGGTCCGTCGGGCAGCCAGGGCTGCTGGGCCACGCAGTCGGCGACGTTCCACGTCCCGCGCTCCACGACGCCCAGGGCGGCGTCGATCACCTGGTACTCCTGGGTGCGCCGGTGGATGGGCTGGGACTCGACCCACATGACGACGAGGTCGCCGGGCTCGAGGCCGAGCCGCTTCTGCACCGCGGCGATGAGGCGCGCGTCGTGCAGGTGGCCGTCGCCGAAGTTGAAGCCGAGGATCGTGGTGCACATCAGCTCGCCCTCGCGGACGGTGCGGGTCTCGATGTCGTCGAGGTGCGTGTAGAGGAGCGAGAACAGGCCGCGACCCTGGCTGTGCATCGCCCGCCAGGCGATCGTCTTCTGCAGGGTGAGGTCGGCGTCGTCGCGCTCGTACGGCGTCGGGAGCATGCGCTGGAGCTGGTCGATCTGGTTCTCCACGCCCGGCAGCTCGTTCAGCCGCTCCTCGACACCGGGCTTCATGGCCCACACCGCCGAGGCCCAGTTGCCGGCGTACTGCCGCATCGACGGCAGGAAGGAGACGAGGTCGGGGCGCAGGTTGCCGAGGATCGGCCCGAACGTCAGCAGGGCGAAGACCGGAACGAGCAGCCAGGGCTCGGAGAAGCTCCAGATGTTGTAGGTGCCGGGGTCGAACCCGACCCACAGGACGATGGCGATGAAGCCGAAGAACACGTTCCACTTCAGGGGCACCGCGAGCGGGAAGGTCGAGGTGATGAAGAGGTGGAAGGCCAGCATGACGAGCGCACCGACGAGCGCGACCGTGGCGTCGGTGGTCAGCAGCAGCGTGACGGGCACGATGATCTCGACCGCGGTGCCGCCGACGTGCGCCATGAACCAGGCGACGCGCGAGGGCCGCAGGTCGTGGGGGGCGTCGCGGTAGTGCAGTCGCTTGATCCACCGACCCGGCATCGCGGGGCTGTTGGACACCATCGGCGGGATGACGTTCTCGAAGTGGGCGCCCAGCTTGGAGACGCCGGCACCGATCCAGACGACGCAGATGACCACCTTGAACACCACGACGAGGTCGACGAAGTCGGCGGTGCTGGCGATCGTGCCGAACAGGGCGGAGAACAGCATGATCGGCAGGTACTGCTCGGACCGTGCGGCGAGGAAGACGACCTTGTCGCGCAGGCCCATGAGGGGCATGAGCACGAGGATCGGGACGAAGTACTGCGGGGGCACCAGCTCCTGGGCGCCCGTGCCTGCGGGGAGGAACTGGCTCGGGACGGGCTCGGCCTGGGCGGCGAGCGGGTAGACGAGACTGGCGAGGACGCCCACGTAGAGGGCGACGTCGAACCAGGTGCGCTCGTCGCCGCCGGTGAACGGCACGCGCCGGCCCCACGGCGCCATGCGGATCGTGCCGGGACGGATCCAGTACCTGATGTTGCCCACCATCGGGCGGAAGTGGCCGCACAGCGGGCCGAAGGCGCCGCCGAGGCCGATCACCTCCAGCAGCATCAGCCAGACGGCGAGCTTCTGGTAGACGACGATGTTGTCGTACCAGGAGCCCACGTCGGTGAACGCGATGCCCGACGTCGCCGACGCGATCCAGATGCCGACGCCGAAGTACAGCCCGAGCATCTTCAGGACGTACACGACGTGCAGGACGCGCGGGGTGCCGAAGCCGTCGTCGGCCCAGTGCGTGCTCAGGATCCGCACCCGCTCGCGCAGGGGCAGGCGGACGAAGGTGGCCGGCTCGACCGGCGGCGGGGACGGGTTGATGAATCCCATGGCACGTGCTCCTCGGGGTGGGTCCTGACCCGGTCGGCGCCGGGACGCCCCGACCCTAGGTGCGGGTGAGACGTGGAACACTGTGCTCCGAGCACGAAAGTTCCCGCCCGCTTTGTCCCGGGGGAGCGATGATCGCCGTCGTACCGGTGAGCATCATCGGTGCACGTCCAGTGCGGTTGTGCTCTCGGACCTATCTGAGGGAGGACGAGGCATGACGGGACCCGAGGCTGACGATGTCGCCGAGCGGGCCGCGGCGAGGGTGGCCGACATCGCTGGGTCGACGAGCTCCCAGCTCGACGACGTCGCGCGGATGCTGCAGGTCGAGCTCGCCGAGTCGATCCCCGAGCTGCGCGGCGACCGGCTGATGCTCGACCTGCTCTACGCGAGCGTGGAGAGCAACGTCAAGGTCTTCTTCCACCGGGCGCAGTACGGTCTCGCGCTCGACGCGGTGGAGGCGCCGCGTCCGGCGGTGGAGTATGCGCGGCGGCTGGCCCAGCGCGAGATCTCCTCGAACGCCCTGCTGCGCGCGTACCGGCTCGGCCAGCGGCGGGTCCTGGACTGGGTGGCCGGTGAGCTCGGTGCCGTCGAGCCCGATGCGCGTGTCTGCTTCGCCGCCCTGCAGCTGCTGCAGGACGCCGCGTTCGCGTACATCGACCGGGTGTCCGAGCAGGTCGTCGAGGAGTACGAGACGGAGCGGGAGCGCTGGCTCGCCAACCGCAGCACGATCCGTTCCGCGACGCTCGCGGCGCTGCTGGCGGGGGAGGAGACCGACGTGGCCGCCGGCGAGCGCGTGCTCGGCTACCGCCTGCGGCAGGGTCACCTCGGGCTCGTCCTCTGGGTCGAGGAGCCGGCGGCGTCGGCGGGACCGTTGCAGCGGCTGGGGCACCTCGTCACCGCGATCGGCCACGAGGTCGGCTCCGACGCGGCGCCGTTGTTCGTGCCCCAGGACCACTCCCTCGGGTGGGCCTGGGTGCCGGTGCAGGGTGGTGGCTCGCCGGACCCCGACCGGCTGGCCCGCGTCGTGCGCGAGGTCGGGGACGACGTGAGGGTGGCGGTCGGCGCCGTCGGGGCCGGGCTGGAGGGCTTCCGGTCGACGCACCGGGCAGCGCTGCGGGCGCACCAGGTCGCCGTCGTGGCGGCCGATCGGGCGGCGCAGGTCACCGCGTACGACGACGCCGGCGTGCGGGCTGCGGCCGTCCTCGCCGGTGACCTTCCGGTCGCCCGCGACCTCGTGGCCTCGATGCTCGGCGACCTGGCGCGCGACGACGACACGGCGGCGCGGCTGCGCGAGACGCTGACGGTGTTCCTGCGCGAGAACCGCAGCTTCGTCGCGACGGCGGAGAAGGTGCACCTGCACAAGAACACGGTGAAGTACCGGGTCGACAAGGCGGTGGAGCTGCGCGGTCGGCCGATCGAGGACGACCGGTTCGACCTCGAGCTCGCCCTGGTCGCGTGCCGGTGGCTGGGCGCGGCGGTGTTGGTCTGAGTCGTCCTTCCGCGGACGCGTCGCCCTTGGTCTGGGGCGACGGCGATCGCAGCGGTCTTTGGTGCGCCGACCTGACGACAGGTCCTCGCGAAGCGTCGAGGCTGGGGGTCCGCCTATGACGGAGGTCACACCATGGACGCGACCGGGATCATCATCATGTTGTGGTGCTTCGTGGGGCCGTTGGTCCCGCCGATCCTCGGAACCGTCGTCGGCACGGTCTACGACGCGGTGACCGCTCGGCGGGTGCGCGAGCGCAGGGCGGCTGCGGCCAGGGCGCGCGCCGTGCCGTCAGCGGCGGCCTGACAGCAGCTCCAGCACCGCGCGCTGCTCCTCGCGCGGCAGGTCGTGCACCAGCAGGCCCTCGACGGCGAACACCCCGAGGCGGGTCGTCGCCGGCACCTGGTCCTCGGGCACGCCCAGCAGGCGCAGCTCGTCGGCCAGCATCGCGTCGGTGAGCGCGTGGAACGCGTCGTGCCAGGTGGCCACGGTCGCCGACGTGGCGGCGAGCGCGTGGACCGTCGTCACGAGCTTGTTGCGCTGCTGCAGCTGCTCCACGACCCAGAGGAGACGGTCGACGGGTGGCTGCTCGGCCTGGCTCTCCAGACCGACCACGAGCTCGCCGAGGAGGTGGTCGAGGACGCCGACGAGCAGCGCCTCCTTGTCGGCGAAGTACCAGTAGATGGTCGTCGTGGTGACGTCGGCGGCGCGGGCCACCCGTGCCATCGAGGTCTTCTCGTACCCGACGTCGGCGAACAAGGTCGCCGCCGCGGCGACGATCTCGGCGGACTTCTCCTCCCGGTCCTGGGCGCGGCGGTTACGAGGCACACGTCACCTTATCTTGCACGACGTTCAAGAGGCCCCTACCTTTTCTTGAACGACGCTCAAGAGTGTGTCGACGGGACCACGCCGCCCACGAAGGGGAGTGCGCCATGACCGAGCCGGTCACCAGCAGCGTCGCGACGTCGGACGAGTGGTTCGTCTCCGGCGGCACCCGGTGCGCCGCCCGCGTCCACCGGCCGGCAGGCCGGCACGGGGCGTCGCCCGTGGTGGTGATGGCTCACGGGTTCGGCGCGGTCCGGGCGCTGCGGCTCTACGCGTACGCCGAGCGCTTCGCCGCCGCCGGGTACGTCGTGGTCGTCTTCGACTACCGCGGCTTCGGCGACAGCGAGGGCGAGCCCCGTCAGGTCCTCGACATCGCCATGCAGCACGACGACTGGCGAGCGGCCCTCCGCTTCGCGCGGTCGCTCGAGGGCGTCGACCCCGACGGCGTCGTGGCATGGGGGACGTCGTTCGCCGGCGGCCACGTGCTGGCCCTGGCAGGTCAGGGGGAGCCGCTCGCCGCGGTCGTCGCGCAGGTGCCGCACGTCAGCGGGCCGGCGGCCGTGAGGGCCACCGGTGCGCGCGCTGCGCTCCGGCTGGCCGTCCCGGCCCTGCGCGACCTGGTCGCGGCCCGTCGTGGTCAGCCGCCGGTGCTCGTCGACAGCGTCGCCCGTCCGGGCGGCACCGGGATGATGACGACGCCGGACGCCTACCCCGGCATGACGACCCTGTTCCGCGAGTCGGGGCTGGGGGAGGACGTCTACCCGCGCACGGTCGCGGCCCGCATCGCGTTGCGCATCGGTCTCTACTCGCCCGGACGCCGGGCCGCGCAGATCCCCTGCCCGGTCCTCGTCCAGATCGTCACGCGCGACGCCATCACGCCGCGGAGGGTCGCCGAACGGGCGGCGGCTCGCATCCCGCGGTCCACCGTCCGCGTGCACGACGGTGGCCACTTCGACCCGTACGTCGCTCCGCTCTTCGACGCCGTCGTCGCGGAGCAGCTCGAGTTCCTCACCATCCACGTCCCGCCCCACCCGAAGGACCCCGCATGAGCCAGTCCCGTACCGCCCTCGTCACCGGCGCCTCCTCCGGCATCGGCGCCGCGTTCGCCCGCGTCCTCGCGGACGACGGACTCGACCTCGTCCTCGTGGCCCGCCGCCAGGAGAAGCTCGACGAGCTCGCCCAGGAGCTGCGCGACCGGCGCGGCGTGCGGGTCGAGGTCGTCGCCGCCGACCTGAGCGACCCTGCCGCGCCCCGCGCGGTCGTCGACGCCGTGCAGGAGCTGGGTCTCGAGGTCGACGTGCTCGTCAACAACGCGGGCCTGTCCGGCGACGCGGCCTTCACGGAGACGCCGTGGTCGGCGCTCGCGGCGGAGATCCAGGTGATGGTGACGGCCGTGACCGAGCTCGCCCACCTCCTCGCGCCCGGCATGAAGCAGCGCGGCCACGGTCGCATCGTCAACGTCTCCTCGCTCGCGGCGTTCGCCCCGCCCGGCGAGAGCCTGCTCTACACCGGCATCAAGAGCTACGTGCTCGACATGTCGCAGGCGCTCGACATGGAGCTCAAGCCGCACGGCGTCCACGTGACGGCGCTCTGCCCCGGCTTCACCCGCAGCGAGTTCCACGCGACGATGGGCAGCGCCGAGGCCGCCAACCGGCTCCCGGCTGTCCTCTGGCAGGAGGCCGACGCCGTCGCGCGCGAGGGCTGGGCGGCCGTCGAGGCGGGCAGGCCGGTCTGCGTCGCGGGTCGCGTGAACAAGGTGCTGTCGCACGCGATGCGCCCGGTGCCGTTCCGCCTGCAGTACCTGATGGGGCGGTCGCTGAACCCGCTCAAGCACTGAGTCTTCTGCGTCGGCGTCGGTGAGGCTGGATGGGGTGAACCACGACTGGTCCTGACCCTCGGCGTGCGATCGTGTCGCCTGGTGGGCGCGCGCCACGGCTGGGCTGCTGTGCCACTCCGGGCGGATGGCCGCGCACGCCTGCTGCTCCGAGCCTCGGCGGAGCGGTCTCCGCAGGCCGTCCGCCACGAGCGGAGCCTCGCGGGGCGGACGAGGTCGCCCCTCGAGGTCGACGCGACAAACCCTGGAATCGTAGGACAAAAAGTCGAACTGAGGGTTGTTCCTCGAACATCTGTTCGGTATCATGAAGTCATGTCCAGCACGCAGCTCGCCGACCGGCTCGAGGCCGTCGCCGCCGAGCTGCGCGCCTACCTGACCCCCACCGAGGCGCTGCGGATGCTGCAGGGACTCTCGAACGCGATCGATGCGGAGAAGGTGGCGCTGGTCGCGGAGGTGGACGAGCATCGCGACTTCGAGACCGAGGGCTGCTCGAGCCTGAAGAACTGGCTGCGCGACCAGCTGCACCTCGACGGCAGACAGGCGTCCCAGCTGGTCCGCTCCGGCCGGACGCTGCGGGACATGCCCGACCTGGAGTCACTCGCCGTCGAGGGCGCCGTCTCCCTCGACCATGTGGACGCGTTCGGCTACGCCGCCAGGCACATCGACCCGATGGTCGTCGAGCACTCCATGGACTGGATGCTGCGCCTGGCCGAGCAGGCCGAGCCGGTCCAGATCCGCAAGGCCGTCAAGAAGCTGCGCGCCACCGCCCACCCCGACGACCTCGACGAGGCCTGGATCAAAGGCATGGACCGGCACGACATCAAGGTCTCCGTCGTCGGCGACGGCGTCGCCGTGACCGGGTTCCTACCCTTCGACACCGGCACCAAGCTCACGACCCTCCTGCAGTCACTGTCCGCACCCACCTGCGCCGAGGACGACCGACCCGTCAGCATCCGCCGCGTCACCGCCCTGGACGCCCTGCTCTCCTCAGTGCTCGCCTCGGGCCTGCCGCAGGACAAGGGCGTGCGCCCGCACCTCACCCTCACCGCAGACCTGACCGACCTCGTCCACGACGCGGACATCGTGACCGGCGAGCTCGCCGGCTTCGGCACCATCGGGCCCGCGCAGCTGCAGCAGATGCTCTGCGACGCCGACCTCACCCCCATCCTCACCGCCGGCAGACACACCGTCCTCGACGTCGGCCGCACCCACCGCCTCGCCACCCCGGCTCAGCGCAAGGCCGTCGTCAACCAGCAAGGCGGCACCTGCGCCGGACCCGGCTGCAGAGGACCCGTCGTCCACGTCCATCACGTCCAGTACTGGTCCGACGGCGGCACCACCGACCTGCAGAACCTCATCGGGCTCTGCCCGAGATGCCATGCAGCAGTGCATCAAGGGTTCTTCACCATCGACCCCGACACCCACCAGACCCACCGCAGCCTGCGCACCCGACACGCCAGCTCCCGCCGCACCCGAGCCGGCTGAGTAGCTACGGCACTCAGCCGGGTGGGGGATGGCGAGAGGAGTGTTGCCCGAACGGTGGTGGCGATGCCGAGGCGCGACTGAGGCGCATCAGCTTCTTGGGATGGCGCTGGCTTTCGAACCCGACCTGCGCGAGAGGTCGTGAGTGTCTTCGACGCTCGAGGATCCGCGAGCAGCTCGGTCGACGGTCTCGCGACTGCGCCCGATCGCCCGGGCCTCACTCAAGCACCTCGACGTCGAGACGGCTCGCGAGGACGATGATCTTGAAGCTCAGGAAGTCGAGGAGGAAGGTGCGCCAGCCGTCCCACCGCAGCTCGCACAGCTCGTCGTTCGGGTGGTCAGCCGAGTAGCCCGCCTCGGTCGTCCAGTCCGTCACGACCGCGTCCTCGAACCGGACCCGAGTCGACGGCCCATCGTCGAACGGGGAGGGCAGGACCAGCGTCAGGGTGGGGAGGGGCGCGAACGCGTAGCCGAAGTGCTCGATGCGGATGTGGTGGGTGTACAGCCGGTTGCCGTCGGGCAGGAGGAGGTCGGCAAGGTCTCCGCTGGCCGCAGCCTCGGCCAGCGACGCTGCGTCGACGCCGGTGACCTCGGTGCGGGGGAGGGTGGGGCGCGCCGGACCGCGCGAGAGCGGCAAGGGCCATTCCAGCAGCTCGGGCGGGTAGCCGATCTCCCCGTCGGGACCGATCCAGAACCGCAGGGGCGGGACGTACGTCGGTTGGCGGCGCGCCCGCCGGCGAGTTCTCCAGGACATGGGTCGACCTCGTTCACGAGATGAGGGCGGGTGACGGTCGGTCGCGCGCCGTTCCCTCGGCCGAGGCAACCGGCCATTCTGACGAGCTTCGGGCGACCTGTCCATACGTCGCGGCGATCCGTCCTGGCGTCGAGTCGGCGCCCGACCACCTCACCGACGACGTCCTGGTGACCGGCCGACGCCGCCCGCACCGGCCACGAGAGCGGGACCTTCCGTTGGTCGAGTAGTCAGGACGAGCGTGCGACGTCCTGACGTATCGAGACCATCCGGCAACGGCCCCGCGTGGGCTGGCTCCCAGCGTGTGCGTGGAGTGGTCTCGATATGTCAGTCCCTGGCTCGTGCCGCCCCCGCAAGCGGGAGGTGCCCCCAGCCGGGCCTGACGACTCGACCAGCGGTGGGTTTCGCTGGTCGAGCAGTGGCCGGGCGCGAGGAACGAGCGTCGCGGCTGCGTATCGAGACCACCCGGCAACGGCCCAGCGCAGGCCCGGGCGGGTCAGGGCACGCGGCGCGGGTCCCCAGAGTCGGGCGGTCGCGCCACCCCGGCCCGACGGTGGCGTCGGGCCTGGGTGGCGTGGCAGATCGGTCTCAGGAGTCGAGCAGCGTCCGCATGCGGTCGACCTCGGCGGTCTGGTCCTCCTCGATCTTCCGCGCGAGCGCGACGGCGTCCGAGTTCGACCCGTCCTCCTGCTCGGTCGCGGCCATCTCGATGGCGCCCTCGTGGTGCTCGATCATCATCGTGAGGAAGGCCTCGTCGAACGCGGAGCCCTGGGCGTCCTCAAGGGCGCTCATGTCCTGCTCGCTCATCATCCCGGGCATGGAGCCGGAGTGGTCCATCCCCTCGTGTCCGGCCATGGAGTCAGGGACCTCCTGGTCCCAGGACTCCAGCCAGTCGGTCATCGTCTCGATCTCCGGCTCCTGGGCGGCCTCGATCTGGGAAGCCAGGTCCAGCACCTGACGGTTGGTGGTGCGGCTCTCGGCGAGCGCCGCCATCTCCGTGGCCTGTCGGTGGTGCGGGATCATGTCCTGGGCGAACGTCACGTCCGCCTCGTTGAACTCCTCGTCCGGCGACGACGAGCAGGCCGTCAGGACGACGGCGGCGGTGGCGGTGGTGATGGCCGCAAGGATCTTCTTCGTACGCATGGGTGTTCTCCTGTGGTGCTGAAGGTGTGAGGGAAGGCTGGCGCGCTGCTCGGCGTGCAGAGCCCTCCTCAGCACCGCAGGATCGTCGTTCGTTGCAGAGGTGTCAGGGACGAGAGCGCGCAGCGTGGTCGTCCGACGACCGTGCGGAGCCTCGCTCGCCAGGGTCCGTCGACTCGCCAGCCTCGCGAGCCGCGCGCGAGAAGGAACCCTCCGAAGCCGATGAGGAGCGCGATGCACAGGGCCAGTGCGCCGCCGCAGCCGAGCGCGGCGTCGTGCCCGTCGTGGCCAGCCTGGGCTGTCGTGTCAGTGCTGTGGTGACTGTGTCCGGCCGTGCCCGGGTGCGGGGAGTGCTCGCCCACCGTGGCTGCTGCCGCGTGAACGACGGGCGCGTGAGGAGGTGCAGCCTGGAGGACCAGGCTGTGCATCCCGAGGATCCCGACGGCGACGGCGCCCACCAGGAGCAGCGGCAGAGGCAGACGGACACGGTGCCGTGCCGTGCTGCGCTGTCCTCGCTGGCTCACGACCCCAGCGTACGAGCCTCGCCGAACAGGTGCAGGCCAGCAACGACGCTCATCTGGCCGTCGCCGGCGCGACACCGCCATCTGTGCGCCGTCAGCGCAGCGCGCAGCCCGCAGAGACTCCGAGGCGGCGAAGCGCGACGGCCGCGGGGCAGAGTCCGGTGATGCTGGCTTGGAGGAGGTTGGCGCCGACGAAGGCGGGCAGGAGCAGCCACCACGGGGAGAGGAGGGCTGCGGCGAGGACGCCGAGGAGGACGAGGGTGCCGGCGAGGGCCATGACGGCCTGGTCGATGTTCACGTGGATGCCTTTCCAGGCTTGGGGTGGGGCTGATCCGCTCCAGGGGTGGTGGCGGGTCGGCCTCGGTAGGGGGTCAGTCGTGCGCGAAGGTGATGTTCGGCAGGGCGCGCTTCAGCCGGGCCGGGACGTACCAGGCGGCGTGGCCGGTCAGTCGCAGCAGGACGGGCAGCAGGACCAGGCGGACGAGGAACGCGTCGAGCAGGACGGCGACGCCGAGCACGACCCCCATCTCCTTGGGCGGCAGCGGGCCGGACAGGGCGAAGGTGAAGAACACGGCGACCATGACCGCGCCGGCGGCGAAGATCACCCGGCCAGAGTGTGCGAGCGCGCCGACCATCGCCTCCTTCGGGTCTCCGCTCCGTTCGTAGTGCTCCTTGGCCGAGGCCAGCAGGAAGACGGTGTAGTCCATCGCGATGGCGAAGATCATGGCGAAGAAGAACACCGGCGCCCAGGCGTCGAGGAAGCCTTGGCTCTCGAAGCCGAGCGGTCCCGTTCCCCACCCATCCTGGAAGACGAGCCGTGCGACGCCGAAAGCGGCCGCGGTCGAGAGCAGGCTGACCAGCGTGCCGAGCAGGGAGATGAGCGGCGCTTGCAGGGCGACGAGCAGGAGCAGGAAGCCCAGCGCCAGGATGACGCCGATGACCAGCGGGGTGGAGTCGTCGAGCTGGCTCTTCAGGTCGAGGTTCTCGACGGCGGCACCGCCGACCCGTGCGGTGCCGGGGAGTTCTGCGCGCAATCGGTCGACGGTCTCGGCGAGCGCCGGGTCTGAAGGATCGTCGGTCGGGACGGCCTGGATCATCGCTAGGTCCGAGCCGTCGGGGGCCGGTTGGGCGGGCATGGCGGCAGCGATGCCGTCGTCGGCGCCGATGGTCGCTGCAGCGTCCTGCACCTGGTCCTGGTCGACGACGATCTGCAGGGTTCCCGGTGCGCCCGGACCGAATGCCTCCTGGACGCGGTCGTAGCCGACCCGGGCCGAGGCGTCCTCGGGCAGCACCTTGATCGACGGCATGGCGGTGTTCAGGCCGACGACCGGCGCGGCGAGCGCGATGAGCACGACCAGGGCCGCGGTGCCCCACAGGACGGGGCGACGCCAGAGCCGCTCGCCCCAGGCGGCGAAGCGCGACGAACGGTGTTCACCGGTCGTGACCCACGGCAGCGCGAGGCTGTTGATGCGGTGGTCGAGCTTGACCAGCGCCATGGGCAGCAGCGTGAGCGTCGCGGCGAGCACGAAGACGACCGAGAGCATGATGCCGCCGGCCATCGAGCGGAACGACGGCGAGGGCACGAGCATCACCGCAGACAGGGAGATGAGCACGGTCAGGCCCGAGAGCAGGACGGCCTTGCCGGCGGTGTCCATCGTCTCGGCGATGGCCCGTTGCGCGGACAGCGTGGCTCCCATGCGCGCGGCACGGTAGCGGACCACGAGGAACAGCGCGTAGTCGATGCCCAGGGCCAGGGAGAACATCATGGCGAAGTTCATCGCCCAGATGGAGACGGGCACCAGCTCGTTGATGAGCACCAGGGAGCCGGCCGAGGCGACGAGCCCGGAGAGGGTGAGCAGGAGCGGGAGGCCGGCGGCGACCAGGGCGCCGAAGGCGAGGACGAGGATGGCCAGGGTGACGGGCCAGGAGACCATCTCCGATTTCAACATGGCCTCGAGGTTGGCCTCGTTGAAGTCCGACCACAGCAGTGAGGGGCCGGTGGGGTCGACCTCGACGCCGTCGCCGGACAGGTCCTGCAGGGGGCCCTTGAGGTCGGTGGCGACGCGGACCATCTCGTTGGTGTCGGCGCCGGCGCCGGCGAGCACGACGGCCGTGGAGCCGTCCTGGCTCAGCGTCGCGCCGGGCTGGGGTGCGACGACGTCGGCGATGCCGGGCTCGTCCTCGAGCAGGGCGGTGACCCTCGCGATGGTCTCGGCGCCGCGGCCCTCGGCGACCGGTCCGTCGTCGCTGCGGACGACGACCTGGATGGCCGACGAGGCGTTCCCGCCGAAGTGCTCGCGTGCCAGCTCGCGGGCGGCGACGGACTCCGATCCGTTGGCCTGCCAGCCGGCGCCCGACAGGTTGTGCTCGACCCTCGGGGCGAAGACGCCCAGGCCGATGACCAGCAGCAGCCAGGTGATGGTCACGACCTGGCCGTGTGTGGTGACCCAGGTCCCGAGGCGTCCCAGCGGGCCTGAGGAGGTCCGCATCTCCTGCTCGGGAGCGGGCGGGTCTGTCGTCGCGGTCATGCGTCCTCCATCTCGTATCCCCCCAGGGGGTTCAGCCGAACGCTAGCACATCCCCCTGGGGGGATATAGGGTTGAGGGTGACGACGCCGACCGGCGCGCTCGGACCTGAGGAGTGACATGACGCAGCTGACGCTGAAGGTGACGACCGCGAAGGCCTACGACGAGACCGTCGCGCTGGTGCGCGCGAGTCTCGGCGAAGCGGGCTTCGGCGTGCTCACCGAGATCGACATCAAGGCGACCCTGAAGACCAAGCTCGACATTGACGTCGAGCCGCAAGTCATCCTCGGTGCCTGCCGACCCCAGCTCGCGCACGCCGCCCTGCAGGCCGACCCTTCGATCGCGGCCCTCCTGCCGTGCAACGTCGTGGTGCGGTCCGACGGCGACTGCACCGTCGTCGAGGCCTTCGACCCCCAGGCCATGACCGCACTGTCTGCCGACGCGCCCGCCGGGCTGCAGGACATCGCCGCCGACGCCCGAGCTCGGCTGCGCGGCGCGCTCGAGACGGTGGAGAACGCCTGATGCCCGATGCCGCCGCGATGGGTCTGCAACCGGCCGAGATCAAGGCCATCATCACCCGGATGAAGCGGGCTCACGGCCACCTCGGAAGCGTCATCCGCATGATGGAACAGGGGTCGGACTGCGAGTCCGTCCTCACCCAGCTGGCAGCCGTCGACAAGGCCCTCTCGCGCGCCGGCTACGCGATCGTGGCCACCGGCATGCAGCACTGCCTCACGGAGGGCGACGGCCTGGACGGCGTCGCCGCGAAGAAGATGGAGAAGCTGTTCTTGGCCCTCGCCTGAGCCTGCGACGATCTTTCGCGAGGCGCCGGTGGGTGCGACTGTTCCCGAGGACCTGGCTCGTGCTTCCAGTGGCGCGCGGGCCCACGTGGTGCGTTCGCCCGGTGCAGTTCCTGGGTACGAGGCGGTGATCGACCTGACCCACCGTTCGGGTTCCAGTCGAGGTGGCCGACTGGCAGCGGTGCTGGTGTCGTGCGCGGAACGTCGTTCGTATCCGATGAAGGTCAGGTAACGGAGCGCACGGTCGTGTCGACGTCGGCCGTGGAGGATCTCGATGTGGTCGAAGATCGAGTTCGCCACCTCGATCCGGGTCTTCGGCCTGCGCCGGTTCCAGAAATCGATCTGCATCGCACCGAGCCGCCCGAGCCGGAACCTTCCTGGCGGGGGCAGGTCAGTGGCAGCGGGGCCGCCAGGGCGCCTGTCGTGTTCATGACCGTCTCCCGCGCGATGGGGCTCGATCGTCCGAGGACGGCTGGTCCACGTCGGAGGTGATGAGCCCGTCCTATCCAGGTGACTCATCGATCCGATCACGTGGCGGCGGGCGAGCGCGGTGATGGAGCGGCGGCTTCGATCTTGCGACCCGCGGTCTGGATGGACGATGCCGCCGGCGACGTCACGACGTGGAGCGACCGCACTCTCCAAAGCCCGGACGGCCGGGTGTGAGGTCGTCAGGTCGCTGATGGAGGAGCCCGCGATCCGGTTGGACCAGGCGTCCTTGATCGCGCAGACATCGGGATTCGCCGATACGGATCTTCTTGCAGCAGTAGGCCCCGTGGGACTCGAACCCACAACCCGCGGATTAAAAGTCCGCTGCTCTGCCAGTTGAGCTAGAGGCCCTGGCGAGGCCCAGTCTGCCAGCGTCGGGACGGGACGTGGGGCGGGCGCCCCAATCGTGCGAAGCCGGCCCGGCGGGTGAGACGGCGCGTTACCCTGGAGGCACCGTCCCCCGGCGGTCCCCCACCCCTGCCAGCAGTGGAGCTTCTCGTGCTCGAGCCCCTCGACGATCGTCTCCGTGACGACGACGTGCTCGACGAGATCGAGCTGACCAGCCGGCTCATCATCGCCGCGTCCGGCCGATTGACACCCGGTGAACGCCAGCACCTACAGTTGTCTCGGCTTGAACCGACCCGACAGGAGCCTTGGAGTGCGATTCCGCATCCGACCGGTGGAGACCACCTTCTACGACCTCTTCGCCGAGTCGGCGTCCCACCTCGTCGACGGGGCCAACCTGCTCGCGCAGGTGCTCGACCCCGACGTCGACCGCACCGCCCTCGCCGAGCAGATGCGCGACGCCGAGCACCAGGCCGACGAGACGACCCACAAGATCGTCAAGCGGGTCAACTCCACGTTCGTGACCCCGTTCGACCGTGAGGACATCTACCGCCTCGCGAGCAGCCTCGACGACGTCATGGACTTCATGGAGGAGACCGTCGACCTCATTGGGCTCTACGAGATCAAGGAGCTGCCCGCGCAGTTCGCGGCGCAGGTCGAGGTGCTCCAGCGCGCCTGCCAGCTCACCGCCGAGGCCATGCCGCGGCTTCGCACCATGAAGGACCTCGAGGAGTACTGGATCGAGATCAACCGGCTCGAGAACCAGGGCGACCGCTCCTACCGGCGCATCCTCGCCGACCTGTTCGGCGGCGGCTACAAGTCGCTCGAGGTGCTCAAGCTCAAGGACGTCGTCGACTCCCTCGAGCACGCCATCGACGCGCTCGAGTCGGTCGCCAACACGGTGGAGCAGATCGCCGTCAAGGAGTCCTGAGCCATGGACCTCGTCCTGGCGATGGTGATCGCCGTCGTCGTCATCGCGCTCGTCTTCGACTACACGAACGGGTTCCACGACGCCGCCAACGCGATCGCCACCTCGATCTCCACGCGCGCCCTCACGCCGCGCATCGCGCTGGCCATGGCCGCCGTCCTCAACTTCGTCGGCGCGCTCCTCGGCGTCGGAGTCGCGCAGACCATCCAAGGCATCATCGACATCGACTCGCAGGTGTCGTCGGGCGTGTCCATCGACCGTGCCCACGGCCTGACGATCGTGCTCGCCGCGCTCGTCGGCGCCATCACCTGGAACCTCATCACCTGGTACTTCGGCATCCCGTCGTCGTCCTCCCACGCCCTCATCGGCGGCATCGTCGGTGCCGGCGCGGCGTCGTCGACGACCGTCGACTGGGGGACCCTGGTGGAGAAGGTCGCCATCCCGATGGTCGCCTCGCCGCTCATCGGCTTCGTCGGGGCCTTCGCCCTGATGACCGCCATCATGTGGATCTTCCGGCGCGCCAATCCCGGCAAGGTCAGCCGCGGGTTCCGGCACGCGCAGACCGTCTCGGCCGCGGGCATGTCGCTCGGTCACGGCCTGCAGGACGCGCAGAAGACGATGGGCGTCATCGTCCTCGCGCTGGTCGCCGGTGGGTTCGAGGACGGCTCCGACGTGCCCCTGTGGGTCATCGTCGCCGCCGCCTCCGCCATCGCAGCCGGCACCTACTCCGGTGGCTGGCGCATCATGCGCACCCTCGGCCGACGCATCATCGACCTCGACCCGCCCCGCGGGTTCGCCGCCGAGGGCGTGGCCGCGACCGTCCTCTACGTCATGGCCATCGGCCTGCACGCCCCCGTCTCGACCACCCACACGATCACCTCGGCGATCATGGGCTCCGGCGCCACCAAGCGGTTCAGTGCCGTCCGGTGGGGCGTGGCCAAGGGGATCGTCACCGCCTGGATCGTCACCATCCCGGCCGCCGCGGCCGTGGCGGCGGTGTTCTACTTCATCGCCCGGCTCTTCCTGCCCTGAGCGGCCGGCTGGCCGGTGATTCCCAGGTCGACCTGGGAATCGGTGGTTAGCACGGCTTGCTCTCCGTGCTCGGCTGAGGAAACCGTGCGTCGTGGTCGACGCAGGACTCTGCCGGTGGTGACTCCCCGGGCGATCTGGTCATCGGTGATGCGCACGGCTTCTCTTCCGTGTTCGGATGAGGAAACCGTGCGTCAGCGGAGATTCCCAGGTCGACCTGGGAATCTCACCCTTCAACGCGACGAACGCCCGCTCCTGGGGAGCGGGCGTTCGTCATGGACGTGCGTCGTGCGGGGGTCTGGACTCTTGCTAGGTCTCGATACAGAGGGGACCGGCTTCGCCGGTGAGACCACTCGACCTGGCTTCGCCGCTCCCTCGCTGCGCTCGGTCGGGCTCAGCCAAACCGCCCCTGGATGTAGGCCTCGGTGGCTTCCTCGTCGGGGTTGGAGAAGATCTTCTCCGTCCGGCCCGACTCGACCAGCTTGCCCGGCTTGCCGACACCGGAGAGGTTGAAGAACGCCGTCTCGTCGGACACGCGAGCAGCCTGCTGCATGTTGTGCGTGACGATGACGATCGTGTACTTCTCCTTGAGCTCGTGGATCAGGTCCTCGATGACGCTCGTCGAGATCGGGTCGAGGGCCGAGCACGGCTCGTCCATCAGCAGCACCTCGGGCTCCACCGAGATGGCGCGCGCGATGCACAGACGCTGCTGCTGACCACCCGACAGGCCCGAGCCGGGACGCGACAGGCGGTCCTTGACCTCGGCCCAGAGGCCGGCGCTGCGCAGCGAGCGCTCGACGATCGCGTCGGACTCGGACTTCTTCATCCGCTTGCTGTTGAGCTTCTGGCCCGCGAGGACGTTGTCGTAGATCGACATCGTCGGGAACGGGTTCGGGCGCTGGAAGACCATGCCGACCATGCGACGCACGTTCACCGGGTCCATCTCGTCGGCGTAGAGGTCCTCGCCGTCGATCAGCACCTTGCCCTGCACGTGCGCGCCGGGGATGACCTCGTGCATGCGGTTCAGCGACCGCAGGAAGGTCGACTTGCCGCAGCCCGACGGGCCGATGAAGGCGGTCACCGACCGCGCCGGGATGGCGATGTTGACGCCCTCCACGGCGAGGAAGTCGCCGTAGTAGATGTTGAGGTCGGAGACGTCGATGCTCTTGGCCATCGGGGTTTACCTTTCGCCCTTGGGAGAGAAGAAGAAGGACACGAGCCGGGCGACGAGGTTCAGCAGCATCACGATGACGAGCAGCGTGAGCGCGGCGCCCCACCCTCGGTCGATGCTGAACTCCGGGGGGACGCCCGGGAAGCGGATGGAGGTGTAGGCGAACACCGGCAGGGTGGCCATGCGTCCGTCGAACAGGTTGAAGTTCGTGGAGTCCGTGGCGCCGGCGATGATCAGCAGGGGAGCGGTCTCGCCGATCACGCGCGCGATCGCGAGGGTCACGCCGGTGACGATACCGGCGAGCGCCGTGGGCACCACGACCTTGGCGATCGTGCGCCACTGGGGCACACCGAGCGCCAGCGACGCCTCGCGCAGCTCGTTGGGCACCAGCTTGAGCATCTCCTCGCTCGAGCGGACGACCACGGGGATCATCAGCACCGAGAGGGCCACCGAGCCGCCGATGCCCATGCGGACGCCCTCGCCGAAGAACAGGACGAACAGGGCGTAGGCGAACAGACCGGCCACGATCGAGGGGATGCCGGTCATCACGTCGACGAGGAAGCGGATGCCCTTGGACACCCGGTTCCCGTCTCCGTACTCGACGATGTAGATCGCCGTGAACAGGCCGATCGGGACGCTGATCAGGGTCGCGGCGCCCGTGATCAGGAGGGTGCCCATGATCGCGTGGTAGATGCCGCCGCCCTCGCCGACGACGTTGCGCATCGAGAAGGTCAGGAACTCGCCCGACATGACCGACAGGCCGCGCGAGAAGACGGTCCAGATGATGCTGCCGAGCGGGATGAGCGCCAGGCCGAACGCCGAGTAGACGAGCAGCGTGACGAGCCGGTCGGTCGCCTTGCGCGAGCCCTCGACGACGCGCGACCAGATCGGCAGGGCGAACGTGAGCAGCCAGCCCAGCAGCACGCCGCGGACGATGCCGAGGCTGCTCAGGGCGCCCAGCACCGCCACGGTGGCGGCGATGCCCACGACGACACGGGGCGCCCACAGGGGCAGCGTGTTGCCGCGCAGGGAGCTCAGCAGCTCCTCGGCGTCGCGGTCACGCTGGGGACGGGGGTCGGTGGTGGTCATCAGTTGGCTCCCGAGAAGTCCTTGCGCCGGTCCACGATCGCGCGGGCGGCGAAGTTGACGGCGAAGGTGATGACGAACAGGACGAGACCGGAGGCGATCAGCGCGTTGACCGTGAGTCCGCTGGCCTCGGGGAAGCTGAGCGCGATGTTGGACGCGATCGTGTTCGGGTTGGTCGAGCTGATGAGGTTCGGCGTGACGACCAGCGCGGGCGACAGCACCATCGCGACGGCCATCGTCTCGCCGAGCGCACGGCCGAGGCCGAGCATCGACGCCGACACGATGCCCGAGCGGGCGTACGGGAAGACGGCCATGCGGACCATCTCCCAGCGGGTGGCGCCGAGCGCGAGCGCGGCCTCCTGGTGCAGGCGCGGCGTCTGCAGGAAGATCTCGCGGCAGATGGCGGTCACGATCGGCAGGACCATGATCGCGAGCACGATGCCGGCGGTCAGGATCGTGCTGCCGGTGGCGGACGGCGGGCCCGCGAACAGCGGGATGAAGCCGAGGTTCTCGAACAGCCAGCGGTAGAACGGCACGATCGTCGGCGCGAGGAAGATGATGCCCCAGGCGCCGTAGACGACGCTCGGCACGGCCGCGAGCAGGTCGATCACGTACCCGAACACGGCGCTGAGGCGCCGCGGGGAGAAGTGGGAGATGAACAGCGCCACGCCGATGGCCACGGGGACGGCCAGCACGAGCGCGATGACGGCCGCCAGCAGCGTGCCGTAGATCAGGGGGCCGACGTACGCGGGGAACGAGAGCCCGCTCTTGACCTCGTCGGCCGAGGCGGTGACGCCGGGGATGCCCTCGGCGGTCAGGAAGATGGCGACGCCCGCGAGCGTCAGCAGGATGACGAGGGCGGCGCCGAAGGAGATGCCGAAGAACACTCGGTCGCCGGGGCGCGTCGGGGTTCGGCGGGCCTTGGCGGGCTCGGGGGCGAGCTGCGAGGTCACGACGGTCCTTCCCAGTGCTTGGAGGGGTGGGGGTGGAGCAGGTCCGGTCCCCGCCCCCGTCCTCGAAGGAACGGGCGGCGGGGACCGGATCCGATCAGCTGGCGGCCTTGATGGTCTTGACGGCCTCGGCGACCTTGCCCGAGAACTCCGACGTCAGCGGGGCGGAGCCGGCCTTGTCGGCGGCCTCCTTCTGACCCTCCTCGCTGGTGACGTACTCGAGCCAGCCCTTGACGAGGTCGGCCTTCGCGGCGTCGTCGTAGGACTCACAACCGATCATGTACGACACGAGGACGATCGGGTAGACCCCGGACTCCTCCGTCTTGCGGTCGATGTCGAGCGCGATGTCGGTGGCGTCGCGGCCCTCGACCTGGGTGGCGGTGTCGAGCACCTTGGCGGCGGCCTCGGGGGTGACCTCGGTGTACTCGTCGCCGACCTTCACCTTGGCCTTGTCCAGGTCGCCGGCCTGCGACTCGTCGGCGTAGCCGATCGTGCCGGAGCCGTTGGTGACGGACTGGACGACGCCCGACGTGCCCTGGGCGGCCTCGCCACCCTTGATCGGCCAGGTCTCGACCTCGCCGCCGGTCCACGAGCCACCGGAGGCGGCGTCGAGGTAGGCGGTGAAGTTCTTGGTGGTGCCCGAGTCGTCCGAGCGGTGCACCGGCGTGATGTCGGTGTCCGGGAGCGTGGCGTCGGGGTTGTCGGCCTTGATGGCCGCGTCGTTCCACTTGGTGATCTTGCCCTCGAAGATGCCGCCGATGGTGGCGGGGGAGAGCTGCAGGTCGTCGACGCCGTCGAGGTTGTAGATGACCGCGATGGGGCTGACGTAGGTGGGGACCTCGACGACCGGACCGTTGCAACGCTCCTTGGCCTGCGCCAGCTCGTCGTCGTCCAGGTAGGCGTCGGAGCCGGCGAAGTCGACACCGCCGGCGATGAACTGCTCGCGGCCCGCGCCGGAGCCGGCCGGGTCGTAGTTGACGGTCACGTCGCTGTTGGCGGTCTGGAACGCGGCGGTCCAGGCGTCGACGGCGGCCTCCTGCGAGCTGGCGCCGGCGCCGTTGAGGGTGCCGGAGAGCGAGGAGTCGGAGCCGGAGCCCGAGCCGCCCTCGTTGGACGCGCCGCAGGCGGAGAGTCCGAGTGCGAGGGTGAGAGCGAGCGCCGCGGGGGCGGCGACGCGCAGCGTGGTGCGGTTCACAGGGGGTGTCCCTTCGATGATCACAGGCTTCTGTCGTCGGCGACGCTAGGGAGCAGAGGTGTATCGGGGGCCCTCCGCGGGTGAACGCAGGGTGAACGACGAGCGAAGGATGGGCTCCCGTCGCAGGTCAGCGGGGTGATGCAGGTCTCCCCAGCGGTTCATCTGCCACGACGACGCCCCGACGCAGGTGCAGCACGACGCCCTCGCCCGGAGCCAGCTCCGGAGCGTCCAGCCCGAGCGCCTCGAAGACCCAGGGCAGGGTCGGCCGGTGTCCGCAGACGACGGCCGGCGACTTCTCGGCGAGCACGTCGGCGACCGCGCGACGGACGTCGTCCTCCGTCGTCTCCTCCGACAGCCGGGGGTCGTGCCGCAGATCGAGGCCGCGGTGCTCGGCGTACGGCGCGACGGTGTCGACGCAGCGTCGGGCCGGGCTCGACACGACCCGGCGCACGCCGTAGGCCTCGAGCAGCGGCACGAGGGCCTCGGCCCGGCCCCGGCCGCTCGGCGTGAGCGGACGCAGCAGGTCGTCGCGACGCCAGTGCTCGCGCGCCTTCGCCTTGCCGTGACGCACCACCACGAGCGTGCGGGTCCGGTGCGCCTTCACGTCGCGCAGCGCGAGGAACGCGTCGAGGAGGTCGAGGTCGTGCTCGTAGCTCAGCAGCCTGCGGGCGTCGCCCGGGCGCACCCAGCGCAGGTCGTCGATCTCGCGGTTCGGCGTGAAGGGCGTCGCGGTCTCGCCGACCACGCGGGCCGTCCAGTAGCTCACCCGCTTCGGTCCGCCGGCCACGCGGTAGCGGGTGTCGGGGAGCGGGTGGCCGAGCCGGACGAGCTGGGCGGTCTCCTCGGCCACCTCGCGCACGGCGGTGGCGACGAGGTCCTCGCCCGGGTCGGGCTTGCCCTTGGGGAAGGTCCAGTCGTCGTAGCGCGGTCGGTGGACGAGGAGCACCTCGACGCCCCGCTTCCCCGACGAGCCCGGACGCGGCGCGCAGCGCCTCCAGGTGACGGCTCCGGCGGCGGTCAGCGGACGTTCACGTGCCATGCCTCGTATTGTTCACGTCCTAGGTGTCCGGACGGTGACGGGCCGATGCGCGAGGAGGTGTGCGGTGCTCCGACGGGTGCGCGACCCGCTGGTCGCGGTCGTGGTGCTGGCCGTCGCGCTCGGCGCGGGCTGGTGGGTCTCCGGCACCGCACGGGCCGAGGTGCGCAGCCCGCTCGCCGCCGC
>NZ_JAMXRU010000045.1 GCF_024124745.1 Aeromicrobium sp. CnD17-E
GGTCGGGGCCGCGGTCGCCGCCGGGCTCGTGGCCCTCGTCGGCGCGGCCGACGCCCTCGTGGTGAACGCCGCCGGGTTCGCGCTCGCCGCGCTCGTCCTGGGCGTCGGCCTGCGCACGGTCGGCCACGGCTCGACCGACACCGACGACCTGCCCTACCTGCTCCGCCTGCGCGCGGGCTGGCGGTTCCTGCGCGGCGAGCCCGTCGTGCTGGCGCTGACGGTCATGATCGCCTGCACCAACCTCCTCGACGTGGCCTTCACCGCCGTGCTGCTGCCCGTCTGGGCGGTCGAGACTGGGGCGGGGGTCGGTGCCGTGGGCCTGCTGCTCGCGGTCATGTCCGGCACGTCGGTCGTCGGGTCGCTCGTCGCGGCGGCCTGGGCCGCACGGATGCCGCGCTTCACGGTCTACGTCGTCGCCTTCCTCGTGTGCGGACTCCCCCGGTTCCTGGTGCTCGCGTGGTCGCAGGACCTCACCCTGCCGGTGGTCGTCATGGCCGTGGCCGGCCTGGCCTCGGGCTTCCTGAACCCGGTCGTCGGTGCGGTGTTCTTCGAACGCATCCCGACCCCGCTCGTCGGACGGGTGTCGGCCATGTCGACCGCGGTGGCGTGGGCGCTGCTGCCCCTCGGCGGGCTGGTCGGCAGCGGGCTGCTCGCCGTCCTCGACGTCGGGGCCGCGCTGACGTCGGCGGGCGTGCTCTACCTGGTGATCACGCTCGCCCCGCTCGTCGACCGCCGCTTCCGGGCGATGGGCCACCCGGCCGGCGAGGTGTCCTAGCCCACCCGTCCACGATGCGTCGTGCGTTCTCACGCCTCGGGACGGCGGACTACGCTTCAGACATGTCCGAGTCCACCCCGTCAGCCGGTCCGACGCTCGCGGAGCGTCGCGCGCGCCAGCTCGCCCACGACGCTGCCCGCGAGGAGCACCACCGCACCCGCGACACCGTCCTCGGTCCCCGTCGCGACGCCGACACGCTGCGTGCCGTGGCCGAGGAGGCGGCGGAGCGCTTCGCCGCGCTCGACCCGTCGACGACCGGCACCGACGAGGTCCTCGCCTGGGTCGCCGAGGAGTTCGGCTACCGCACCGCCGTCGCCTGCTCGATGGCCGATGCGGTGCTGCCGCACGTCGTGGCCCGCCACCTCCCGTGGGTCGACACCCTGTTCCTCGAGACCGGCTACCACTTCGCCGAGACCATCGGCACGCGCGACGCCGTCGAGTCGTCGATGGAGCTCACCATCGTCGACGTGCTGCCGCGCACGACCGTCGCCGAGCAGGACGCGGAGCACGGCAAGGACCTGTTCGCCCGCGACCCGGGCCTGTGCTGCCACCTGCGCAAGGTCGAGCCCCTCACGCGCACGCTCGGTGAGTACGAGGTCTGGATCACCGGCGTGCGCCGCGACGAGGGACCCACCCGCGCGGACACGCCGCTCGTCACCTGGGACGAGAAGAACGGCCTCGTGAAGGTCAACCCGCTCGCCGCCTGGACCTTCGACGACCTGCTCGCCTACGCCGACGAGCACGACGTGATCGTCAACCCGCTGGTCAACGACGGCTACCCGTCGATCGGCTGCGCCCCGTGCACCCGCCGCGTCGCACCCGGTGAGGACCCGCGCGCCGGCCGCTGGGCCGGCCTCGACAAGACCGAGTGCGGCCTGCACACCTGACCTGCACCACCGCGACCGCCCGAACCCGAAGGAACGCATGACCGTCGTCGACGAGACGCCCGGCACCGCCGGACGTCCGACCTACCGCCTCGACCAGCTCGCCTGGCTCGAGTCCGAGGCGATCCACATCATCCGCGAGGTCGCGGCCGAGTTCGAGCGTCCGGTGCTCCTGTTCTCCGGCGGCAAGGACTCGGTGGTGATGCTGCACCTGGCGACGAAGGCCTTCTGGCCCGCGCCGGTGCCCTTCCCCGTCATGCACGTCGACACCGGGCACAACTTCCCGGAGGTGCTCGCGTTCCGCGACGCGACGGTCGAGCGCCTCGGGCTGCGGCTCGTCGTCGCCTCCGTCCAGGACTACCTCGACGACGGCCGCCTGCGCGAGCGCAGCGACGGCACCCGCAACCAGCTGCAGACGCAGCCGCTGCTCGACGGCATCACCGACCACAAGTTCGACGCCGTCTTCGGCGGCGGTCGCCGTGACGAGGAGAAGGCGCGCGCCAAAGAGCGCGTGTTCAGCCTGCGCGACGAGTTCGGCCAGTGGGACCCCCGCAACCAGCGCCCCGAGCTGTGGAACCTCTACAACGGTCGGCACCGCCCGGGCGAGCACGTGCGGGTCTTCCCGCTGAGCAACTGGACCGAGCTCGACGTCTGGCAGTACATCGCCGCCGAGGGCATCGAGCTCCCCGAGCTGTACTACGCGCACGAGCGCGACGTGTTCGAGCGCGACGGCATGCTCGTCGCCGTCACCGAGGTCTCCCAGCCGCGACCCGGCGAGTCCGTCGAGCGACGTCTGGTCCGCTACCGCACCGTGGGCGACATGTCGTGCACCGGCGCGGTCGAGAGCGACGCCGCGACCGTCGAGGACGTCGTCGTCGAGGTGGCCGCCACGCGGTTGACCGAGCGCGGCGCCACCCGTGCCGACGACCGGGCGTCCGAGGCAGCCATGGAGGACCGGAAGAAGGAGGGCTACTTCTGATGGCCGCCACCACCTCGCCCACCAAGACCGTCCTCCGGCTGGCGACCGCCGGATCGGTCGACGACGGCAAGTCCACCCTCGTCGGTCGGCTGCTCTACGACTCCAAGTCGGTGCTGGCCGACCAGTTCGACGCGGTCGAGCGGGTCAGCCGCGACCGGGGGCTCGCCTCGGCCGACCTCGCGCTGCTGACCGACGGGCTGCGGTCCGAGCGTGAGCAGGGCATCACGATCGACGTCGCCTACCGCTACTTCGCGACCGCCGAGCGGTCGTTCATCCTCGCCGACTGCCCCGGTCACGTGCAGTACACGCGCAACACCGTCACCGGCGCCAGCACGGCCGACGTCATCGTGCTGCTCGTCGACGCCCGCAAGGGCGTGCAGGAGCAGACCCGCCGCCACCTGGCGGTCGCCTCGCTCCTGCGGGTCCCGCACGTCGTCGTCGTGGTCAACAAGATCGACCTCGTCGACTTCGACGAGGCCACGTACGACCGGGTCGCGTCCGAGGTGCTCGACGTCGCCACGTCGCTCGGGCTGACCGACGTGACCACGATCCCCGTGTCCGCCCTCGACGGCGACAACGTCGTCGACAGCTCCGCTCGCACGCCCTGGTACGACGGGCCGAGCGTGCTCACGTTCCTGGAGACGCTCGAGCCGGCCGGCGAGCCGCACTCCGAACCGCTGCGCTTCCCCGTGCAGCTCGTCATCCGTCCGCAGGCCGCGGGCGACGACGAGCACCGCGACTACCGCGGCTACGCGGGCCAGGTCGCGTCGGGCCTCGTGCGCCCGGGCGACCCCGTCACGGTCCTGCCGAGCGGGCGCACCAGCACCGTCGCCGGCATCGACACCGCCGACGGCGAGCTCGACGTCGCGTTCGCGCCGCAGTCGGTCACGCTGCGCCTGACCGACGACGTGGACGTCTCCCGCGGTGACCTCATCGTCACCTCGCGGAGCGTCCCCGCCGTCACCCAGGACGTCGAGGGCACGGTGGCCTGGCTTGCCGACCACCGGCTGGCGGGCCGCACGAAGGTGCTGCTGAAGCACGGCACCCGCACCGTGCAGGCCATGGTCACCGAGATCAAGGGCCGTCTCGACCTCGACGCGGCGACGCTCGAGCCGGCGGACTCCCTCGAGCTCAACGACATCGGGCACGTGACGCTGCGCCTGGCGTCCCCCATCGCGGCCGAGGAGTACCTGCACGCCCGGGCGGGCGGGTCGTTCCTCCTGGTCGACGGGCAGGACGGCACGACCCTGGCCGCGGGCATGGTCGGCGACGCGCTGCTCGCGACCGCGACGGTCTGAGCGTGCCTCTCCCCCTCACCCTGCGTCCGGAGGGCCGCCGCGTCGTGGTGGTCGGCGGCGGCACCGTGGCGTCGCGCCGCGTCCATGCCCTGCTGGGGGCAGAGGCCGACGTCGTCGTGGTCGCGCCCGAGGTCAGTGCCAGGATCCGCGAGCTCGCCGAGCTCGGCCGGCTGACCTGGCTCGAGCGCGGGTACCGGACTGGCGACCTCGACGGTGCCTGGCTGGTGCAGACCGCCACCGACAGCCCCGTCGACGACCAGGTGGCGGCCGACGCCGAGCAGGCCAGGGTGTGGTGCCTCAAGGGCGGCGACCCCGACCACGCGACCGCGTGGATGCCGGCGGTGGCCTCCGTCGACGACGTGCACGTCGCCGTGAGCGGTGGTGGTGACGCGCGCCGGGCGTCGGTGCTGCGCGACGCCGTCGCGACGGCGCTGCAGTCCGGGGACCTGCCGTTGCGGCACCGGACCCACCACCCGGAGGGCTCGGTCGCCCTCGTGGGCGGCGGGCCGGGCGACGCCGACCTGCTCACCACGCGTGGTCGACGACTGCTGGCCGAGGCCGACGTGGTCGTCGTCGACCGGCTCGCACCGCTCGACGCGCTCGACGAGCTCGCCCCGGACGTCGAGGTGGTCGACGTCGGCAAGCTGCCCGACCACCACCCGGTCCCGCAGGACGAGATCAACCGGATCCTGGTCGACCGCGCCCTCGCCGGCAAGCTCGTCGTCCGGCTCAAGGGCGGCGACCCGTACGTGCTCGGCCGCGGTGGCGAGGAGCGTCAGGCGTGCGAGGCGGCGGGGGTGCCGGTGGAGGTCGTCCCCGGGGTCACGAGCGCCATCGCGGTCCCGGCGGCGGCCGGCATCCCCGTGACCCACCGGGGCGTCGCGACGGGCTTCAGCGTCGTCACCGCGCACGACGCCGTCGGCGAGCTGCCGACCTCCCCCGGGCACACCATCGTGCTCCTCATGGGCGTGCGACGCCTGGCCACGACCGCCGAGGAGCTGGTCGCGGCCGGCCACCGACCCACGACCCCCGTCGCGGTCGTGGAGCGCGGCTGCTCGCCCGACCAGCGGGTCACCGTGGGCACCCTGGCGACGATCGCCCAGCGCTGCGTCGAGGTCGGGGTGGGCTCGCCCGCCGTCACCGTGGTGGGCGAGGTCGTGCGCCTCTCCCCCGCCTGGCGCTGACGGCTCAGGCCCGGCGGCGGGTGCGGCGCAGCCACCACAGCCCGACGAACGGCAGCACGAGCGGCACGTAGCCGTACCCGGCGCCGAAGTCGGACCACACGGTGGCGTCCGGGAACAGCTCGCCGTCGAGGAGCGTCAGCAGGCCGACGCCCAGCACGCCGACCAGCTCGAACAGGACGGCACCCACGGCGAGCCGGTGGCGGTCCGTCGCGAGGGCGAACGTGGCGAGCACGTACACCACCCCCGCGAGTGCCGACAGGGCGTAGGCGACGGGAGCCTCGTCGGCCTTGACGACCAGCTGGTAGACCGAGCGGGCCGTCGCCGCGATCGCGAAGACGGCGTAGACGGCCACGAGCGCCCGGCCCGGGCCGGTCGAGGTCCGGCCGGCCCGGCTCTCGTCCGAGGTCGCGTGGTCGGGAGAGACGTGCTCAGACATAGGTGCCCTTCCAGATCCCCAGCAGCCGCACCATCAGCGCGGCCACGGTGAGCAGTGCGACGACGACGACGCCGGTGCCCCACCGGCTCTTCTCGGCGATCCCCCACAGCACCGCGGCCGGCGGGAGGACCACCACCGTGAGCCAGTACGACACGTACAGCCCGCCCGACACGTCGCGGTCGGTCTGCGCGAGCGCCACGAAGCCGCCGACCATGGCGACGACCAGCACCAGCTCCAGGACCGACACCGCGTAGAACAACGGGTTGCCGAACGGCGCGTCCCGCACGGTGTGCGTCGCCGCGAACACGGCCACCAGCAGCGCCAGCAGGGCGACGCCGTAGGCGATCGTGTCGGTCACGTCAGGCTGGTCCTCTGGTCGGCTCGTCGGTGTCGCGGGACTCCCGGGCGTCGGCGCCCAGGATCCGCAGGGTCGAGTCTTCCACGAAGCCGTTCCACGTCGACACCTGGCGCAGCATGTAGTGCCCCGCACCCGGGAGCGCCGTCCACGTCGCCTCGGTCGCGATCGGGCGGCATCGCTCGACGAAGGTCCGGCTCAGGGCGGCGGACGTCCACCGGTCCCGGGGCCCGTGCAGCACGTGCAGCGCCCGGCCTGCCAGTACGCGGTGCGGCTCGCCGGCCGGCAGCCACGGCGCGAGGCCGACGACGCCGACGACGGAGCGGTCGTCCGCCGTGCGGCACGCGGTGCGTCCGCCCATCGAGTGGCCCACGAGCACGACCGGCAGGTCGCCGTGCTGCTCACGCAGCCGGTCCAGCGCCCATCGTGCGTCGCGCACGGGAGACGGGTCGCGGTCGTCGTTCCAGCCCCGCACGCGGTGCTGCAGCAGGTGCACCGCCAGGTGCTCGCGGCGTGCCGTCGGGCGCAGCGCCTTGGCGACGAGCAGCATCCGCCACCAGCTCGCGTTGCGGTTGCGTACCGGCTGGGTGCTGCGCTGCTGACCACCGTGCAGCACCAGCACGACGGCCCGGGGCCGGTCCGGCACGTGGATCGCGTCCAGCCGCGGCTCACGCGGTTCCTCGCTCATCGGACCACCGTGGCACAGGGGCCCTGAGGCTGCAGCCGGAGCGTGGGAGGGCCTCCCTAGGATGTGATCGAGAACTCTTCCCCGCTCGACCCATCCACCCCGGAGGCAGCCGCGAATGGCCCGTAGAAGCTTGTTCGGGAAGGAGTCGCGCATGAGCCAGTCAGCAGCCGATCGCCTGGCCGCGGTTCCGGAGACCGCGCAGACGGTCGACCCCGACGACCTGCTCGTCCGTGTCGCCCGGGGCGACGAGGCCGCGTTCGCCGCTCTCTACGACGTCCTCGGAGCGACCGTGTTCGGCATGGCCCGTCGCGTCATCCGCGACCCCGCCCGGGCCGAGGAGGTCGCCCAGGAGGTGTTCCTCCAGGTCTGGCAGACCGCGGCGAGGTTCGACCCGGCGCGCGGCACCGCCAAGAGCTGGGTGCTCACGCTCGCCCACCGTCGCGCGGTCGACGCGGTCCGTCACGACCAGGCCGCCACCAACCGCGAGAACAGCTACGACTGGTCGCCCGGCGTCGACCACGACCAGGTGCTGGAGACCGTGACCGTCCGACTCGAGCACGAGCAGGTACGCCGCTGCCTCGAGGGCCTGACCGAGCTGCAGCGCGAGGCCGTCAACCTCGCCTACTACCAGGGGTACACCTACGCCGAGGTCGCGCAGGTGCTCGGCGCCAACCCCGCCACCGTCAAGACGCGCATGCGCGACGGACTCGTCCGGCTGCGTGACTGCATGGGAGTGGAGGTCTCATGACGCACGATCTGCACACCCTCGCTGCCCCCTACGCGCTCGACGCGCTCGACCCGCACGAGCGGGCCCGGTTCGAGGGCCACCTCGACCAGTGCGCGGAGTGCCGCCAGGAGCTGCGCGGCTTCCACCTCACGGCTCTCCGCCTCGCCGAGGCCGAGGCCGACACGCCTCCGCCTGCGCTCCGCGCGCGTCTGCTGGCCGAGGTCAGCGCGACCGCGCAGGAGCGTCCGGTCGTCACGACGCTCGCGCAGCGCGGCCGCATCCGCCGTGCCGGCCCGCGCCTGCTGGTCGCCGCCTCCGTCCTCGTGGCCGCCGGCGCGGTCGGCGGCTACGTCTCCGAGCACCAGCGCGCCGACAGCCTGCAGGCCGACAGCGCGCGGATCAGCTCGGTGATGGTCGCGGGCGACGCCACCATGCTCGACGGGAAGGTCCGCACGGGCGGCACGATGCGCGTCGTCGCCTCGCCCTCCCACGACGCCGCCGTCGTGATGGGCTCCGACCTCAAGCCGCTCGACGACGGTCACGTCTACCAGGTGTGGGCGATGCACGACGGTGTGCCGCGCTCCCTGGGCGTGCTCGGCAGCGGTGCCGGCATGCTCTACGCGCAGGACATCGCGGGCAGCGACGCCTTCGCGGTCACGGTCGAGCCCGACGGCGGCTCGCCGGCTCCGACGACCGACCCGGTCGCCGCGATGCCGGTCTGACCCCTCCACCACCCGACGACACGGCTGCGGGACCATGGTCGACGTGAACCCGCACGTGCTCGTGTCCCCCGCGATGGCGGTGCCGTCGCGCTTCTACCGTCCGCTCGTCACGGCGTTCGAGGACGTCGGCTGGTCGGCGCAGGCGCTGGGCCGGCGCGGCTTCGAGCCCGGCGCCCCGCCCGCCTCGCGCGCGAGCGACTGGTCGTACGCCGACGAGATCGACGACCTCGCCGACGCCGTCCGGTCCGCGCGCAGCGCCGAGCCGGGGCGTCCGGTGCTCCTGCTCGGCCACAGCCTCGGCGCGCAGCTGGCGGTCGGGCTCCAGCAGCGCGACGACGCCGCGGTGCTTGCCGACGGGCTCGTGATGGTGGGCGCCTCCACCCCGCACCACCGCTTCTACCCCTATGGCGGCCTGCCCATGCTGGCGTTCGCGTCGGCGATCCCGCTGCTGACGCAGGGGCTCGGTCACCTGCCGAAGCCCGCCTTCGGCGCACCCGGTGCGCGGACGCTCATGCGCGAGTGGGCACGCTTCGTCCGTACCGGTCGCCCGCCCTTCGACGTCGGCGGACTGGTCACCACGCCGACGCTCGTGGTGCACCTGCAGGGTGACGCCTACGCCGTCTCCGCCGCCAACAAGCGCTTCGTCGAGCAGTTCCTGGACCCCGCCTCCGTGACCCGCTGGGTCTACACGCGCGACGCCGTCCCCGACGGGGGGACCACGGACCACGTGCGCTGGGTCAAGCACCCGGGCGTGGTCGTGGACCGGGTCGTGTCGTGGTGGCAGACCGCCTCGGTGCCGACGGCGTCCTAGGATCGGGCCCATGAGCCGGAGCCGAGCATGACGCCCGCCATGGACCTCCTCCTGCAGGCCGTCCGGGACGCGGTGGAGGACACGCCGTACGTCGTCGACGTCGTCGACGACGGCTTCAACCTGCGCCTCGACCTCGCCGACCGTCGCTGGCGGACGGTCCTCGGGGCGGCCGGCATCGAGCGGACGGTGATCCACGAGGTGCGCCCCCGGGGCGACGGCGTCGCCGTCACCGACGTCGTGCGCCGCGTCGACTGGGTCGCGGGAGCGCCGGCACTGGCCGGCTCCGCGTCGGTGGAGCGGGGCCGCACGATCGCGCTCGGCGTCGAGAAGGTCTGGGGGCTCGACGAGCACGGGATGCCCGTCAAGGTCGCCGACCTGCGCTTCGCGCCCCAGGAGGGACGCGAGCTCGTCACCCTCGCGGCACGGCAGGTGGGTCTGCGGGTCGTGCGCGGCGGTGCCGAGCTGGTCGGTCTGGTCTTCGCCGGCATCGCGGTCGGCGGACTCGTCATCGGCGGGCTGGTGGTCCTGGTGCTCTGGCTGACCGGCGTGCTCCCGCCCGGCTGACGCACGGGCCTCGAGCGCTCAGGCGCCCTCGGGACGCGCCGACGCCACGAACGACTGCAGCTGCGGGCCGAGGGTGCCGAGCTGCTCCGCGAGACAGGTGAGCGTGAAGACGACCACCGCGCGACGGTCGCCGTCCCGCGTGGGCGCCGTCGCCACGACCTGCGCCTGGCGCACCTCGCGCTGGCGACCCTGCAGCGAGGTCCGGCCGGCGAGCACCTGGGAGACCCCGGGCGCGGTCGGCGTCCCCGACGTCACGCGGTCGACGACCTCGGCGTCCGCGACCTGCTCGGCGAACACGGCGAGGGACTCGTCGGCCACCACGGCCACGTCCTCGCCTGCGTCGCGCAGACCGCCCGAGACGGTCAGCAGGGGCGCGAACACGCCGCCCGGCTCGGGCCGGGTCGCCGCGAACGCCGCCCCGGGGAGACCGAGCTCGGCGGGGTCGGCCACGATCCACGCGGGGTCGGGCAGCCTCAGCGTCAGGTCGATGGGCAGCTGGGCCACGGCCGGTCCTCTCCTCGGGCGGTCACGGGGGCGGTCGTGCAGGACGTCATGGGAGCAGGTCCGTCAGGGCGGTGACGCCGCTGTCGAGCGACTCCACCAGCTCGGGCACGTCGACCTCGAGGTCGAGCCCGAGCTTGCCGCCCAGTCCCCAGGCCGCTCCCCCGGAGCCGCTCAGGCGGAAGACGCCGTCATCGTAGCCGAGCACGCCGTCGGCACCGGCGCCCGCGCCGGCCCAGCCCTCGGCCGTGCCGCGGGCGGTGATGCCGAAGAGCCCGCCCTCGAGGTCCCCCGCGATCCGTGCGCCGGCGAACACCTCGCCGCCGACGTGCACACCGGTCGCGCCGACGTCGGCGTGCCCCTCGGCCGACGCCTCGACGGAGCCCTCGGCCGACGCGCCGTAGTGGCCGTGCTCCCAGGCGTGCTCGAACTCGCCGGACGCGCCGAGCAGCGTGAGCGTGCCGTCAGCGTTGAGGCGGAGGCCCTCGGGGGTCAGGCTGCCGCCGGCAGAACCGTCCGCGGTGAGGAAGCGGAACTCGCCGTCGGCGGTAGCACGTCCCCCGGCGATGTAGTCCTCCCAGCCTCCCTGCGCGCGGTAGACCCAGGCGTCGCCGCTGATACTGCCGAAGCTGAGGCCCGCGTCGCTGTGCTCGGCGTCGCGGTAGTCGCCGGTGCGGCGGTCGCCGAACGCCTGGGAGAAGGCGTCCCAGGTGAACGTGGGGCCGGAGACCTCGTGCTCGACGCCGAACCAGCTGGCGTTGCCCTCGGTGCGCGACCCCGGCAGTCCGCCGAGCGCGCGCACGGCGTCGGTGCCCGCCGCGTCGAGGGTGTCGCGCGCGTCGGAGAGGATCTCCTCGGCCTCGTCGCGCAGGTCCTGGCCGGGGTCGACGAACGTGCCCGGGTGCGGCGGGAGGGGGCCACCGCTGCGGATCGCCTCGTTGTAGGCGTCGACGTCGCGGTTGAACGCCTGCGTCGCGGTCTCGGTGGCCTGCTCCCCGCGGTCCCAGGTCTCGATCGCCTCGCGGGCGCGGTCCTGTGCGGTCCGCAGGGCGCCGGCGTAGCCGGTGAACGCGGTCGCCGCGGTCTCGAGCACCTCCACGAGCCGGGTGAAGCGGGTCAGCTCCTCGCCCATCCGGGTCTCCCAGGCGTCGGCCGCGACACCGGTCCACGAGGCGGCACGGACGCGCGACAGCGCGGTGCGGCGGGCGTCGACGTCGCTCGCGGTGTCGGAGAACCGGGTGGCGATGCTCTCGACGGTCTCGACGCTGCCGACGACGAGCGCCGTGGGGTCGTCGGTGCTGCCGAGGGACGCACCGGCGACGAGGGTCACGGCTGTCCTCCCGTGCCCGAGCCCTGCAACGGCACCGCCGGGCCGATCCGCGGCGGCCCGGGGTCGAACCCCTCGGGCAGGCCCAGGGCCGTGATCGGGTCCTGGGCGAAGCACTGCGCGACCTGGTCGTCGGTGCTCTCGTAGCGCGACGCGACGTAGTCGAGGGCGCCCGCGATGCCCACCATGGCCTCGCGCAGCTGCGCGGCGGCGTCGTCGACCTGCCCGGCGATCGTCGTCATCCAGGTGTCGAGCTCGACGTGCCCGAGCGCGGTGTCGGCGTAGCAGACCTGCAGCACGGTGAACCCGGCGAACGGGTCGACCTCGGTGCGCAGCGTCTCGGCCGCCGCGCGCAGCTCGGTCGGAACCACCTCGAAGGACATGAGCCCACCCCCTCTGGACGAACATGTCAGACACTAGTCCAGGTCTTGGGTGCAGGTCACGTCCTCCCGCGTGTGGCGTGGGTATCGTGGGGCCGCACCCGACCCTGGAGGAGCGTCATGCGTCGTCGCGCCACAGCCGTGCTCGTGCTGGTCGGTCTGCTCGTTGCCGCGGCCTGCAGCGTCGAGGTGAGGGCGGGCCGCGTCGGCAGCATGCCGGAGCGGCAGGTCGAGCAGCAGGTGATGGACAGCCTGCGCGAGAAGTACGGCCGTGCGCCCGACCGCATCGACTGTCCCGGCCGGCTCGTGGGCGAGGTCGACCGCACGATGCGCTGCACGCTCGTCGACGGCGACACCCGGTTCGGCCTGACGCTCACGGTCACGTCCGTGAGCGGCAAGCGGGTCAGGTTCGACATCCAGGTCGACGACACGCCGCTGCCCGGCGCCACGGCCTGAGCCGCGCCGCCGGGCCACGGCTCAGGCGAAGGCCTCGACGGGCGGGCAGGAGCAGGTCAGGTTGCGGTCGCCGTAGGCCTGGTCGATGCGGCCCACCGGCGGGAAGTACTTGTCCTGGGTGCTGCCCGTGGGGAACACGCCCGTGGCGACCGGGTAGGCGTGCTGCCAGTCGAGCAGCTCGCGGGCCGCGTGCGGAGCCTGCGCCAGGGGGTTGTCGCCCTCGGGCCACTCCCCCGCCGCGACCTGGTCGATCTCCGCGCGGATGGCGAGCATCGCGTCGCAGAAGCGGTCGAGCTCGGCGAGGTCCTCGGACTCGGTGGGCTCGACCATGAGCGTGCCCGCGACCGGGAAGCTCATGGTGGGCGCGTGGAACCCGTAGTCGACGAGACGCTTCGCGACGTCGTCGACGGTGACACCGGTCTCCTTGGTGATGCCGCGGACGTCGAGGATGCACTCGTGCGCGACCAGACCGGACCGTCCGGTGTAGAGCACCGGGAAGGCGTCCTTCAGCCGGGCGGCGACGTAGTTGGCCGAGAGGACGGCCACCGACGTGGCGTCGGTGAGTCCCTGCGCGCCCATCATCGACACGTAGGCGAACGGGATCGGCAGGATGCCCGCCGAGCCGTACGGTGCCGCGCTGATCGCGCCGATGCCGTCGCGCTTCGCGACGACAGGGTGCAGCGGGTGGCTCGGCAGGAACGGCACCAGGTGCTCGGCCACCGCGACCGGGCCCACGCCGGGACCGCCGCCACCGTGCGGGATGCAGAACGTCTTGTGCAGGTTCAGGTGCGAGACGTCGCCGCCGAAGGTGCCGGGCTCGGCGTGGCCGAGGAGGGCGTTGAGGTTGGCGCCGTCGACGTAGACCTGGCCCCCCGCGGCGTGCACGACGTCGCACAGCTCGGTGATGCCGTCCTCGTAGACGCCGTGCGTCGACGGGTAGGTCACCATGATCGCCGCGAGGTCGTCGGCGTGCTCGGCGCAGACCGCGCGCAGGTCGTCGAGGTCGACCTCCCCGATCTCGGTGGCCTTGACGATCACGACCCGCATGCCGGCCATCACGGCCGAGGCGGCGTTGGTGCCGTGCGCCGAGCTCGGGATCAGGCAGACGTCGCGACGCTCGGCGCCGTTGCTGCGGTGCCACGCGCGGATGGCGAGCAGACCGGCCAGCTCGCCCTGCGAGCCGGCGTTCGGCTGCACGGAGACGGCTGCGTAGCCGGTGACCGCGGCGAGCCAGGACTCGAGCGTCTCGACGAGCTCGATCATGCCCGCGGCGTCCTCGGCCGGCACGAAGGGGTGCAGGTCGGCGAAGCCGGGCCAGCTGATCGGCTCCATCTCGGCGGTCGCGTTCAGCTTCATGGTGCACGAGCCCAGCGGGATCATCCCGCGGTCCAGCGCGTAGTCGCGGTCGCTCAGCGTGCGCAGGTAGCGCAGCAGCTGGGTCTCGCTGCGGTGCTCGGAGAACACCGGGTGGGTGAGGATCGCGTCGTCGCGGACGAGGGCCTCGGGCAGCGCGTCGGCGGCGGGACCCTGGTGGGAGCCGGCCACCCCGAACGCCCGCCACACGGCCTGCAGGTGCGGCACGGTGGTGACCTCCGAGGTCGAGACCGCCACGTGGTCGGCGTCGACCCTGCGCAGGTGGATCCCCTCGGCGCGCGCCCGGCCGACGACCGCGTCGGCCTCGCCGGGCACCCGGGCGACCACGGTGTCGAAGTACGTCTCGTGCAGCACCTCGATGCCTCCGGCCACGAGGCCTGCCGCGAACGACGTCGCGGCGGTGTGGACGTGCTGCGCGATCCGGCGCAGTCCCTCGGCGCCGTGGTACACGGCGTACATCGACGCCGTCACGGCCAGCAGCACCTGCGCCGTGCAGATGTTCGAGGTCGCCTTCTCGCGGCGGATGTGCTGCTCGCGGGTCTGCAGCGCCAGGCGGTACGCCGGACGTCCGTCCTTGTCGACCGAGACGCCGACGAGGCGCCCGGGCAGGTGCCGCTCGAGCCCGTCGCGCACGGCCATGAACCCGGCGTGCGGTCCGCCGTAGAACATGGGGACGCCGAAGCGCTGGGACGAGCCGACGACGACGTCGGCGCCCAGCGAGCCGGGCGAGCGCAGCAGCACCAGGGCGAGCGGGTCGGCGACGACGACGGCCAGGCCACCCGCCGCGTGGACCGCCTCGATGGCACGGGACGGGTCGGTGACGGCTCCGTCGGCCGCGGGGTAGGCGATGATCGCGCCTGCGACGTCCGCGGGCACGTCGTCGGTGCCGAGGTCGACGTCGAGGAGCTCGATGCCCAGCGCCTCGGCCCGGGTGCGCACGACGGCGAGCGTCTGCGGCAGGAGCCGGGTGTCGAGCACGAGGGGGCGCAGGTCCTTGCCACGCGCGGCGCGGCGCACGAGGGTCATCGCCTCGGCGGCCGCGGTGCCCTCGTCGAGCAGGGAGGCGTTCGCGGTGGTCAGGCCGGTCAGGTCGGCGACCATCGTCTGGTAGTTCAGCAGCGCCTCGAGCCGGCCCTGGGAGATCTCGGGCTGGTACGGCGTGTAGGCCGTGTACCAGGCGGGGTCCTCCAGCACGTTGCGGCGGATGACGGCCGGCGTCACGGTGGGGTGGTAGCCGAGGCCGATCATCGAGACGCCCGGGTTGTTGCGGGAGGCCAGCGCCTTCAGCGTGCCGAGCGCGGCCTGCTCGCTGAGCGCCGCAGGGAGCGCCGGCGCCGACGTCGCGCGGATCGACTCCGGGACGGCGGCCTGCATGAGCGAGTCGAGGGACGGGTGGCCGATGCGCTCCAGCATGGCCTGCTGGTCGCTGGCACGCGGGCCGATGTGGCGGTCGACGAAGACGTCGGTGGGCGCCGTCAGCGGGCTGGTCGTCGAGGGGGCGTCAGAGGACATGCAGGGACTCCAGGGATCGAGGTCTGGTTTCCCTCCCCTCCTGTCACGTCCGCACGGTGACGTGCGCTCCAGGGTGGCCTCGTCCGCATGGTCCGTGGTGCCTGAGAGGTTCCGGGGAGGAATTGCCCCTTCGGCGCCGCCTGGGCGATCTCTCCCACGCGTGGTCGACAGCGGTCCTACGGTACCAGCGTGTCGCCCGTCAGCTGGTCAGACGGGCACGACGACGCGCCGACAGCTCGTCGTCGGCGGTCTCGGGGGCGACCGAGCGCTCGCTCGGCAGCTCGTGCAGCGACCCCTCGATCTCCTTCCAGACACCGCCGATGGCGATGCCGAAGACGCCCTGTCCGCCCTGGAGCAGGTCGATGACCTCGTCGGCGGAGCGGCACTCGTAGACGCTGGCGCCGTCGCTCATGAGCGTCACCTGGGTGAGGTCGTCGGTGCCGCGCTCGCGCAGGTGCTCGACGGCGGTGCGGATCTGCTGCAGCGAGACGCCGGCGTCGAGAAGTCGCTTGATGATCTTGAGCAGCAGGATGTCCTTGAAGGAGTACAGGCGCTGCGTGCCCGACCCCGTCGCCGAGCGGACGGTCGGCTCGACCAGCTTCGTCCGGGCCCAGTAGTCGAGCTGGCGGTAGGTGATGCCGGCCGCGCTGCAGGCGGTCGGACCGCGGAAGCCCGTGTCGCGCGGGAGCGGCTCGACGTCGTCGGTGAACAGCAGGCCTTGGTCGCCGGCCTGCGCCGCGGCCTCGGCGGCCTCCAGGGCCGTCGTGTCGTCGTCGCGTCGCTCGATCATCGGGTCTCGCCTTCCAGACAAGGGTGAGGGGGAAGACCACCTCGGCGAAACTACAACGGTGTTCGCGTGCGGCAGTGCTCTCACGGTAGGCCCGGGGCGGACTCCGGTCAATCACTGCGACGGCGTGTCGCAACCCTTGCGTGAGGGTTGAGGGTTCAGGCGCTGACCCCGGGTCAGGCGAAGTCCTCGGGCTCCACGTGGTCGAGGAACGTGCGGAACCGCTCCACCTGCTCGTCCTCCTCGCGCGTCGACGCGATGCCGGCCTCGTCGAGCACGTCCTCCGTGCACAGGATCCGGGCCCCGCAGCGCAGCGCGAGCGCGATGGCGTCGGACGGACGGGCGTCGACCGTCGCGCCCGAGGCGAACACCAGGGTGGCGAAGAACACGCCGTCCTCGACGTCGACGATGTGGATCTCGACGAGCTCGTCGCCGAGCGCCTCCACGACCCGCTGCATGAGGACGTGGGTCAGCGGACGCGGCGTCGCCTCGTCCTGCTGGGCGAAGGCGATGGCCGACGCCTCGACCGCACCGATCCAGATGGGGAGGTAGCGCGCACCCTCGCTCTCGCGCAGGAGCACGAGTGGCTGCTTGGTGGGCATCTCCACCCGGACGCCGAGGACGTCGAGCTCGCGCATGGTCAGTCCCGGAGCCGGTGCCGCAGGAGCACCGTGTGCAGACGCATCAGGAGGGCGGCCAGCTCCCCCAGCTGCTCAGCCGCCGCTGCCTTGTCCTCACGACGACGACGCTCCGGGACCGCGCGGCCCAGCAGGTCGGACTCACGCTCCGCCGCCGTGCGCACCGCGCGCAGGTGACGCGGCTCCACGCCGAGCGCGGACAGCCGCACGACCGCGTCGACCACGACGAGGTCGTCGCCGTCGTACGCGTGCTGGCCGGGCCGGCGCTCGAGCAGACCGTGCTCCTCGACCTGGGCGAGCAGCTCCTCGCTCGCGCCCGTGCTCTCCAGCACCTCCTCGCGGCTCAGCCGCATCCGGCTGCGCCCCTCCAGGAAGGCACCCGGCGTCGGGAGTCCGTCGGCGTCGCTCGAGACCTCCGGCACGCGGACGTTGCCGTCGAGGTCGGTCTGCGGCACGAGGCCGCGGTCCATCTCGTCGAGCGCCTGACGGATCGCGCTCAACGGCCAGTAGCGCTTCTGCTGGCGCAGCACGAACCGGAGCCGCTCGACGTCGTCGAAGGAGAACTTGCGGTACCCCGAGGGCGTCCGCTCCGGCTCGAGCAGACCCTCCCGCTCGAGGTAGCGGATCTTGCTGATGGTCAGCGACGGGAACTCCTCGCGGAGCTCCCCCAGGACCTTGCCGATCCCGAGCCGAGCCGTCTCCGGCAGCGGCTGGGTCACGCCTGGCCCCGCTGCGCGCCCGCGAAGTAGATGAGCCGGTACTTGCCGATCTGGACCTCGTCGCCGCCACCGAGCGCGATGTCGCCGTCGATGCGGTCGCGGTTGACGTAGGTGCCGTTCAGGCTGCCCAGGTCGCTGACGACGTAGCCCCGGCCGGACCGGCTGAACACCGCGTGGCGACGCGAGACGCTGATGTCGTCGAGGAAGATGTCGCTGTCGGGGTGGCGCCCGACCGACACCGAGTCGGTGTCGAGCAGGAAGCGCGCCCCCGCGCCAGGACCGCGCTGCACCAGCAGCATCGCGCTGCCCGCCGGCAGGTTCTCCACCGCGTCGACGTCAGCCGACGTCATCTCCTCGGTGTCGGCGTCGATGAGCGGGATGTGCGTGGTCTCGTCCGGGATGTTGCCGTGCTCGGGACCGGGCGAGGTCATCGGATCACTCCTGGCTGTGCTCGAAGGGTGGTGGGCTCGAAGGGTGGTGGGCTCGAAGGGTGGGGCTGGGCCGTGAAGCGGGTCTGCGAGGTCTCACCCCGGGGTCGAGGGTCGACGTGACCAACCTAGCACCCGCGCCAGGTCGGGCCGGGTGGTCCGGCCCGACCTCAGGACGAGACGAGAGCCGTGTACTGCTCGGGGCCGAGCAGCGCGCCGGTGGCGTCGTCCTCGGAGGCCCGCACCTTGAACAGCCAGCCCTCGCCGTAGGGGTCGGAGTTGATGACCTCGGAGGCACCGTCGAGGCTCTCGTTGCGGGCCACGACCTCGCCGCTGACCGGGCTGAAGACGTCGCTGACCGACTTGGTCGACTCCAGCTCGCCCACGACCGAGCCGGCCTGGACCTCGTCGCCGACGTCGGGCAGGTCGACGTAGACGATGTCGCCGAGCTGGTCCTGCGCGAAGTCGGTGATGCCGACGACGAGGACGTCGCCCTCCACGCGCACCCACTCGTGCTCTTCGCTGTAGTACAGGTCCTCAGGGATCACGCGGCGCTCCTGCTCGGTGGGTGGTGGTGCTGGGTCGGTGGTGGTCGGCCGCTCAGGGCGCGCCGACGTCGGGACGAGCGTACTCGGGGGTGCGCACGTCAGCCAGGGCCGTGATGGTGATCGTCGAGCGGCGGGCGACCGCGGCCTGCGCGCCGCGGGCCTGCAGGAGGTCGCGCACGCCGCCGCGGAACGTGATCGACTCCTCCAGCGTGGTGGGGTCGCCGATCACGTCGAACACGTAGGGGCTGCTGACCTGACGTCCGCCGATGCGCAGACCCTGCTCGTCGTCGAGCACGTACGTCTGCGCGACGACCCGTGCGGTGTCGTTGACGACGATCGCCTCGGCTCCCGCCTCCCGGAGCTCCTGCAGGACGTCGAGCACCAGACCGGCGTCGACGAGTCCGTCGGGGTCGGAGACGGTGAGCCGCACGCCGGGCCCCGTCGCGCCGACCGAGCCGGCGAGCACGGCGAGCTCCTCGGCGCGCTGGCGGGCGACGTCCTCGGCCTCGGCGGCGTCGCCGCGGGAGGCGCGCAGCCGGTCGCGGGTCGCGGTGAGCTCGTCGATCTGTCCGGCGAGCCGCTCGTTGGCGACGTCGACGGACTTGAGCAGCTCGACCAGCTCGACGCCGCGCAGCGAGCCGTAGTCGGTCGCGTCGTCCTGGCGGACCTGCACGGTCATGGCGAACGCCAGCCCGCCGACGAGCAGCGCGACGAGCACCTGCGACCCGGCGCGCCGGTGCGGCGCCGCCCGGTGCGGCCGCTCCGTGTCAGGCATGGAAGATCCTGCGGCGGATGGCGGCGGCGTTGGCGAAGATGCGGATGCCGAGGACGACGACCACACCGGTCGACAGCTGCGACCCGACGCCGAGCTGGTCGCCGAGGAAGACCATGAACCCAGCGATGGTCACGTTGGAGATGAACGAGACGACGAACACGCGGTCGTCGAAGCGACGTTCGCCGAGCGCTCGCAACGCCCCGACGACGGCGTCGAGCGCGGCGACGATCGCGATCGGCAGGTACGGCTGCAGCCAGAGCGGGACGTCGGGCTGGAGGAAGAGGCCGAGGCCGACGCCGACGACGAGTCCGATCACCGGGATCACGGTCTGCCCTCCCCTCGTGGACCGTCCGCTGCCGGGAGAGGCTCCGCGCGGCGCAGCGTGGTCCGTTGCTCGGGCGCCGACGGCACCACCTCGTCGTCCGATGGTGCCATGCCCACGGAGATGCCGGCGTCCTCGGCACGCTCCTGGAGGTAGCGACCCGCGAGGTTGGACTGCAGGCGGGACCGCAGCACCGCACCGTCACCGAGGGCCACGATCCGCACCGGCACCTCGATGCGGCGGAAGTTCACCGTGATCGCGCCGTCGAGGGAGGAGATCGCCGAGGTCTCGGCGAGCCGCTGACCACCGACCGACACGGCCTCGGCCCCCGCGTACCAGAGCCCGTTGACCACCGCGACGACGTCCTGGGCGGTGACGCGGCCCGCGCGTGAACCGTCGGGGCTGCCCGCCATCGTGACGACCAGTGCCGTCCCGCGCAGGGACCGGGCCCCGGCCAGGACGGTGTCGGCGGCGACGTCGGTCGAGGTCTCCGCGGTCGAGCCACCCCTCAGCGAGGCGACCTGCTGGCGCAGCGCGCCGACGGCCTCCTGCCGCGCGGCCAGGACGTCCCGACGGTCGGCGACGTCGGCGACGAGCGTGCGTCGCTCCAGCTCCGAGCCGGGTCGATCGGTCTGGGTCTGGACCGCGGTGACCGTGAGCATCGCCGCGAGCACCGCGACCACCACGCCCACGGCCGGGGTCGCGACGGCGCGCTGGCCGTACCGCTCCCCCGCCCTCACGACGTAGTAGTCGTCGTCGAGCGCGTTCTCCGCGACCTGCTCCAGCAGGCTCTCCGCAGGACGGACGACAGCCACGGCCGACCTCAGCGAGCGAGGGGCTCGGTCGTGGCGAGGAGGCGTCGCACCTGGAAGGCGTAGAGGACACCGCCCCACCAGTAGAGACCGACGCCCCAGATCGCGAAGGCCCAGCCGAAGACCTCGGCGAGGTCGGCGACCGTGCCCGACCCGTCACCGAGCAGCAGCAGCGGGAAGGCGTAGAGCAGCCCCGCGGTGGCGGCCTTGCCGAGGAAGTGCACCGGCAGCGAGCTGTACCCACGGGTGCGCAGGAACGGCACGAGGCTGAACAGGAACACGTCGCGCAGCGGGAGCAGGACCGCGAGCCACCACGGGATGATGTCGCGCAACGCCAGGCCGACGACGACGGCGAGGATGTACAGCCGGTCGGCGACGGGGTCGAGGATCGCGCCGATCTTCGACGTCTGGTTCAGCCGGCGGGCCAGCTTGCCGTCGAGGTAGTCGGTGACGCCGGAGACGACGAGCACGAGGAGCGCCAGCACGTCCTCCTCGGGCCCGAGGACGAGCCACAGGAACACCGGCAGCAGCACGATCCGGACCACGCTGAGCAGGTTGGGGATCGTGACGAGCCTGTCCTCACCCACGTCGACCCTCTCGCAGCTCCTTCATCGCGCGCTCAGCCTAGGGCATCGTCGACGGGGCGGGTGACTGCCGGGGCCGTCCGCATCGCGGGCCGGTCTTGCGTGCGCGTGAGCGACTGACAGACTGAGGGAGCACGATCCGTAACGACATCCGTGGGCACCGCGAGTGCCCCGACCTAGGAGGACGCGTGGCCGACTACACCCTGCCCGACCTGCCCTACGACTACGGTGCGCTGGATCCGCACATCTCCGGCAAGATCATGGAGCTGCACCACAGCAAGCACCACCAGAACTACGTCAACGGCCTGAACACGGCCCTCGAGAAGCTCGAGGCGTCCCGCGCCGACGGTTCGTACGACACGATCAACCTGCTCGAGAAGAACCTCGCGTTCAACCTCGGCGGCCACATCAACCACTCCATCTTCTGGAAGAACCTGTCCCCGGACGGTGGCGACAAGCCGACCGGCGAGCTGGCCGCGGCGATCGAGGACAACTTCGGGTCCTTCGACGCCTACCGCGCGCAGTTCGAGGCGACGGCGCTTGGGATCCAGGGCTCCGGCTGGGCGATCACCGCCTGGGACACGCTGGGTCAGAAGCTGGTCATCGTCCAGCTGTACGACCAGCAGTCCAACATCCCGGCGACGCTGATCCCGATCTCCCAGCTCGACATGTGGGAGCACGCGTTCTACCTCGACTACCTCAACGTCAAGGGCGACTACGTGAAGGCGTTCTGGAACATCGCGAACTGGGCCGACGCCCAGGAGCGGTTCACCGCGGCCACGAGCGGCGGCCAGGTCCTCTTCTGAGACCCGGCAGCCCGCCACGCACGAGGGCCCCGCACCGACCTCGGTGCGGGGCCCTCGTGCGTCCGGCGTCGGGGCTCAGGCGTCGGGGTCGCGGCGCTTGCCGTGCTCGGCGAGGTCCTTGAGCCGGGCGTTGTAGGCGGCGAGGGCGGCGTCGCCGTCGCGGTCCGCGGCGCGGTCGATCCGGCGCGCCTCACGCTGGTCGGAGCGGAACCACTGGAAGAGCAGCGCGATCATGACGAGCACGAGGGGCACCTCGCCGAGGGCCCAGGAGATGCTGCCCCCGAGGTACTGGTCGGCGAGCAGGTCGGTCCGGTACGGCCGGTCGATCGTGGTCCAGTACGGCTCCGCCAGGACACGCGCCGACGACATGATCGCGATCGAGAAGAACGCGTGGAACGGCAGCGTGACGAGCATGATCCCGAACCGGGCCAGCGGCGGGAGCCGCCGCGGCGACGGGTCGACGCCGATGATGACGTAGTAGAACAGCGACCCGACCAGCAGGAAGTGCAGCTCCATCGCGGTGTGGCCCCAGTGCTCGCGCATCAGGAACCCGAACAGGGGCGTGAAGTACAGCGCGTAGAGGCTGCCGACGAACAGCACCGGCGGCACGACCGGGTGCGTCAGCACGTGCAGGAAGCGGGACCCGAGGAACGACGTCAGCAGGGTCCGCGGCGAGACGTCGCCCGGCTGGCGCGGCCCGGGCAGCGTGCGCAGCGCGAGGGTCACGGGCGCGCCGAGCACGAGGAAGATCGGTGCGACCATCGACAGCAGCATGTGCGAGACCATGTGCGCGCTGAACAGCACGTGCGAGTAGACCCCGAGCCCGCCGATCGTGGACCACGCCACCACGAGGAGGCCGACGAACCAGGCGACGGTCCGGCCCACGGGCCAGGCGTCGCCGCGGCGGCGCAGCACGAGGAGCCCGCGGACGTAGAGCGCGGCGCCGAGCACGACGATCGTGAGCCCCAGCCCGTTGGGCGTGAAGCCGAGGGCCATGCGCACGACGTCGGGCACGGGCGGGACGGGCCCGCCGAGCAGCTCCTGCGCGGGGGTGGTGAGGATGTCCCCGACCGGGGTGGGCGTGCGCGACAGCGCGACCGCGAGGCCGATCGTCGCGGCCATGAGGAGCACCTCCGACGTCGCCACCGGCAGGAAACCGGCGTCGCGGTCGGCGAGCCGGCGGCGCTGGACCCAGCCGAACCAGCCGAGCGCGACGAGCGCGACGACCTTGGCGAGGACGAGCTGCCCGTACCCGGTGCCGACGACGTCGGTGACGCTGCGCAGCCGCACGGCGGCGTTGACGGTGCCCGAGACCCCGACCACCACGAACGCCCAGAGCGCGAGCACCGAGTAGCGGCGCAGGGCGGGGGCGAGCCGCTTGCTGCCGCGCCAGGCCACCCAGGTGAGGGCGACGAGCCCGCCGACCCACAGGCAGACGCCCACGAGGTGCAGCAGCAGGCTCAGCGCGGCGAGGTCGTGCGAGCCCGACGAGGCGGAGTGGCCGGCGAAGGCGACTGGGACGAGGGAGGCGAGCACGACGCCGAGCACGACCGCGAGGCGTCGGACGGCGATGGTCCACCGGAGCACTGCCCACGCCAGCGCACCGACGACGACCTGCAGCAGCACGATCCCGCCCGTGGCGGTGGTCGCGAGCTCGGAGAGCAGCGGGAACGTCAGCGAGCCGATCGGGCGGGCGAACACGTCGGCGACGGTGAGGACGTAGAGCACGATGCTGAGCAGCGACCACGCCGCCGCGATGCGTGCGGCGCCGCGGACCGCGTCGACCGACAGGCCCTGCACGTCGTCGGCGGACGTCGGCAGCAGCGCGACGACCGCGAGGAGCAGGCCCACGAGCACCACGAGCAGACCGTCGGAGACGACCGATGCGAGCGGGAGCGACCAGCCCACGAGCGGACCGGGGTCCGGGAGCCCCTCGGGGACCTGCTGGGGTGCTCCCCCGCCCAGGCTGAGCGCAGCCACGCAGGCCGCGGACGCGACCAGGAAGCTGGCGACGGTCGTGCGCAGGACGCTCACGCGTGCTCCTCGGTCCGGCGGCGCAGGAGCGGCCAGACGATCAGGGCGACGGCCACGAGGCCACCGCCGACGGCCCACCACAGGTGCTCTGCGTGGCGGTGGATGAACGACTCCGACGCCTCGTCCTGACGGGGAGCCTGCTCGACGGCGCGACCGGCCGTGGTGCGGAACGTCGACTCCCCCGCGATCGGGTGGCCGTCGGCCGAGACGACGCGGTACGCGATCGTGTAGGTGCCCCGCTGTCCGTCGGCGGTGCCGTCGCGCAGCCGTCCGGTGACCTCGCGGTCCCGGGCCGTCACGGCGAGCGGCACGCGGCTCCCGTCGGGCGCGGTGAGCACGACCTCCGAGCGGGTCACCGGCTCGTTGAACTCGAGCGTGACCGCGGCCGGCACGTCCTCGACGACGGCATCGTCGCCGGGGTCGGTCCCGACGAGGGCGGCGTGCGCCGACGCCGGACCGGCGGTCAGGGCCGGCCCCAGGACGACGGGCAGGAGCAGCAGGAGTACCAGGGCTCTACGCACGGCGTCGATCCTGCCTCAGGACACCCAGGAGCGCCGCCAGGGCGACCACGAGGGCCGCTCCGCCGAGGACGCGGCCCACGACGTCGCTGCCGGAGTCGTCGGTGTCCGCCGAGGCCGCGGCAGCGTCGCCCGTCGCGGAGCCGCCGTGCGCGTGGCCGCCCTCGCCGGCGGGCAGCAGGTCGAGCGTCGGGGCGGGCTTGTCGGGCTCGGTGTCCCCCTGCTGGACCTGGTCCCAGTCGACGACCTCGCCGTCGGAGTAGGTCTGCTCGGCCTCGAACCGGATGCTGTCGGCGTCGGGGAAGGGACCGCCCGACAGCGCGAACTCGTCGAACTCGCCCGGCGGGATGCCGTCACCGTCGGCGGTCCAGGTGACCGTCCGGACGGCGCGGGTGATCTCGGTGCCGTCGACCTCGACGGGCTCCGGCAGACGGCCCTCACGCGTCGTGACCGTCCAGCCGGGCTTGGTCTGGGCGGTGAGGTGCAGGAAGGGGGCGTCCGCGGGCAGCGTCACGACGAGCTTCGTCGTATCGGCCGTGTCGGACTCGGTGGGCACGCGGAAGACGATCTTCCCGTAGCCGTCGCGTGCGGCGTCGGGCGAGGAGACGCCGACGTGGGCGACGGCGGGGGCTGCGACGGCCACCGTGGCGAGGGTGAGGGCCGCAGCGGCGGCGAGACGGGTCGGACGGGTGGAGGGCATGACGGGACCTTCGGGTGCGAGGGACTGGTGGACGGGCTCACGCCGTCAGCGGCGGAGCCCGGCCCGAGGGCCGGGAGCCCGCGTCGCTCCCGTCGTGCACCAGCACGCCCAGCACGACGCGTGTCCTGCGACGTGGCGGCACCACGAGGCCGGGCACGCGCACGAGCCCGAGCACGGTGTCGGCGGCGCGCCACCACAGGTCCTCGGCGTGACGCAGCGCGAGCAGGCTCACCAGCGTCGCGAGCGCGTGCGCCCCGAGCATCCTCGTGTCGTGGGACCCCGACGGCGTGGCGAGCAGGTGCGCGGCGACCTGGCCGAGCACCAGCAGTCCCAGCAGCTGCGCCGACGTGAGCCTCCG
>NZ_JAMXRU010000046.1 GCF_024124745.1 Aeromicrobium sp. CnD17-E
CGACCGCGTCCGCCTGCACGCCCTCGGCCCCCCGCTGGACCTGCTGCGCCCCCTCCCCGCCGGCCGACCGGGCGGCCTGCGCTTCTGGGACGACGTGCGCGTCCTGCGCCGGCCCCCGCGCTCGGTGCTCGAGGTCGAGGACGGACGTCTGGTCGGCGAGGCCGCCGCGACGGTCACGCCCGCGGGCACGCTGGACCGGGAGACCAGCCCGTACTTCGGGATCCGTCGTCCCACCGAGCACCCGGTGCACCTGCGGCTGCGCTATCCCGAGCCGGAGCACGTGGCCGGCACGGTCGTCTCGCTCGCGTCGCACGCCTCGGCGCGCAACTACTACCACTCGCTGATGGACGCCCTGCCCCGATGGGGGCTCCTGCAGGAGCTGTTCCCCGACGAGCGCCCCGACCGCGTCGTCGTCGGGCACACCACCCGCTGGGACCGTCAGCTCGTCGCCATGGTCGGGCTCGACGCCCTGCCGCTCGTGGAGCCGACCCACGCCCTGCACCTGCGCGCCGACCGGCTCCTCGTGCCGGCGATCGACAACCAGACGACGCTCGCGCCCCCGTGGGTGACCGCGTGGCTGCGCGCGCACCTGCCGGCCCGCGACGTCCGCGACAAGCCGCGTCGGCTGTACGTCACGCGCGGCGACCGCCCGAACACCCGCCGCTACGTGCAGGAGGACGCGCTGCTGCCGCACCTCGAGCGCCAGGGCTTCGTGCGGGTCGACCCCGGAACGATGACCGTGCAGGAGCAGATCGACCACTTCGCGGCCGCGGAGGTCGTCGTCGCCCCGCACGGCGCCGGGCTCGTGAACCTGACGTTCGCCCCGCCCGGGGTCCGCGTGCTCGAGCTGTTCGCGCCGCGCTACCTGAACCCCGGCTACTGGGCGATCGTCGACAACGTCCCCGACTCGCGCTACCGCTACGTCGTGGCGGCGCCGGTCGACCGGCTGCGGTCCGAGCGCGCCATGCAGGGCGTGCAGGACGACGTCGACCTTCCCCCCGCCGTGGTGCTGGAGGAGCTCGAGCACCTGCTGGCGCAGGGCGACGACGGACAGGAGGCCCCGGGTCGCACCGACGCCGGGCAGGATGGGGCCGAGCACCCTCGGTCCCCGGAGAGAGGCACCCCGTGACGAAGCGCGCGCTGATCACCGGCATCACCGGTCAGGACGGGTCGTACCTGGCTGAGCTGCTGCTGGGCAAGGGCTATGAGGTCCATGGCCTGATCCGTCGGGCGTCGACGTTCAACACGTCGCGCATCGACCACCTGTACCAGGACCCGCACGTGGACGGCACGAGGCTGTTCCTGCACTACGGGGACCAGTCCGACGGGGCCCGGCTGGTGTCGCTGATGTACGAGATCGCGCCTGATGAGGTGTACAACCTCGCGGCGCAGTCGCACGTGCGGGTCTCCTTCGACGAGCCCGAGCACACCGCCGACACCACCGGCACGGGCACGGTGCGGCTGCTGGAGGCGGTCCGTGCGGCCGGGATCCGCCCGCGGTTCTACCAGGCCTCGAGCAGCGAGCTGTACGGCGCGACCCCGCCGCCGCAGGACGAGGACACGCCGTTCTACCCACGCTCGCCGTACGCGGCGGCGAAGCTGTACTCGTACTGGATCACCAAGAACTACCGCGAGGCCTACGACATGTTCGCGGTCAACGGGATCCTGTTCAACCACGAGTCACCCCGCCGCGGCGAGACGTTCGTGACCCGCAAGATCACCCGCGCCGTCGCCGCGATCAAGGCCGGCCAGCAGGACCTGCTCTACATGGGCAACCTCGACGCGGTGCGCGACTGGGGCTACGCCGCGGAGTACGTCGAGGGCATGTGGCGCATGCTGCAGGCCGACCAGCCCGAGGACTTCGTCCTGGCCACCGGCGTCGGGATCACCGTGCGCGACTTCCTGCAGATCTCCTTCGAGCACGCCGGCCTGGACTGGGAGAAGCACGTCCGCTTCGACGAGCGCTACCTGCGGCCCACCGAGGTCGACGCGCTCATCGGCGACCCCGCCAAGGCCGCCAAGAAGCTCGACTGGGTCCCCACCGTCGACGGCCGCGAGCTCGCCCGCCTCATGGTCGACGCCGACGTCGAGGCCCTCACCCACGAGGGCACCCCCTGGCACGACGAGGTCCGGCTCGCCTCCTGGGGCACCGCATGAGCCTGCGCACCAGCGACGACGTCGACTTCACCCCCGGCCCCCTGGACCGCGACGCCACCTTCTACGTCGCCGGGCACGCCGGCATGGTCGGCTCCGCGCTCGTGCGACGACTCCACGCCGCCGGCTTCACCGACGTCGTCGGACGCACCTCCGCCGAGCTCGACCTCACCGACCGCGCCGCCGTCCACGCCTTCTTCGAGACCACCCGACCCACCTACGTCGCCCTCGCCGCAGCCAAGGTCGGCGGCATCCTCGCCAACGACACCTACCCCGTGGACTTCCTCAGCGTGAACCTGCAGATCCAGGTCAACGTCATGGACGCCGCGCTCGCCACCGGCGTCCAGCGCCTGGTCTTCCTCGGCTCCTCCTGCATCTACCCCAAGCACGCCCCCCAACCCATCACCGAGGACGCCCTGCTCACCGGCCACCTCGAACCCACCAACGACGCCTACGCCATCGCCAAGATCGCCGGCATCCTGCACGTGCAGTCCGTGCGCCGCCAGCACGGCCTGCCCTGGATCTCCGCGATGCCCACCAACCTCTACGGACCCCACGACAACTTCTCCCCCACCGGCTCCCACGTCCTGCCCGCCCTCATCCGCCGCTACCACGAAGCCACCCGCGACGGCACCACCGAGGTCACCAACTGGGGCACCGGCACCCCCCGCCGCGAGCTCCTGCACGTCGACGACCTCGCCGACGCCCTCCTGCACCTCTTGGAGCACCACGACGGACCCCAACAGGTCAACGTCGGCACCGGCACCGACGTCACCATCGCCGAGATCGCCGCCACCGTCGCCGAGGTCACCGGCTACACCGGCACCACCACCTGGGACACCACCAAGCCCGACGGCACCCCCCAGAAGCTCCTCGACGTCACCCAGCTCGCCCACGCCGGCTGGACCGCCCGCACCAGCCTGCGCGACGGCCTCGCCGCCACCTACGACTGGTACCTCCAGAACGCCGACCACCTCCGCTCATGACCTCCTTGCCCGACGACCTCTGGGCCACGGTGCAGGCGTCCGTGCCGGTGCTGTGCGTCGACGTCGTCCCGGTGCGGGGCGACGGCGACCGCTTCGAGGTCGGGCTGATCCGTCGACGGTTCGCGGACACCGGCGCCCCCGTGTGGTGCCACCTCGGCGGGCGCGTCCGGCACGGCGAGACGACCGACGAGGCCGTCGCCCGCCACGTGCACGACACGCTCGTGGGCGCTGAGCCGGACCTGTCCACCGACCCGCAGCCCCACCACGTCGTGCAGTGGTTCCCTCCGGACGTGCGCACCGGTGACACGTACGGTCGCGACCCGCGCAAGCACGCCGTCAGCCTGTGCTGGGCGCTGCCGCTCGGCTCCGACGTCACCGCACGCCAGGGCGGCGAGGGCTCCGAGCTGCGCTGGTTCGGGCACGACCTCGCGGACCTCGCGGACGACGGGCTCTGGCCCGGGACCCGCCACCTGGTCGCCGCCACCCTCCGCGGCGCGGGGCTGCCCGGACGGGGAGCCTGACGTGGGTCAGCCGACGGGACGTGCGGGCACCCCCACCACGGTGGCGCCGGGAGCCACGTCGTCGAGCACGAGCGAGTGGGCCGCGACCACGGCGCCGTCGCCGACCGTCACGGCACCCAGGACCGACGCCCTGGCGCCGACGAACACGTCGTCGCCGAGGACGGGGAAGTCGGCCGCCGACGTCGCGAGCGACTGGCGCACGCCGAGGGTCACGCCCTGCGCCAGGGTCGCGCCGGAGCCGACCACCACGCCGTTGCCGATGACCACGCCGACCGGGTGCTCGAACCAGACGCCGGGCCCGATCTGCGCACCCGCGTCGACGTCGATGCCGACCGTCACGACGCCGACCCCGCGCAGCAGCGCAGCCGCCCGGCGGTGCCCGCGTGCGTGCAGCCTCTGCTGGGCGCGCACGACCAGCGTCGCCCAGAGACCCGGACGGCTGAGGCCTCGCGGCAGCGCCGTCCACCAGGGCGCCTCGCGCCCGACGTACCGGGCGAGGTCCGAGGACACGAGCGTCGAGAAGGTGGCGCGACTGTCGGAGGGCACGCACCGCATCGTAGTCCCGAGCAGGAGGTTCCCGTGAGCACCGAGAGACTCCCCGTCCGCATCCTCTACAAGGGCGCCTCGACCGTCATGTGGCAGTCGCACGGCGACCGCAGGGCTCCGGGGCTGCTGCCGTACCCCCGTGTGGTGGAGCAGCACCTGCGCGCGCGGGGGCACGACGTCGACACCAGGGTCGACGCCATGTCGGCGCAACGCGTCTACGACCTGATGGACCGGTGGGAGCGGCAGGCGACCAGCGAGTTCCCCGACGTCGTCGTGCTCCACCACGGCCACATGGAGACCGTGCACGCGGTGATCCCTCGCTTCATCGAGCGTCACGCGCGGGCCAACCGGGAGCGGCCCGGACCGGTGCGCCAGCGCTACCGCAAGGTCCTGGTGCGCCCGCTCTGGAAGGGGCTTGCGGTCCTGCAGCAGCGCGTCGACGGGGCCATGCCCGGTCCGCTCGCCCGCGGCCTCGCCCGACGTCGCGCCCGACGCACCGTCGCCCACCTCGAGCAGTACCTCTCGTGCATCGACCGGCTGTCGAGCCCCCTCGTCGTGGTGATGGGTCTGCTGCCCAGCGGTCGCGTCTACGCCGACTGGTTCCCCGGCTCGGTGCTCCGGACCGAGGTCATCGACCGCGCCCTCCGCGCGATGGTGGCCCGACGCGACTCACCCCGGCTGCTGTACCTCGACCTGTGGGACGAGGGAGCCGCCTGGGACGCGCGCGGCGAGAATCCCCGCCCCGACGGGGCGCACTACACCGAGGCCTTCCACCGACGCGTGGGCGAGCTGCTCGCCGCGCGGATCGAGGAATGGGCCGCTACGCAGCCACACCTGCGCGGCTGACGTCGCGACGCCGGGTCGGCGAGGTCAGGCGCAACGCCACCGTGAGCGCCGTGACGCTCGCGATCGCCGTCACCAGCATGGCCACGCCGACCGCCTCGACCGCGTCGGCGCGTGCGGCGAGCACGATCGCGACGACCAGCACGGGCGTCAGGGCGAGCTCGATCCGCGACGCCACCGCTCCGCGGTCGCGGCCCTGCAGCACGGCCACGAGCACCCGGCGCAGGCCGAGCAGCCCGCTGGCGGCGACGAGCCAGTGCGCCACCGGCACCGCCGACTCGAACGCGCGCCCGAACGCCAGGACGATGATCCAGTCGGCGCCGAGGACGAGCACGACGGTGAGGGCGCCGAGGACGGCCGTCGCGCCGGCGACCCACCGGCGGACGAGCGCCCGCTCCTGAGCCGGGTCGGCCTGGGCGGCGGCGATGCGTGGCAGAAGCACGGCGGCGATGCCGGTGCCCATCATCCCGGGCAGCGACGCGAGTGCCGCGGCGGCCGAGTACAGCCCGAGGGCCACCGTGCCCATGATCGCGCCGACGAGCGTGCGGTCGAGCGCCAGGCCGTCGATCGGTCCGATGCTGCCCACGTAGGTGGCGCGCGTCAGGCGCCACAGGTCCGGCCCGTCGAGCCGCTCGTCGGCGTCGGCAGGGCGTGCCGCCAGCAGCCCCAGCGACACGACCATGCCGATGCTGAACGCCCCGATCATCACGCCGGTCAGCACGAGCGGCGTGGTGCGGTCGACGACGACGAACATCCCCGCCATCACGAGCGTCACGAGGGTCTGGGGCAGCAGGGTCGCGAGGGCGATGCGAGGCATGGGCGCGCCCTCGCCGAGCAGCCCAGCGAGGACGAGGCGGTAGCCCATGTTGAGCAGGGCGAGGGCCACGACCGCGGCACCGAGCCACCAGACGCCCGGATCGCCGACCTCGCCGTGCAGCACCGCGAAGAGGACCCCGAACGGCAGCGCCACCGCCACTGCGAGCACGGTCCAGGGGCGGACGAGGTGCCCGACACCGCCGCGCGTCGTGAGTCCGCGGGCCGCGAGCCGCGCCGTGAGCGCGTTCGGCAGGCTGCCGCCGAGCGTGAGCTGCGCGGCCATCGCCGACAGCGCCACCACGAGCGCCAGCTCGCCGCGCCCCTCGACGCCGAGCAGCCGTGCCGAGATGATCCCCGTGATCGTCAGCAGGCCCTGGACGACGAACCCGCCGCCGACGACGAAGAGGGCCGCGATGCGCTGCGTCACGGATGCTCCCCGAGCAGCGTGCGGCAGTACCGGTCGACGGCGTCCCAGCGGTCGGCCGTGCCCGTCCTCAGCTCGACCTCGCCGGCGAGGACCGCGCGCATCGCCTCGGCGAGCGCGGGCACGGTCAGCTCGCACGCCAGGCCACCGCCGAGCGCCTCCACCTCGCGCGCCCGCACGGTCGAGCCGGCGGTCACGACCGCGACGCCGGCGGCCTCGGCCTTGCCCATGATGCCGCTGGGACCGTTGTTGGTCAGGGGCACGGGGATGACGTCGACGGCGGCGACGAGCTGGTCGAGCGTGTCGTTGTCGAGGTAGGTGTCGCGCGCGACCACCCGCGCGCGGCGCTCGGGCTCCAGCCCGTCGACCCAGGCGCGTACCTCCGGCGAGAACGCGCCGGCCACCACCAGCCGGGCGTCGATCCCGCCCGTCTCGAGCGCCTCCAGCACCATCGGGGCGTTGCGTCGCTCGGAGATGAGGCCGAACACCCCCACGAGCGCCTCGTCGCGGGGCAGGTCGTGCTGCTCGCGCCAGCGGTCGCGGTCGCGGGCGTGCGCCGTGCAGAACTCCGGGTCGTTGACCCGGGTGACGACCCAGCCGCGCTGGGTGTCGCCGCGGCCCTTGTAGCCGACGACGCGCTGCAGCGCGCCCGTGATCCGGCCGGCCACCACGAGCAGCGCCTTGGAGACGCGCAGCCGCCAGCCGGTGCGGTCCAGCAGCGGCACGCGCGCCGGGTAGCGCGTCAGCATGAACACCACGCGCGGACGGACGGGCAGACGGCGCAGCGCCCGTGGCGCGGCGTACCACCAGCGCTTGAGCGCCTGGTCGCCGTCGAGGTGCACGACGGTGCGCACCGGGACCGTCTGCTCGGCGCGGCAGCGCGCCTCGACCTCGCGGACGAGGTCGGCCGTGCTCGGGCTCGAGCCGTCGAAGACCTCCGCGACGGCGAGACGGCCGGCCGCGAGGTCGTCGCCCAGGTACTCGGCGTAGGCGGGATCGTCGGACGCACCGCGGCGGGTCAGCAGGACGACCGGTCCCGAAGGCTCCAGGTGGCGGGTCAGCCACGACACCGACTGCAGGTGGTGCCCATCGCTGCTCGGGTCGACCAGCAACGTCGTGGAGCGCTCGCCCACCGTGCATCACTCCCGTCGCGCGCCGCCTGACCACCGGTCCGTCCACCGGGGAAACGACGAGCGCCAGCCTAGGTCACGCGCCACGCGTGGAACCGTCCCCGAGCCGTTCCCGACCGCGGTACGGTTCCCCCGTGTCAGGGATCAGCCACGTGGTGATGCGCCAGCTGGCGCGCCGGGGACTCGTCGTGCGCCGCCACCCCGCGGCCCGGCGGCAGCGTCTGCTCGTCGACCGCGGCGTCGACCTCGTGCTCGACGTGGGAGCGGCACGCGGCGGCTACGCCACCGAGCTGCGCGAGTTCGGGTACACCGGCCGCATCGTGTCCTTCGAGCCCCTCGCGGCCGCGCACGCCGACCTGGTCCGCGCCGCCGCGTCCGACCCGCGGTGGGAGACCCGGCACACGGCGCTCGGCGACACCACCGGCCGCCAGGAGATCCACGTCGCCTCCAACAGCGACAGCAGCTCGCTGCTGCCCATGGCCGACCAGCACCGCGCCTCGAGCCCGGACATCCAGATGGTCGGCACCGAGACGATCGAGGTCAGCCGCCTCGACGACGTCGCCGCAGACGTGCTGGGCGAGGCCCGCACGCCGTTCCTCAAGATCGACACGCAGGGCTTCGAGCGCGCCGTCCTCGAGGGTGCCGAGACCACCGTGCCGCGCCTCGTCGGCCTCCAGCTGGAGCTCTCGTTCGTCACGCTCTACGAGGGCGGGATGCTCGCGAACGAGGCCATCTCGTGGGCCTACGACCACGGCTTCGTGCTGGTCGGGCTCGACCAGGGCTTCACCGACCCGGGCGGCGCCGTGCTGCAGGCCGACGGAGTCTTCCTCAGGCCGTGACCCGCACCACCGTCCGGTCGTTGTGGCACCTGACCAGCACTTCCCCGCTCCTCCTCCCCGAGCCCTAGCCCCGAGAGGCGTGACGTGAACCGTCGTCTGAAGGCCGCGATCCGACCCGCGGTCCTCGCCGCCAACACCCCCGTCGCACGCCGTCGCGCCCTGAAGGAGCTGGCAGCCGCACCGCGGCCCCTGCGGCTCGAGCTGGGCGGCAACGCACCGCGCGCGGGCTGGGTCGTGACCAACGTCGGCCCGACCACCCGCCTGTACATGGACGCGACGCAGACCTGGCCGCTCGGCGACGGCGAGGTCGAGGCGATCTACTCCGACAACGTCATCGAGCACATCCCGCTCCACCCGGCCCGCACCCTCTTCGCCGAGGCGTACCGGTGCCTGCAGCCCGGCGGCGCGATCCGCTTCGTCACGCCCGACCTTCGGGCGCACGTCGAGCGCTACCTCGCAGGCAGCGCCCCGAAGGGCGACCCCGAGGCGAAGGTCTACGAGGACTGCGGCCTCGTGGTCGAGCACCCGGTCGACTGGGTGCAGATCCCGATCGCCTCCTTCGAGCACCACCTCGGATACGTCTACGACTTCGAGACGCTCGAGGCGGAGCTGCGCCGCGCGGGCTTCACCGAGGTGCACCGGCGCGAGCTGAACGAGAGTCCCGTGCCGCACCTCGCCGGTCTCGACCTGCGCGCCGCCGAGGGTGGCGCGCAGATGGCCGTCGAGGCCGTGCGCTGACGTCGATGCGCGTCGCCATCCTCGCCACCGGCTGGGCCGGCTTCAACGACGCCGCCTGCCGCGAGCTCGCCGCGCGCGGGGTCGAGCTGCTGGTCGTCACCGAGAGCGAGACGTCCGACACCGCGTACACGTCGCACCGCTTCCGCGAGTACGCCCAGGTCCACCTGTGGCACGAGGCCCCGGCCGACGGTGAGGTGCGCGACGTGGTGCGCGGCTTCGCCCCGGACGCCGTGCTCATGCACTCCTGGCACTACGGCCCCTACCGCGAGGCGGTCAAGGCACTGCCGCCCAGCACGCTGCGGGTGCTCTGGATGGACAACGTCTGGCGCAACATCCCCAAGCAGTGGCTCGGCCGTGCGGTCGCGCCGTGGTGGGTGCGCTCGCTCTTCGACTGCGTGATGGTGCCCAGCGACCGCACCGAGTTCTTCGCCCGCCGGCTCGGCTTCGGCGAGGGCGACGTGATCCGCGGGTCGCTCAGCGCGGACACCACCGTGTTCGGCTCGCCCGCCCGCTCGGGCGAGGAGGTCGCCGGACGTCGACGGTTCCTCGCCGCGCTCCGCCTGGTGCACCACAAGGGCGCCGACGTGCTCGCGGAGGCGTACCGCCTGTACCGCAGCCGATCGGCGGATCCGTGGGACCTCGACGTCGCCGGCATCGGACCGCTCGCCGGCGCGTTCGACGGTCTCGAGGGCGTCACCATGCTCGGCTTCCAGCAGCCCGCCGAGGTGGCCGAGCGCATGCGTGCCTCGTCGTGCCTGGTCGTGCCCTCGAGGGAGGAGCCGTACGGTGTCACGCTGCACGAGGGCGCGCTCAGCGGGCTCCCGATCATCACCACCTACTTCGTGGGGGCGGCGCCGCCGTTCGTGCAGGACGGGCAGAACGGCTGGACCGTGCCCGGGGGCGATGCGGAGGCCTTGGCGGAGCGGATGCTGCAGGTGGCCTCGCTCGGCCCGGAGCGACTCGAGCAGATGTCGGCGGTGAGCGTCGGCCTCGGCATGCGCACGAGCTCGCGGGGCTGGGCCGTCAACCTGCACGAGGAGCTCCAGCGGCGCCACCGCGCGCTCGCCCGCTGAGCGGGCCCCGCAGGACCCTCAGGAACCGTCGAGCAGGTGCTCCACGACGGCGGCGCGCGCCTCGAGAGCACGCTCTCGCCTGGCCGTGAACCGCTGCTGGGCGTCGGCACCGCCGGGCAGCCCCTGCCGCAGCACGTCCAGCACCACGGCCGCGACGTCGCCGTCGAGGGGGACCAGGAGCGGGGCCGGGACGAGCTCGGCGAGGCAGCCGACGTCGACGGCCACCGACGGCACGCCGTGGCGCATCGCGTCGAGCACGACCAGGGGCTCCGCCTCGTTCCGGTACCGGCTCGGGAACACGAACAGGTCGACGTCGGCGTAGAAGCGCTCGACGCCCTCCTGGTCGAGGGGGCCCGTGACCACGAGGGCGTCGCCGAGGCGCTCCCGTGCGGACGCGACCACTGCGGCGGCCGCCTCGTCCGCGCACGGACCGGCGAGGACGAGGGTGCAGTCGAGCCCTGCGTCGCGCGCCCGGACCGCCGCGTCGACGACGTCCTGCAGCCCCTTCTCGAGGGTGAGGTTGCTCAGGTGGCCGAGCACGACCCTGCCGTGCGGCGGGTGGGGCGGCCGGTCGACCGGGGCGAGGAGCGCGGCGTTGGAGCAGACCACGACGTCCTGCGCGAGCGGGTAGGTGCGGCGCAGCCGGTCGGCCATGACGTCGCCGAGCACGACGTGACGCACCGACGAGCCACCCCAGCGCACCAGACGCTGCATCGCCGGCACCGGTCGGTCGAGGTAGCTGGAGTTGTGGTGGTGGAAGACGACGCGCAACCCGCGCCGACGGGCCAACCCCACCACCAGGGCCTGGTAGTGCAGCAGCTCCCCGCCCGCGCCGCCGACGTAGACCGACCCGCGCCGTGCCACGCAGAGGCGCAGCAGGCCCCGCACCAGCCGACCGACGCGACGCAGCGGGCCGACCGCGTCGTTGGAGTCGTTCAGCTCCAGCCGAGCGCCGCGGGAGCGCAGCTCTGCGGCCATCAGGTCCGTCACCCGTGCCGCGCCGGTCACGGGCGGCGGCAGGGGGCCGTGCACGCGGACGGGGGCCGTGCTCGCCATCACTGCTCCGATCCTGGGGTCGGGCCCGAGGATACGACGGCCCGGCGCTGCTCGACGGATCCGCCTCCGGCCACCTCACCGATGTCCTAGGGTGGGCGGGCCAGACCCCCGCCCGCCCGGGCCACCGGAAGGACGTCCGCCATCCGCTCCACCGTCCTCGGCCTGCTCGTCGGCCCCTTCCGCGCGTCCCTGGTCCGCACGCTGCGCGCGACGCTGCGTCACCGCACCCCCGTCGTCGTCGGCGGTCGCTTCCGCATCGTCGGCGCCTCGCGGCTCACCGTCCGGCGCGGCTCCCGCGTGTTCCTCGGCGCCGGCTTCTACGGCTTCCTGCACGGCCGGGAGAGGTCGGTCCTGCGGCTGCGCGGCCGCCTGACGTTCGAGGGCAACGCCGCGATCGCCGCGGGCAACCGCTGGGACGTCGGACCCGACGCAGTCGTCACGGTCGGGCCGCGCACCTACGTCTCCCCCGACTGCACGGTCGTCTGCACCCAGGGCGTGAGCATCGGGGCGGACTGCGCGATCGGCTGGGGCGTGCAGATCGTCGACGACGACTTCCACCGCCACGGCAGCGGCGGCCACGTGCCCGACGGCCCCTCCTCCGCCCCGATCACGATCGGCGACCACGTGTGGGTCGGCAGCCGCGCGATGATCTTCAAGGGCGTGACCATCGCCGACGGCTGCATCGTCGCGGGCGGTGCCGTCGTCACCCGTTCGGTCGAGGAGCCGCGGTCGATGGTCGCCGGCTCCCCTGCGCGGGTGGTGCGGACGGACGTCGACTGGACCTGAGCGGCGAACCGCCCGCGAGCCCGCCCGTACACTTCGGGGAGTGGAGTTCCTGAACGGCCTGCAGCCGACGCACGACCTGACGTACAACGACGTGTTCATGGTGCCGCGGCACTCGGCGGTCACCTCGCGCTTCGACGTCGACCTCTCGACGAGCGACGGCACGGGCACGACCGTCCCGCTCGTCGTGGCGAACATGACCGCCGTGTCCGGCCGGCGCATGGCCGAGACGATCGCGCGCCGCGGCGGCATCGCGATCATCCCGCAGGACATCCCCGCCGACGTCGTCGCCTCGACGGTCGCGCGGGTCAAGGCCGCCCACACCCTGTACGACACCCCCGTCACGGTCCCGCCGAGCACCACCGTCGGCGAGGCGCTGAGCCTGCTGCCGAAGCGCTCGCACGGCGCGGTGGTCGTGGTCGAGGACGGCAAGCCGCTCGGCGTGGTCACGGAGCGCGACGGCGCCGAGGTCGACCGGTTCGCGCAGGTGCACGAGATCATGTCGACCGACGTCCGCACGGTCGAGGCCGGGCTCGAGGCGCGCGAGTACTTCGACGTCCTCGCCGGCAACCACCTCTCGCTGGCCCCCGTGCTGGACGGTGGCGAGCTCGTCGGCGTCGTCACGCGCAAGGGCGCGCTGCGCTCCACCATCTACACGCCGGCCGTCGACCCGGACGGACGTCTGGTCGTCGGCGCGGCCGTCGGCATCAACGGCGACGTGCGCGCCAAGACCGAGGCGCTGCTCGCGACGGGCGTCGACGTGCTCGTCGTCGACACCGCGCACGGCCACCAGCAGAAGATGCTCGACGCCCTGCCCCTCGTCCGGGCCGCCCGCGACGCCCACGAGGCTGCGACCGGCCGACGTGTCCCGATCGCGGCCGGCAACGTCGTCTCGGCCGACGGCGTGCGCGACCTCGCCGCGGCGGGTGCCGACATCCTCAAGGTCGGCGTCGGCCCGGGCGCCATGTGCACCACCCGGATGATGACCGGCGTCGGACGCCCGCAGCTCTCGGCCGTGCTCGAGTGCGCGGCTGCCGCGACCGAGGTCGGCGCGCACGTGTGGGCCGACGGCGGCGTGCGCTACCCGCGCGACGTCGCGCTCGCCCTGGCGGCCGGCGCCGCCAGCGTCATGATCGGCTCCTGGTTCGCGGGCACGCACGAGAGCCCGGGCGACCTGCGCCACGACGCCGACGGACGCGCCTACAAGGAGTCCTTCGGCATGGCCAGCTCGCGCGCCGTCGCGAACCGCACCCGCGACGCCGCCGGCTTCGAGAAGGCGCGCATGGCGCTGTTCGAGGAGGGCATCTCGACGTCGCGCATGTACCTCGACCCGGAGCGTCCCGGCGTGGAGGACCTCGTCGACGGCATCACGGCCGGGGTGCGCTCGAGCTTCACCTACGCCGGCGCCCGCAGCCTGGCCGAGTTCGCCGAGCGGGCCGTCGTCGGCCTGCAGAGCACCGCCGGGTACGACGAGGGACGCCCGCTGCACCGGTCGTGGTGACGTCGCTCCTCCCCCGGAGGTGCTGGCCGCTCAGCGCAGGATGATCGCGAGGCCGCGCTCGAACGAGGCGTCGAGGTCGGGGTCGGCCTCGACGATCCCGACGGCGGCGGCCTGGCGGTGCAGCTGCGTGGCCTGCGTGTGCCCGACGACGTAGAGCAGCAGCGTGCGGGCCACGTCGCGGTCGCTGTGGTCGGCCAGCGCGGTCTCGAGCGCGAACTGCCCGAGCCGGAACGCGGCCGTCGTGGCCACGACCTCGGCGCCGTCGCGCACCGCGAGCATGGCCGTGCGCAGCCGCTGCGACGTCGCCGCGAGGTCGGCGTCGACCTCGACCGGCGCCACGACCCGGTCGGCCATGAGGCCGAGCAGGGTCTGCTTGTCGGCGACGTGGTGGTACAGCGCGCTGGGCTGCACGCCGAGCTCGCCGGCCACCCGGCGCATCGTGCAGTACTCCAGGCCGTAGGCGTCGAGCACCCGCAGCGCGCCGGACACGACGTCGTCCAGGCTGTTCGCCACGTGGTTGCCCCTCCCGCTCGGTCGACCGGTGTGCCACACTACCGAACGGCGTTCACCTGAACGTCGTTCAGGAACGAAGGACCGTCCCGCCATGAGCAGCACCACGACCGCCCGCCGCGGCCTCACCACCACCGACCTCGCCCTCGTCGCCGTGTTCGCCGCGCTCGTCGCGGTGTGCTCCGTCGTCGCGGCGCTGCCGTTCGGCGTCAACGGGGTGCCCGTCACGCTGCAGCTCTTCGGCGTCTTCCTCGCCGGTGCCGTCCTCGGACCGGTGCGCGGCTTCCTCGCCGTCGCCCTCTACCTCGCGGTCGGGGCGGTCGGTGTGCCGGTCTTCGCCGGACCGGTCGGCGGCCTCGCGCCGTTCGCCGGACCGACGGCCGGCTACCTCGTCTCCTTCCCCCTCGTCGCCCTCGTGGTGGGGCTCGCGGTGCAGCGCGCCCGCGCCGCAGGCCTCGCCGTGACGACGGCGGTCGTGCTGGTCGGCGGGCTCGTGGGCGAGGTCGTCTGCTGGCTCGTCGGCGCCCTCGGCATCGCGCTCTACAGCGACACGCCCTACCTGGCCACCGTCAAGGCCACCGCCGTCTACGTCCCGGCCGACCTCGTGAAGCTGGTGCTCGCCGCCGTCGTCGCGGCTGCCGTGCACCGCGCCTTCCCGCAGCTGCTGGCCCGTCGCTGAGCGGCCCCGCCCCAGGGTGGGCGAGACTGGCGCCATGGCGACCATCGAGCTCGACGACGTCACCGTCACCGCCCCGACGGCGGACGGCGAGGTGGTGCTCCTGCGCGACGTCACGGCGCGCCTGACGGAGCGTCGGGTCGTCGTCGTGGGCGCCAACGGCTCGGGCAAGTCGACGCTCGTCCGGCTCGTCAACGGGCTCGTCGCAGCCGCGTCCGGCACGGTCCGCGTGGACGGCCTGGACGTCGCGACCGACGGCCCCGCGGTGCGCCGGCGGGTCGGGTTCGTGTTCACCCAGCCGGCGGCCCAGCTCGTCATGCCGACCGTGCTGGAGGACGTCGCCCTGTCGCTGCGTCGGCACGTGAAGGACAAGCGTGAGCGGGAGGCGCGCGCCCGGGCCGTGCTGGCCGAGATCGGGCTCGCCGACCGCGCCGACACCTCCGTGCACGCCCTCTCCGGCGGCCAGCAGCAGCTGCTGGCGATCGCGGGCGTGCTCGCCTGCGAGCCCACGGTCGTGGTCGCCGACGAGCCGACGACGCTGCTCGACCTGCGCAACGCCCGCGCGGTGCAGGAGCGCCTGCTGTCGATGGAGCAGCAGCTGCTGCTCGTCACGCACGACCTCGACCTGGCGCGGCGCTGCGACCGGGCGCTGGTCGTCGAGGACGGTCGCGTGACGTGCGACGACGACCCCGAGCGCGCCGTCGCGCACTACGTCGAGAGCGCGCTGTCGTGAGGAGCGGGTCGTGAGGAGCGGGTCGTGAGGAGCACGGCATGAGGTCGCTCCCGCTCGGCCTGCAGGTCCCTGGCGACACCGTCTGGCACCGCCTGCCCACGGGTCGCAAGCTGCTGGGCCTGGTACTGCTCGGCGTCGGGGTCGTCGCCCTGCAGGGTCCGTGGCTCCCGCTGCTCGCCCTGGCGGCCGCCCTCGCCGTCGCCCTGCACGCCGGGGTGCCCGCGCGCAGCCTGGCGCTCGGCGTCCGACCCCTGCTCGTGCTGCTGGTGGTCGTGGCGGCGCTGCAGACGTGGCAGCGGGGCTGGCCGGTTGCCGTGGAGGTCGTGGCCACCACCCTCACGCTCGTCGTGCTCGCCACGACGTTCACCGCGACGACCCCGACCGACGACCTGCTCGACGCCGTCGTCAGGGTGGCGCGCGTGCTGCGTCCCCTCGGGGTCGATCCCGAGCGCGTCGCGCTGACCTTCTCCCTCGCCATCTCCTCGATCCCCGTCGTGACGACGTTGTTCACCCAGACGCGCGAGGCGGCCAAGGCCCGCGGCCTCGAGCGCAGCCCGCGCGCGACCCTGACCCCCTTCGCCGTGCGCACGGTCGCCCACGCGCACGCCGTCGGCGACGCCCTCGCCGCCCGCGGCCTCGGCGACCCCGACTGACCCTCCACCCGTCCCCGCGTTTTGTGGACCTGGTGACGGAATCCGGCGAGGAGACCGTCGTCAGGTCCACAGAACGCGGGGTGGGGCGGGGCCTACACTCCCCCGCATGGACGACGTCGCGCCCGAGCCCGCTGCCGCGCTGCGGACCCTCGTCGTCGACGACGAGCAGCCGGTGCTCGACGAGCTCGTCTACCTCCTCGAGCGCGACCCGCGGGTCGGCACGGTGCACACCGCCCGCTCCGGCGCCGAGGCGCTGCGCCGGTTGGAGGGCGGCGCCGTCGACCTCCTCTTCCTCGACATCGCCATGCCCGGGCTCACGGGCATCGACATCGCCCGCGTCGTCGGGCAGTTCCGCACCCCGCCGCGCGTCGTCTTCGTCACCGCGCACGAGGGTCACGCGCTCGAGGCGTTCGAGCTGGGCGCCCTCGACTACCTCCTCAAGCCCATCCGGGAGGAGCGGCTGCGCGAGAGCATCCGGCGCGCGGTCGACCAGGGCGACCCCGCCCCGGAGGCCGACGAGACGATCGCCGTCGAGCTCGGCGGCGTCACCCGGTTCGTCCGGCGGTCCACGGTGACCCACGTGGAGGCCCAGGGCGACTACGTCCGGCTGCACACCGCGGACGGCGCCGGGCACCTGGTCCGCACGCCGCTCACCGGCCTCGTCTCCGACTGGGAGGACGTCGGCTTCGTGCGGATCCACCGCAGCAGCGCCGTGAACCTGGCGCACGTGCGCGAGGTGCGCATGCAGGCGGGCCGCTGCAGCGTGGTGGTGCCGCACGGCGACGGCGTCGTCGAGCTGCAGGTCTCGCGGCGCCACACGCCCACCCTGCGCGACCTGATCCACGAGCGGAGCCGGTGAGGTGCCCGAGCGAGGCGACGGGCCCGGTGGCCGCGTCCGCGTCACGAGCCCGCTGACGTCGGCCGCCGCGCCGCACGGACGACGCAGCGCCCGGCAGGAGATCGACGAGGAGACCGGCGTCGGCGACGTCTACGTGCGCTCGCTCGTGTCGACCCAGCTGCGGTCGGCCCTGGCGGTCGTCGCCGCCCTCGCGCTCGGCCTCGGGAGCCTGCCGCTCGTCTTCGCCCTCGTGCCCGACGTCGCCGACGCCCGCCTCGGACCGGTCCCGCTGCCGTGGCTGCTGCTCGGCGTCGTCGTGTACCCGGCGCTCCTCGCGCTCGGCTGGGTGTACGTCCGACGCTCCGAGCGCGCGGAGGCCGACTTCACGGACCTGGTCGACCCGCGGTCGGTCGAGGACGTGCCCCGGTGAGCACGACGCACGCCGCCGTGGCCGTCGCGCTGGTCTCGCTCGCCACGCTCGGCATCGGCGCCTTCGGGCTGCGGGTGAGCCGCACGACCAGCGACTTCTACGTGGCCTCGCGGTCGGTGTCGCCGTCGCTCAACAGCTCGGCCATCGGCGGCGAGTACCTGTCGGCGGCCTCGTTCCTCGGGGTGGCGGGGCTCGTCCTCACCTCCGGGCCCGACGTGCTCTGGTACCCGATCGGGTGGACCGCCGGCTACCTGCTGCTGCTCGTGCTCGTGGCGGCACCCCTGCGCCGCTCGGGCGCCTACACGATCCCCGACTTCGCCCAGGTGCGGCTGCAGTCGGTCGCGGTGCGCCGGGCGGCCACGCTGCTCGTCGTCGGCGTCGGCTGGCTCTACCTCATGCCGCAGTTCCAGGGCGCCGGCCTGACGCTGCGGACGGTCTCGGGCAGCCCCGGCTGGGTCGGCATGGTGCTCGTGGCCGGCATCGTCGTCGTGAACGTCGTGGCCGGCGGCATGCGCAGCATCACCTTCGTGCAGGCGTTCCAGTACTGGCTGAAGCTGACCGCGCTGCTCGTGCCGGCCGTCTTCCTGCTGCGGGCGTGGGCGCTCGACGGCACACCCTCGCCGGTGGCGCCCGACGCGTGGTTCGCGCCGTGGAGCACGACCGACGCACAGGGCCTCTACACGACCTACTCCGTGCTCGTGGCCACCTTCCTCGGCACCATGGGACTCCCGCACGTCGTGGTGCGGTTCTACACCAACCCCGACGGCCACGCCGCCCGCCGCACGACCCTCATCGTGCTGGCCCTCATCGGCGGGTTCTACCTCCTGCCGACGGTCTACGGAGTGCTCGGTCGGGTGTACGCCTCCGACCTCGTCGCGGCCGGCCGGGCCGACACGGTCGTGCTCGAGCTGCCGGCCCGGGTCCTCGGCGGCGGGCTCGGCGACGTGCTCTCGGCCTTCGTCACCGCCGGCGCGTTCGCGGCCTTCCTGTCGACGTCGTCCGGGCTCACCATGGCAATCGCTGGCGTCGTCGGGCAGAGCCTCTCGGCCGGCCCACTCGCGGGGCGCCTGTCACCCATCTCCTCGCTGCGGCTCGCGGCCGCCGGCTGCGTCCTCGTCCCGCTGGGCCTGGCGCTCGCCGCCGAGCCGATCCCCGTGGCCAGCTCGGTGACCTTCGCGTTCGCGCTCGCCGCGTCGACGTTCTGCCCGCTGCTGGTGCTGGGCATCTGGTGGCGCGGCCTCACCGCGCCGGGCGCACTCGCCGGCATGGCCGGGGGCGGGCTCGCGGCGCTGCTCGCCACGGTCGTCGCCATCTCCGACCGCCCCACCGGCTGGGTCGGCACCCTCGTCGGCCAGCCGGCGCTGTGGAGCGTGCCCCTCGGCTTCGGCCTCATGGTCGGCGTCTCCCTGCTGACCCGCTCGCGCGTCCCGACCACGGTGGCGCGCACGATGGTGCGCCTCCACACCCCCGAGCGCGTCGACGTCCGCCGCTGACGGTTTACCACGGTCCCGTGGTGAACATCGTCCTCCCTCGGCAAACTTCCCTGGGGAGGACGACCTCTACCACGGGACCGTGGTAAACCGCAGCGCCGCTCGTCGCGCCGCACCGACCGCTCGTCGAGGGCGGCCCGCCGCACGGCGCAGCCAGCGGCGCCTCGGGCGCACCGCCGGCGCTGTGACCTGGCGCACAGTGCGTGGCGCTTCTAGCGTCCTGCGGTGGGACGCGCGTCACACCCGGTGCGCGCCGGTCCCGAGAAGCGAGGTGTCCCCCGTGGCCGAGAAGCTCACGCCCGAGGTCCATGCGGCCTACGAGCGCATCCACGACTCCGAGGAGTTCACGCAGCTCCGCAGCAACTACCTGAGGTTCGTCGTCCCGATGACGGTCGGCTTCATGCTCTGGTACCTCCTGTACGTCGTGTGCTCGAACTGGGCGCCCGGCCTGATGGGCACCCAGGTGTTCGGGACGATCAACGTGGCGCTGCTGTTCGGGCTGCTGCAGTTCGTCACGACCTTCGGCATCGCCTGGGTCTACGCGCGCTACTCCGCGCGGGCGATGGACCCGATCGCCGCCGGCCTCCTCGACGACTTCGAGCGGGAGGTCGGACGGTGAACCGAACCGACGCGCTCCTCGCGGCGTCCGCCTCCGGCAACCACCAGGCGCTCACCGCCACGCTGTTCGTCCTCGTGGTGCTCCTGACCGTCGGCATCACCTTCTGGGCGAGCCGCAACACCAAGACCGCCGCCGACTACTACGCGGGCGGCCGGTCGTTCAGCGGCTTCCAGAACGGCTTCGCCATCGGCGGCGACTACATGTCGGCGGCGTCGTTCCTCGGCATCTCCGGCGCGATCGCGCTGTCCGGCTACGACGGCTTCCTGTACTCGATCGGCTTCCTCGTGGCCTGGCTGGTGGCCCTGCTGCTCATCGCCGAGCTGCTGCGCAACTCCGGCCGCTTCACGATGGCCGACCAGCTCGCCTACCGCATGCGCCAGACGCCCGTGCGCACCGCCGCCGCGACGTCGACCATCGTGGTCTCGATCTTCTACCTGCTCGCGCAGATGGTCGGCGCGGGCGCCCTCGTGGCGCTGCTGCTCGGCGTCGACTCCGCCGCGGCGAAGAACCTGACGATCGCCGGCGTCGGCGTGCTGATGATCGTGTACGTCGTCTTCGGCGGCATGAAGGGCACCACGTGGGTGCAGATCGCCAAGGCCGTGCTGCTGATGTTCGGCACGATCCTCATCTCGGCACTCGTGCTGGCGAAGTTCGACTTCAACCTCTCCGACCTGCTCGGGACCGCTGCGGAGAACAGCGGGCAGGGCAGCGCCTTCCTCGAGCCCGGCCTCAAGTACGGCGTGAGCCTCACGAGCAAGATCGACTTCGTCTCGCTCGGCATCGCCCTCGTGCTCGGCACCGCGGGCCTGCCGCACATCCTCGTGCGGTTCTACACCGTCCCCACCGCCAAACAGGCCCGCGTCTCGGTGCTGTGGGCCATCGGCATCATCGGCACGTTCTACCTGCTGACGCTCATCCTCGGCTTCGGCGCCGCGGCGCTCGTCACGGGCGACGCGAAGGAGCGTGTCGTCGAGTCGGGCGGCAACCTGGCCTCGCCGCTGCTGGCCGAGGCCGTGGGCGGCGGGTCCGGCACGACCGGGGGTGCGATCCTGCTCGCGCTGATCTCGGCCGTGGCGTTCGCGACGATCCTCGCCGTGGTTGCCGGGCTCACGCTGACGTCCGCCTCCTCGGTAGCGCACGACCTCTACGCCAGCGTCATCAAGAAGGGCGACGTCACGGGCGAGCAGGAGGTCAAGGTGGCCCGCATCGCGGCGTTCGTCATCGGCGGCGTCGCGATCGCCCTGGCCATCCCGGGACAGAGCCTGAACGTCGCGTTCCTCGTGGCGCTCGCGTTCGCGGTGGCGGCGTCGGCGAACCTGCCGGCCCTGCTCTACAACCTGTTCTGGAAGCGCTTCAACACGCGCGGCGCCACGTGGAGCATCTACGGCGGCCTCGTGTCGGCGGTCGGCCTGGTGATCTTCAGCCCGGTCGTGTCGGGCTCGGAGACCGCCCTGCTGACGGACGTCGACTTCGCGTGGTTCCCGCTGCAGAACCCGGGCATCGTGTCGATCCCCTTCGGCTTCCTCATGGGCTGGCTGGGCACCGTGACGTCGAAGGAGACCGAGAGCGAGGCACGCTTCGCGGAGCTGCAGGTGCGCTCGCTGACCGGCGCGGGCGCCGAGAAGTGAGCCGCCGACCCTGAGGCGCGGGCCGACGCCGAGCGTCCGGCGCGCGGCGGGACCAACCTCGCCGCAACCCCAGTTGAACGACCCTGTGACGTGCGCAACGATGCAGAGGTATCCCCCACCCGAGGAGAAGTAGTGAGCGAGCACGGCATCAGCAACCTGTCCCGCGAGGACCGCGTCTTCGAGCCGCCGGCCGAGCTGGCCGCGCAGGCCAACGTCACCGCCGACGTCTACGACCGTGCCGCGCAGGACCGGCTCGGCTTCTGGGCCGACGCCGCGCACCGCCTGACCTGGGGCACCGACTTCGAGGAGGTGCTCGACTGGACCAACCCGCCGTTCGCGCGGTGGTTCGTCGGCGGCCGGCTGAACGTCGCCTACAACTGCGTCGACCGCCACGTCGAGGCCGGCCGCGGCGACAAGGTCGCGATCCACTTCGTCGGCGAGCCCGGCGACACCCGCGACCTCACCTACGCCGAGCTCAAGGACGAGGTGTCCAAGGCCGCCAACGCGATCACCGAGCTCGGCGTGCAGGCCGGCGACCGCATCGCCATCTACATGCCGATGATCCCCGAGGCCGTGATCGCCATGCTCGCGTCGGCCCGGGTGGGCGCCGTGCACACCGTGGTCTTCGGCGGGTTCTCCTCCGACGCGCTCGCCAGCCGCGTCGAGGACTGCGAGGCCAAGCTCGTCATCACCGCCGACGGCGGCTACCGACGCGGGAAGCCGTCGTCGCTCAAGCCGGCCGTCGACGAGGCCCTGGCGAAGCTCGGCGACGCCTCGCCCGTCGAGCACGTGCTCGTGGTGCGACGCACCGGGCGGTCCGAGGAGGGGGACGAGGTCGACGTCACCGAGGGCCGCGACGTGTGGTGGCACGACGTCGTCGACGCCGCCTCGACCGAGCACGCGTACACCGAGTTCGACAGCGAGCACCCGCTGTTCGTCATGTACACCTCCGGCACCACCGGCAAGCCCAAGGGCATCCTGCACACGTCGGCCGGCTACCTGACCCAGGCGGCCTACACGTTCTGGGCGACCTTCGACCACAAGGACGACGACGTCTACTGGTGCACCGCCGACGTCGGCTGGATCACCGGCCACTCCTACATCACCTACGGCCCGACGGCCAACGGCGCCACGCAGGTGCTCTACGAGGGCACGCCCGACACCCCGCACAAGGGTCGCTGGTGGGAGATCATCGCCGACAAGAAGGTCTCGCTGTTCTACACGGCGCCCACCGCCATCCGCACGTGCATGAAGTGGGGCGAGCAGATCCCCGCCGAGCACGACCTCTCGAGCCTGCGCGTGCTCGGCACCGTGGGTGAGTCGATCAACCCCGAGGCCTACGTCTGGTACCGCGAGAACATCGGCGGCGGCAGCGCCCCGATCGTCGACACCTGGTGGCAGACCGAGACCGGCGCCCACATGATCACGCCACTGCCCGGCGTCACCGCCGCCAAGCCCGGCTCCGCCATGACCGCCTTCCCGGGCGTCAGCGCCGAGGTCGTCGACGACGCCGGCGAGCCCGTCGGCAACGGCGAGGGCGGCTACCTCGTGATCACCGAGCCGTGGCCATCGATGCTGCGCACCATCTGGGGCGACGACGACCGCTACGTCGACACGTACTGGTCGCGGTTCAAGGCCCAGGGCTACTACTTCGCCGGCGACGGCGCGAAGAAGGACGACGACGGCGCCATCTGGCTGCTCGGACGCGTCGACGACGTCATGAACGTCTCGGGCCACCGGCTGTCGACGACCGAGATCGAGTCGGCGCTCGTCTCGCACCCGAAGGTGGCCGAGGCGGCCGTCGTGGGCGCGGCCGACGAGACGACCGGTCAGGCCGTGTGCGCGTTCGTCATCCTGCGCGAGTCCGCGGGCGACGGGGGTGAGGACGTGGTGGCCGAGCTGCGCAACCACGTCGGCAAGGAGATCGGCCCGATCGCCAAGCCGCGGCAGGTCATGGTCGTGCCGGAGCTGCCCAAGACCCGCTCGGGCAAGATCATGCGCCGCCTGCTGCGCGACGTCGCCGAGAACCGCGAGGTCGGCGACGCGACGACGCTGGCCGACTCCTCCGTCATGGACCTCATCACGGCCGGCATGAGCGGCGCGAAGGCCGACGACGACTGAGGCACGCCTCCCGACGCCCCGCGACCCCCGGGTCGCGGGGCGTCGTGCGTGCGCGGGCGTCCTCCAGGTGTCCTCGGACCGACAGGTGACGGCCAGGTTCCGTTCAGCGTCCTCTCACCCGGCCCGGACACGCTGGAGCCATGGACACCACCACCCGCCTCGACCTCGTGTTCTCCGCCTCCGTCATCGCCGGCGCCTCCGTGGCCGGCGTGCTCCTGCGTCTGCTCGGCGCCTGACCGCCCACGGCGTCGCCGGCCCCGGTGGCCGCGCGCACCACCGGCTCCCGCTTGTAGGCTCGGCTCCATGAGCGACCGTCAGCGAGCGAACCGCGAGCCCGTGCGACCGATGCTGCCCGAGCAGGACGAGCCGACCGTCGGCCGGCTGGTCGCCGACGCCAGCCGCGACATCTCCGCCCTCGTCCAGGCCGAGGTCGCCCTCGCCAAGAGCGAGCTCGTGGTGAGCGCGAAGGCCGGCGGCGTGGGCGCGGCCCTGTTCGCCGTGGCCGGCTTCCTCGGCCTGCTCGTCCTGATCTTCGTCTCGATCGCGTTCGCGTTCTTCCTCAGCATGACCGGCCTGCACCCCGCATGGTGCTTCCTCATCGTCGCCGGCGTCTACGTCCTGCTGGCCGTCGTGCTCGTGCTCGTCGGCGTGCGGCTCATCAAGAAGATCCGTGCGCCGCAGAAGACCATCGACACGGCCAAGAAGATCCCCAGCGCCCTGAAGGGCCAGCACGCCGCTCCCCGGCGCTGACCCGCTGGCCCCCTCACCCGGGGGCCGGAACCGGTCGCGGAGCACGGGAATCCCAGCGATACCCGGAAAGCATTCCGGGCCTGCGTGAGATTCCCACGCTCGGTGGAGATTCCCAGGTCGACCTGGGAATCTCGCGACGGGGGTCAGGCGGTGCGTCGCCCGACGAGGGCGACGACCACGCCGAGCACGGCGAGCACGGCGCCGCCGAGCGCCGTCCACACGAGCCAGCCGTCGAACGACGTGACGCCGACGTCGGCGAGCGCGCGCACCAGCGCGGTCTGCAGGCCGTCGCCGGTGGAGGCGTCGACCGTCCGCTCACGGGCCAGGCGCGCGAGGCCCGCGTCGAGCCCTGCGGCCGCCACGGCGCCCACGCCGAG
>NZ_JAMXRU010000047.1 GCF_024124745.1 Aeromicrobium sp. CnD17-E
ACTCGGGGACGGACAACTCGGGGACGGACAACTCGGGGACGGACAACTCGGGGACGGACAACTCGGGGACGGACAACTCGGGGACGGACAACTCGGGGACGGACAACTCGGGGACGGACAACTCGGGGACGGACAACTCGGGCACGGACAACTCCGGGACGGACAACTCCGGGACGGACAACTCCGGGACGGACAACTCCGGGACGGACAACTCCGGGACGGACAACTCGGGCACGGACAACTCCGGTCGGGACAACTCGGGCACCGACAACTCCGGTCGGGACAACTCGGGTGCTGACAGCTCGGGCGCCAGCACGTCGGGTGACGACGACACGGGCGGCACCTCCGGCGCCGACACGTCGGGGGCCGGTCAGTCGGCCGGCAAGGACCAGATCGCCGGCGGTGCCAGCGGGATCGGGTTCAGCGCCTCGGCGTCCGGCATCAGCAGCGGCGCCGTCGGCGGCCCCCGCGGGGGCTACCTCCCGAACACGGGTGGTCCGGTCTCCGTGCCCCTGCTGCTGTGGGGGCTGGCGCTGACCGCCCTCGGTGGAGCCACCCTCGTGGCCGGTCGCCGCGGGCGAGGAGCCCGGGCCTAGTCGCCGGGACCAGCTCCCACCACCCGCCGAGCCGGGTCGGGGTCGGTGCCGTCGTCCGCGAGGACGCCACCGACCCCGACCCGCCTCCGACCCAGGAGTGCAGATGACGAGCGACCCGCAGCAGCCCGCCCGACCGCTACCGCGTGGCGTCCGAGGGGTCCTGGTGGCCGTGGCCGTCGCAGCCGTGGCGCACACGATGGTCGTGGCGTTGTGGATCCTCCCGGACAACCTCGTCTCCGAGCAGGTCTCCGGACGCTGGCTCGACGCCTACATCGAGCCGTTCTTCGAGCAGAGCTGGTCGGTCTTCGCACCGATCCCGAAGCGCGGCACCATCGACCTCGAGGTGCGAGGTCGCGACGGCGACGGCTGGACCTCGCCCTGGGTGTCTCTCACGGTGCCCGAGCGCGACCAGATCCGCTTCTCGCTGGCGCCCAGCCGCTCCGCCCTGCTCACCCAGACCCTCGCGGGCTCGCTCAACGGCGCGTACGGCGGCCTGTCCGACGACCAGCGCGACGTCGTCACGGAGCACGACACCGCGCGCACGCTGCGCAAGGCCCTGCTCGCCGCGGACGGGGAGCCGGCGGCGGCCCGCCGCTACCTGCGCACCGACGGGGTGCTGGAGCAGCTCGCGTCCGTCGCGGCGCAGACGTTGTGGGACGGCAAGGCCACCCAGGTCGAGCTGCGCACGGTCCGCCGTCAGGTCGTCGAGTACGGGACGGCCAAGGACGGGCGACGGACCGTCAGCTTCCGTCCGGTCCGGTACGGCTGGCGCAACGTGGTGCCCGTGCCGCAGCCCGACCGTGGCGTGCTGCAGGACCACCTGGCGCGGGTCGGTGTGCGGCCATGAGGACGGTCGGACAGCGACGTATCGACCAGCGCCGCGAGACGTCGAGGGTGGCCGAGGTCGTCGACCGGCTGTGCACCCACCCGTACGGCCTGCACAGCCTCGCGGCGTGCCGGATCCTGCTCGGCACGATGTACGTCGGGGTGCTGCTGTCGAACCTGCGCGACCGACGGCTGCTCTGGGGGCCGGGGTCGTCCTGGATGTCGCCGCTGCGGGAGGGCTACGGGTTCGACGGCTGGCTCGTGGGCCTGCAGCACCTGTCGGGCGGCTGGTTCGACCTGTTCTACCTCGCGGTCCTGGCGGCCGCGGTCTGCTTCACGCTGGGGCGCTTCACCCGGACGGCGGGGGTGCTGCTCCTGCTCGGCTCGATCCAGCTCGTCGAGTCCGCGCCCATGCTCGGCGACCAGGGCGACAACATCGCCCGGATCGGTCTGTTCTACCTGCTGTGGACCCGGTGCTCGGTCGTCTGGTCGTGGGACGCGCGGCTGCGGTGGGGCGGGATGGACTCCACGCTCCAGTACCTCGTGTGGACGCGTGCGGGGCTCGCCCGCGTGCTCGACCGCGACGCTGCACGGGCCGTCGGCACGTTCGTCAGCAACGTGGCGCTCGGGCTGCTCATGGCGCAGATCGTGATGGTCTACGTGACGGCGGGGCTGTTCAAGGCCCGGGGCGGGCCGTGGCAGTTCGGTACCGCGCTGTACTACCCGCTGTCGCTGCCCGAGTTCCGTCCGTTCGGGTTCCTCAACGACCTCCTCGTGGCGCAGCCGGTGCTCCTCGCGCTCGCCACCTGGTCGGTCGTGCTCCTGCAGGTCCTGTTCCCGCTGACGCTGCCGTGGGCACCTGCGCGCCGCGTGGCGCTCGTCGGCATCGCGGGCATGCACCTCGGCATCGCCCTGCTGATGGGCCTGCCCTGGTTCTCGCTGTCGATGCTGGCCTTCGACACCCTCTTCGTCAGTGAGCGCACGCTGCTGCGCGTGCAGGCCTTCGCGGTCGACCGGTGGGACGACCTCGTCATCGCGGTGCAGAGTCGGGCGCGGAGGACCGCATGACCCGTCGCGCGCCGAGGGTGCGCCGCGTCCTGGCCGCCGCCGCCGTGGTCCTCCTCGCCAGCCTGTGCCTGGCGGGCTGCTCGGGACACGACGGCGACGAGTCGCGTGGGCCCCGCCCCGCACCGAGCGCCGACGCCGCGACCCCGTCACCGGAGGCGACATCGTCGGCGAGCGCCACGACGGACCCCCACGTGGGCGCGGCGCTCGAGCGGCTCCGCGCGGCGTCGCGAGCCGCGCAGGCGGCCGGTGCGACGAGGATGACCGGCAGCAGCAGCACCGCGGGGGAGCGCGGGACGGTGCGGGCGACGGGTGACCTGCGCAGCGGCGCCTGGGAGGCGACGGTCCGGGCACCGCGGACCCGGTTGGAGGTGCGCAGCCGCTACAACACCACGTGGGTGCACGCGGACCGCACGTTCTGGCTCCGGAGCGGGTACACGCCGGCGTCCGCGCGTGCGGGCGCCCGTGGCTGGGTGCTGATGGAGCCGTCAGCGGGGGACCGACTCCGCGACCAGCTCGACCCCGGTCGGGTCCTGGGTCGCGCCGCCGCGCTGCGCCCCGCCGACGTCGCCCGGGTCCGTGCGGACGAGGACCGGTTCGAGGTGGACCTCGACGACGACTCCGGCGCCCGCACGACGTTCGTCGTGACGCGCCGAGGGACCCCCGCCCTGCGGTCCGTGCGGCTGCGCGGTGAGGGGGTCCGTGCCGACTTCGACCTGCGGCTCCTCCGCGAGCCGGTCGTGGTGGCGACACCCCGACCCGACGAGGTGGTGCGGCCGTGATCCGCGCCGACGACGCGCGGCCATCGGGCCGGGTCGTCACGCTCCTCGGAGCCACGCTCCTCCTCGTCGTGTCCCTGCTGGCCGGGTGCGGCGGTGACCGTGGACCCGCTCCGCGGCCCACGGCACGGGCGACCTTGAGCATCGCGCTGACGGACTACTGCGGGACGCTGGAGAGCCTGCGCGACGCGAACGCCCAGCCGCCGCCCGCTCGGCAGGTGGCCCGCACCCTCGGCCAGCGCCTCGGGGTGCTCCAGCGTGCGTACGAGCACCTGGCGGGCCTGGAGACGGACCGGACGAGCGAGGCGGCCTACCGTGCCGTCGCGCGCGACCTGGGCAGCGCGCGCGGCGCCCTCGAGAGCGCGGGAGGCGACCTCTCGAACGAGGGTGTGCTGCTCGCGCTCGCGCAGATGCGCGACACCCTCGCGCGCTCGTTCGCGACCCTCGACCCACGCCTGCGTCGACGCTGCGGGATCACCGCGGCGGAGCTGGCGGGCACCCCGCTCGACCCACCGACCACCCCGGGGTCCGGCCGCGCATGACGCCCCGTTCCGCGTCTCGGATACCGTGGGTCTCTCAAGTGCCGCCTCCCACGCGGCCGAGGCGGAAGGTGGTCACGTGCGCGTCGCCCTGTTGTCGTACCGCAGCAAGCAGCACGTGGGTGGCCAGGGCGTCTACGTCGAGCACCTGAGCCGCGGCCTCGTCGAGGCGGGCCACGACGTCGAGGTGATCTCCGGGCAGCCGTACCCCGTGGGCCTCGACCCGCGGGTCCGGCTCACGCGGCTGCCCAGCCTCGGCATCTACGACGAGCCCGACCCGTTCAAGCCGCCCGCGCCCTGGACGCTGCGCAGCGTGCCCGACGTCGTCGAGTGGGTCCTCAGCGTCACCGGTGCGTTCGGCGAGCCGCTCACCTTCACCCTGCGCGCCGACCGGCACCTGCGCGAGCGCGTCGGCGAGTTCGACGTCGTGCACGACAACCAGAGCCTCGGGTGGGGGCTGCTCGCGCTGCGTCGGCGGCTGCCGCTCGTGGCCACGATCCACCACCCCATCAGCCGCGACCGCAAGGTCGAGCTCGACGCCGCGCGCGGCTGGCGCAAGCTCTCGGTCGCCCGCTGGTACTCCTTCGTCGGCATGCAGGCCCGCGTGGCACGACGGCTGCCGTTCGTCGTCGGCGTGTCCACGGTCGCCACCGACGACACCGTCACCGACTTCGGCATCGACCCCGAGCGCATCCGCGTGGTGCCGCTCGGCGTCGACACCGATCTCTTCGCCCCCGCCGAGGCAGCCGATCGCGTGCCCGGGCGCATCGTCGCCGTCGCGAGCGCCGACAAGCCGCTCAAGGGCGTCGCCCACCTGCTCGACGCGCTGGCGAAGGTCCGGGTCGAGCACCCCGACGTGGAGCTGCAGCTCGTGTCGTCGGTGGAGCCCGGCGGCGCGACCGACCGACGCATCGACGCGCTCGGGCTGCGCGACTGCGTGACCACCCACAGCGGCGTGGAGTCCGAGGAGATCGCCGACCTGATGCGATCGGCCGAGGTCATGTGCGTCCCGTCGCTGTACGAGGGCTTCTCGCTGCCGACCGTCGAGGCGCTCGCCAGCGGCACCGCCGTCGTGGCCAGCCGGGCGGGCGCGATCCCCGAGGTCGTCGGCGACGGCGAGGACGGCGACCCGTGCGCCGTGCTCGTGGAGCCCGGCGACGCCGAGCAGCTCGCGGTGGCCATCTCGGCCCTCCTCGACGACCCCGACCGACGCGCCGCCCTCGGCGCCGCCGGCCGGGCCCGCGCCCTCGCGCGCTACAGCTGGACCTCGGTGGCGCGCGCCACCGCTGACGTGTACGACGAGGCGATCCGCAGGTTCGCCGGCAAGGAGCAGTGACGTGCTGACCGTCGACTTCGACCGCCTCCGCGTGGGCGCCCGCACCCGGTTCATCGACGTGGGTGCCGGTGCCGGCCGCCACAGCTACGAGGCACTGCGCCGCGGCGCCGACGTCACCGCCTTCGACCTCGACGAGGTCGAGCTGAAGGGCGTCGACGAGATGTTCGAGGCGATGCGCCTGGAGGGTCAGGTGCCGGAGTCGGGCCGCGGGACCGTGCAGGCCGGGACCATCCTCGACATGCCCTACGCCGACGGCAGCTTCGACGTCGTGCTCGCCTCGGAGATCCTCGAGCACGTCCCCGAGGACGTCCAGGCGATCAGCGAGCTCGTGCGGATCCTGGCGCCGGGCGGCACGCTCGCCGTCACGGTGCCCCGGCACTGGCCCGAGAAGGTCTGCTGGATGCTCTCCGACGAGTACCACGCCAACGAGGGCGGCCACATCCGCATCTACAAGGCCAGCGAGCTCGACGCGAAGCTGCGCGCGGAGGGCCTCGTGCACACGCACACCCACCACGCCCACGGCCTGCACGCGCCGTACTGGTGGATCAAGTGCGCCGTCGGCGTCGAGCGCGACCAGCACCCCGCGGTCCGCGCCTACCACCGGCTGCTGGTGTGGGACATGATGAAGGCGCCCCGCACGACGCGCGTGGCCGAGAAGGCGCTCAACCCGCTGCTCGGCAAGAGCGTCGCGCTGTACTACACCAAGCCGCTCGCCTGACGTGACGCTCCCGACCACCCGCTGGGGGCCGCTCCCGCCCGCGGGGACCGCGCTCGCCCTGCCGGGCGTGCTCGACGCCGAGCAGGTGCAGGCGACCGCCGACACCATCGTCGCCGTGCAGCGGCCCGACGGGTCGATCCCCTGGTTCGAGGGCCACCACCTCGACCCGTGGGACCACCTGCAGGCCGCGATGGGCCTGGCCGTCGCCGGACGTCGCGACGAGGCCGAGGCGGCGTACGCCTGGAGCCGCGCCGCGCAGCGGCCCGACGGGTCGTACGCGACCGAGTACGTCGACGGCGTGGTCACGGTGCCCGCCACCGACGCGAACTTCACCGCCTACGTCGCCACCGCGGTCTGGCACCACTGGCGCCTCACCGGCGACGTCGCGTTCGTCGAGGGGATGTGGCCGACGGTGCGCGCCGCGCTCGACGTCGTGCTCGAGCTGCAGGAGCCGGCCGGTCCGGTGCGCTGGTCGCGCGGGGCCGAGGGCGACGTCGCCGACGAGGCGCTCGTGACCGGCAACGCCAGCATCCACCTGAGCCTGCGCTGCGGGGTCGCGCTGGCCGCAGTCGTCGGCGAGGACGTGCCGGGCTGGCGCGACGCCGCCGTGCGGCTGCGTCGCGCGCTCGACCACGAGCCGCACCGCTTCGCCGACAAGGCCCGCTTCTCGATGGACTGGTACTACCCGGTGCTCGGCGGGGCCCTGCCCGACGCCGTCGCGGCGGCGCGCCTGGACGCCCGCTGGGACGACTTCGTCGTGCCCGGGTTCGGCGCCCGCTGCGTCGACGACAGTCCGTGGGTCACCGGTGGGGAGACCTGCGAGCTGGTGCTCGCGCTCGACGCGGTCGGCCGCGACGACGACGCGCGCCGCATCCTGCGCGAGATCCAGGTGCTGCGCCGCGACGACGCGACCTACTGGACCGGCTACGTCTATCCGGACCAGACGTACTGGCCGGTCGAGCAGACCACCTGGACCGCCGGCACCGTGCTGCTCGCGGTCGACGCCGTCAGCCGCACCACGCCCGCGAACGGCCTGTTCCGCGGCGACGGCCTGCCGCCGCTGACCACCGACGAGGAGCGACCGTGACCGAGCTCGACCTGCCGACCGACGTGCGGGCGGTCGCCGACGACGTCCGCGGCTTCCTGCCCGACGACGAGGCCGACGCCCTGCGCGCGGCGGCCGGCGAGCACCTGCGGGCCGGGGGCGTGGCCGTCGAGATCGGCAGCTACTGCGGCAAGTCGGCCGTCCACCTCGGCCACGTCGCCCGGCTCCGGGGCGCGCGGCTGGTGACCATCGACCACCACCGCGGCTCCGAGGAGCAGCAGTCGGGGTGGGAGTACCACGACACGTCGCTGGTGGGGCCCGACGGACGCATGGAGACGTTGCCGTTCCTGCGCGAGACGCTCTCGCGCGCGGGGCTGGAGGACGTCGTCGACGTCGTCGTCGCGCGCTCGCCCGACGTCGCGTCGTGGTGGGGTCGCGAGCTCGACCTGGTGTTCGTCGACGGCGGCCACACCGACGAGCACGCGCAGGCCGACTACGACGGGTGGGCCCGCTGGGTGCGTCCCGGTGGGGCGCTCGTGATCCACGACGTCTTCCCCGACCCGGCCGACGGCGGCCAGGCGCCGTACCGGATCTACCGGCGCGCCCTCGAGGACGGCTTCGCCGAGGTCGCCCACACCGGCTCCCTCCGCGTCCTCCGCCGCTGACCCCGTCCCCACCCCACCCCACCCCGCTGAGTGTGACGTTTGCGGCCCAGATCGGCGCGATCTGGGCCGCAAACGTCACACTCAGCGGGGGAGGGGAGGGCCGAGGAGGGCGTTGAGGCGGTCGATGAGCTGCTGGAAGCGCTGCTTGGTGTCGGCGTCGACGGTCTCGAGGACCCGCGACCGCTCGCGCAGGAGGTGGGCGGCGGGCTGGAAGCGGTCGAAGCGGTGGCCCAGGACCGTCTCGGCCTGGTGGACGATGCGCCGACGTGGCGGGGTGCGCAGGAACCGCTTCCCGACGAGCCTGCGGTGCGAGACCACCGGCCCCCCGGACTCCGCCAGGAGCCGCAGGTACCACTCGGCGTCGAACAGGTCCTCCAGGTCGGCGTCGAGCGTGCCGGTGAGGTCGGTGAGCGGCACGAGGTGGTCGGCCGAGATCGCCCCGCGGTTCACGAGCTCCTCGACGGCGCCCCGCGACCCGGCCGGACCGTCCATCAGCACCGTCGCCGACGTCGCGGTGGTGCCGAGCAGGGCGAGCGTCGTCGGCAGGCCCGACGCGCCGCCCATCGGCGTCACCGTCCAGCGCGGGTCGAGGGCGCGGCCGCCCTCGGACCGCAGCAGGTCACCCATGACCGCGAGGTAGGTGACGTCGGACGGCGACGACACCAGCAGCTGGTGCGGACTGCTGACGAGCGTGCGGGCGAGGTCGGCACCGAGCGCGGCGAGCAGCGGCACCGTCGTCTCCGCGCCCGCGCTCCACAGCTCCGAGCTGACCGTGGTGCCGCGGTCGCCCACGTTCTCCAGCACGCGGCACCGGGAGAGCCGGCCCGCGTCGACGAGGTAGGGCGAGTGCGTCGAGTACACGACCTGGTGGCGAGGCTCGAGCTGCTCCTTCAGGTAGCGGAGCAGGTCGCCCTGGGCGTTCGCGTGCAGGTTCATGCCCGGCTCGTCGAGGAGCACGACCCGGCGGTCCTGCTCCGCGAACTCCGAGAAGGCGGCGAGGAAGGAGAAGAACCAGAGGAAGCCGCTCGAGCGCTCGGCGACGTTGAGGCTCACGCCCCGACGCTCGTCGCGCACCCTGACGTGCAGCCAGGGCTCCGGCGACGCCAGGCCCACCGTCTCCAGGTCGAGCTCGACCGACAGGTCGCGGTTCTGGCTCCAGTAGGCGAGCAGCTGGTCGGTCAGGCGAGCCGCGGCGGCCGCGAGCGCCGCCTCGTGCGCCTCGTGCTCGTCGGCGCCGAACGACGCGTCGGCGATGCCCGCGAGCCGCAGCAGGGCCAGTGCCGTGCGCTCCGACGGGTACAGGTCTGCCGCGTCGAGCTCCTGCAGGCGACGGATCGAGACGCTGCCCGGCAGCACGTTGTGGTCGTCGAAGTACTGGAAGCCCGGCAGCATGGCCGTGAGGTCAGCGAGTGTGCCCGGCGGGGCGTCGAGGGGCGTGCCGTCCTCGTCGACCGCCCAGTGCAGCGCGTCGTCGCCGTAGCGCCGGCTCGCGAACAGCGGTGTCGTCGGCAGCCGCTCGCCGCTGCGCTCCAGACGCTGGCGGTCCGCGTAGTCGAGCTCGACCTCGAGCGTCACGGGCCGGACGTCGTCGATCCGGTCGCGGTCGGGCCCGAGGTCGCGGCGCGGGTAGTCGCGGCGCGCCGCGAACGCCGTCGGGTGGCCGCTCGGCAGCGGGTTGGCGCGGTAGAGGGCCTGCAGCATGGCGGTCTTGCCCGACTCGTTCTTGCCGACGAGCGTGGTGAGGCCCTCGTCGAGCGCCAGTCGGCCCGAGTCCTGCACCGACATGACCTTGCGGACCCGTGCAGCGACCAGTCGCATGCCTCGAACCTCCCTGGGTGGTGCCGGCGGGACACAGGCTACTGGTCCGGAGGCCGTGAGGGTGGGGTGTGCGCGAGGTCGACGCGATCTCCGTAGCCTGGCGCGGTGGATGACGTGACCGCAGGCGTGCTGCTGTTCCTCGGGGCGGCGGCCTTCGTCGCGGGGTGGGTCGACGCGGTGGTCGGCGGTGGCGGGCTGGTGCAGCTGCCCGCGCTGCTCGTGGCGTTCCCCCAGGCGGCGCCGGTGCAGCTGCTCGCGACGAACAAGGTCGGGTCGATCGCCGGCACCACGACGTCGAGCCTGACCTACCTGCGTCGCGTGCGGCTCGACCTGCGCACGGCCGCCCCGCTGGCCGTGGCGGCGTTCGTCGGGTCGCTGCTCGGCGCGGTCGTGGCGTCGTGGATCCCGAGGGCGGCGTTCAACCCGGTGATCCTGGTGGTGCTCGTCGCCGTCGGCCTGTTCACCGTGCTGCGACCCGAGCTCGGCCAGGTGGCCGCGCTGCGCTTCGAGGGGCGTCGCCACTACGCGGCAGCGCTGTGCATCGGTGCCGCGGTCGGCTTCTACGACGGGGCGCTCGGGCCGGGGACGGGCTCGTTCTTCGTGTTCGCGCTGGTGGGGGTGCTGGGCTACGGGTTCCTCGAGGCCAGCGGGAAGGCGAAGCTGGCGAACTTCGCGACCAACCTGGCCGCCCTCGTCGTGTTCGTGCCGCAGGGTGTCGTGATGTGGCAGGTGGCCGCGGTGCTGGCGGTGTGCAACGTGGCCGGCGGCTACCTGGGCGCCCGGCTGGCGGTGGCGCGCGGCAGCAGCTTCGTGCGGGCGGTGTTCGTGGTGGTCGTGTGCGCCTTCACGCTGCGCATCGGCTGGGACACCTGGCACCAGCTCGTCGGCTGACCCGGCAGCCGGTCCCCCTCACCTGAGGGGAGCCAGCAGCCCACCGCGGGGGTCCCCCGCCCACCCCGGGAGCCGACCTCAGGGGAGTGAGGGTCTCCCGGGGTGGGTACGGCGGATCAGCCCTGGCGAGCCTTGAGCCGCGGGTTCTGCTTGTTGATGACGTAGGTGCGGCCGCGGCGGCGCACCACCTGCGAGCCGGGCTGGTTCTTCAGCGAGCGCAGCGAGTTGCGGACCTTCATGGTTCCTCCTGGGATCAAGTGGGTGGGTGGGTGTCGGCGGCGACGTGCTCAGACGTCGACGAGGCCGCGGTGCACGGCCTTGACGAGCCGTCGCGGCACGTGGACGGTGCGTCCGTCGACCGTGACCGGCACGAGGTCGGGCCGGGTGGCCTTCCACTGCGAGCGGCGGTGGCGGGTGTTGCTGCGTGAGGTCTTGCGCTTCGGGACTGCCATGGTTCCTCCTCAGGCGGCGCGGCGGACGTCGCCGAGCCAGGGTTCGAGGCCGTCCTCGACGACCTCCCAGTAGGGGCCGCGCTCGGCCATCTCGGTGTCGGTGAGCAGGCAGTGCTCGAAGGCGGCCTGCACGTCGTCGGGCGTGCTCGCGAGCGGCCCGGACACGAGTCCGTGCACGACGATGCGGGTGAGCGGGGCGCTCGCGCCCCACGGCGACGCCGTGCCGATGCTCAGCTGGCCGCCGGCACCGTCCCACACGCACACGTCGGCGGGCCGGCTGGGCAGCCAGAACGACCCACGCGAACGTCGGGGGCCGCCGCCGATGCGCTCGATGCTCTCGAGCAGGCGGTCGGGGTGGAAGGGGCGGTCCGAGCGCAGGTCGAGCGTCCACACGTGCTCGGACGCGTACCGCGGCAGCTCGCCGCGGCGCACGACGTCGACCCACGCCTCCGTCACGGCGTGCAGGTGGGCCCCGTCGACCAGCGGGCCCGCGTCGAGGGCCGACGGGTCGTCGACGACGGGCACCTGGGGCCGGGCGAGCGCACGGAGCAGGTCGCGGGCCTCGGGCGACGACGCGCCGGCCAGCACGACGGCGTCGGCGTACTCGACGATGGCGGCGGCGGTCTCGGCCACCCCGCGCGTGTCGTCGTCGCTGGTGTGCAGCGACCGCTCGTGCAGCAGGTCGTCGCCGAGCAGGTCGCCCAGCACCGTCTCGCCGTCGAGGGCCGCGACCACGGCGGCGACGTGCACGTGCGGCGCGACGTCGGCGTAGGACTCGATGACCCGGCAGGCCTGCAGCGCCTCGGCGGCCACGGGCAGGTGCGCGACGACGGTGCCCCAGCGACCGCTGGCGGCGAGCCGCTCGAGCGTCGGCACGACGTCCTCGCGCAGCGCGCAGGCCACGCAGGCGTGCTCGAGCTCGTGCACGTGCCGCTCGACGACACCCGTGAGGTCGCTGACGACGCGGGTGAGCTGCTGGTTCTCCACGTCGAGGGTGTGGCGCACGACGACGGCGGAGGGCAGGTCGAACTGCAGGCCGACGGTGACCGCCTCCATGGCCGCGTCGCCGATGCCGGTCACCAGCACGGCGGGGACGCTGCGCTCGAGGATCCGACGGCGGCTGCGACGGGGGGCCGGGCTCATCGGCCAGCCTGCCCGTAGCGGCGGCGGAAGCGCTCGACGCGGCCCTCGGTGTCGACGACGCGACCCTTGCCCGTCCAGAACGGGTGGCTGGCGCTCGACACGTCGACGTCGACCACGGGCAGCGTGCGGCCGTCGACCTCGACGGTCTCGTGGTCGGCGGCGAGCCGCTCGGGGAGCGTGGAGCGCGTGACGAGCAGGAGGTCGCCGGAGCGGTCGCGGAAGGCGACCTCCTCGTAGCGGGGGTGCTGGTTCTTCTTCACGAAAGATCTCCGGTAGTCTGTTGCGAACGATTGTCATTCTACACAGGAGGTCGCCGTGTCGCGCACCTGCCAGGTCACCGGGGCCACCCCCGGCTTCGGCCACCATGTCTCGCACTCGCACCGTCGCACCAAGCGACGCTTCGACGTCAACGTCCAGAAGAAGCGGTACTGGGTGCCGAGCCTCGGCCGCCACGTCACGCTCACGCTCAGCGCGCGCGGCATCAAGACGGTCGACGTCCGCGGCATCGACGCCGTGGTCGCCGACATCCTCGCCCGTGGGGAGCGGCTCTGATGGCCAAGAAGGGCAACGAGCTGCGCCCGATCGTGAAGCTGCGCTCGACCGCCGGCACGGGCACGACCTACGTCACGCGCAAGAACCGCCGCAACGACCCCGACCGGCTGGTCCTGCGCAAGTACGACCCGAAGATCCGCAAGCACGTCGAGTTCAAGGAGGAGCGCTGATGGCCAAGCGCAGCAAGATCGTCGCCAACGAGCGACGCAAGGAGACCGTGGAGCGCTACCGCGACCGGCGCGACGCGCTGCGCGCGGCGTCGCGCGACACCACCCTGTCCATGGCGGAGCGGATGGAGGCCTCGCGCGCGCTCGCCCGCCTGCCGCGTGACTCCTCGCCGTCGCGCGTGCGCAACCGCGACCAGGTCGACGGACGGCCCCGGGGGCACCTGCGGGTCGCGGGGCTCTCGCGGATCCGCTTCCGCGAGGGTGCGCACCGCGGCGAGCTCCCCGGCATCACGAAGTCGAGCTGGTAGTCAGCCGTCGGCGCCGGGCGGGGGGAGCAGGCGCGTCTCCACCCGCTCGGCCACGAGGTCGGGCGTGCCGTCGGCCCGGCGCGTCGGCACCCAGCGCTCGTCGACCACGACGTCGCGACCCTCGAGCACCAGGTCGAAGGCCGCCCGCACCTGCAGGGCCATCCGCCCGAGCGCGGTGAGCCCCTGGTGCTGGTGCTCGCGACGGCCGAGGTCGGCCTGCGCCGTGGCGTCGAGACCGTGCTTGCGCACGGCGTGCAGCAGCATGCCGACGTCGACGCCGTAGCCGCTCACGACGGGCAGGTCGACGAACGCGTCGCGCACGAACGCGCACTCCCCGGCGAGCGGCTGGACGAAGCCGCCGAGCTCGGGCGCCCGGCGGACGATCTCCGGGCGTGCGGCGAGCTCGGTCACCCGTCCGCCGCCGCCGTCGTGGGTGGGCCGGTCGTAGAAGGCCTTGACCAGCACCAGCGACGGCTCGCGGAGCAGGGGGCCGACGAGGCGCGCCACGAATGCCGGGTCGAAGCCGGTCACGTCGGCGTCGAGGAACACGCCGACGTCGCCCTGCATCCGCGCGATGCCGGTGCGCATGGCCGCGCCCTTGCCGCCGTCGAACGCGGGGTCGGGGTCGGCGACCGTGATGACGCTCGCGCCCGCGTCGCGCGCGACCTGCGCGGTCGCGTCGCCCGAGCGGGAGTCGACGACCAGTACCTCGTCGACGAGAGGGACGAGGTCGCACAGGGCGGTGCGCACGCGTTGCACGATCGCGCCGATCGTCGCGGCCTCGTCGCGCGCGGGGAGGATCACCGTGACCCGGCGTCCCGCCTTGGCGTCCACGAGGTCGCCGAGCGGGCTCGACGCGTCGAAGGTGCGGGTCTCGAACCAGCGTCGTGCCTCAGACAAGTCCACGCACCGCCCGAGCGGGTGGACGCTCACCGCGGAGGGTCGCCGTCATCTCCAGGACGCGCCGGGTGGCGACGACGTCGTGGGTGCGGAACATCGCGCAACCGGCCGCTGCCGTCAGCGCGGTGGTGGCCAGCGTGCCCTCGAGACGGTCCTCGGGCGGCAGGCCCAACGTCTCGCCGATGAAGTCCTTCCGCGACAGCGCCATCAGCACGGGCCAGCCGGTGGCCACCAGCGTGTCCGCGCGCCGGGCGAGCTCGAGGCTGTGGAACGTGTTCTTGCCGAAGTCGTGGGTGGGGTCGACGAGGACGCCCTCGCGGGGGACCCCTGCAGCGACCGCGGCCTCGGCGGCACGCGTCGTGGTCGCGACGACGTCGGCCAGCACGTCGTCGTAGCGCACCCGGTGCGGCCGGGTGCGGGGGAGTGCGCCGCCGGTGTGCGAGCACACGTACCCGAGACCGTGCTCGGCCGCCACGTGCACGACGTCGGGATCGTGACCGGCCCACGTGTCGTTGAGCAGGTCGGCCCCGGCGGCGGCGGCCGCCTGCGCGACGTCGGCGCGCCAGGTGTCGATGCTGACGACGACGTCGGGCTCGGCCTCGCGGACCGCCTCGATGAAGGGCACGGTCCGTCGCACCTCCTCGGCGGAGTCCACGGCGTCGCCCGGGCCGGCCTTGACGCCACCGATGTCGACGACCTCGGCCCCGTCGGCCACGGCACGACGGACGGCGTCGAGGGCGGTGGTCGGGTCGAACGTGGCCCCACGGTCGTAGAAGGAGTCCGGCGTGCGGTTGATGATCGCCATCACGAGGGCCCGGTCGCGGACGACGCGGCGTCCGCGGAAGGTCAGGTCGGCCACGACGTCATGCTCCCAGACGGACCCACGCGACGCTGCTCGACCAGGGCTCGCGGCTCACGCCCCGACGGGGTGGCGCACGATGGCCTGCTGCACGGCGTCGACGGCAGCCTGCAGGTCGGCGACGTGCGTTCCGCCCTCGACGCTCCAGCCGGGGCCGCCGAGCAGCACGTCGGTGCGGTCCGCCGCGGCGTCGAGGACGGAGGCCAGGGCGTTGCCGTCGAAGTGGACGATCGACGCCCAGAGGAAGACGGCGGCCGGCTCGAGCCGGATCGTCATGCCGGCGATCGCGCTGAACGGGGTGCGCTGCCCCAGCATGTGGCACCCGATCTCCTGGTCGGCGAGCGCGCACTGCAGCGCGAGCAGGGGGAGGACGTGGTGCTCGTCCTCCGCGCAGGCGAGCAGGACGGGCCGGTGGTCCTGGCCCTTGGTGCGGCGTGACGCGAGCCGCGCGCGGAGCGCGGTGTGCAGCGCGTCGCTCACGAGGTGCTCGCCGTCGACCCCCACGCTGCCGCGGTACCACTCTTCGCCCACGCGACGCATCGACGGCGCGATGTGGTCGGTCCAGGCGCGGATCGTGCCGAGGTCCTCGAGCTTGCGCACGAACAACGTCCGCAGGCCCTCGGCGTCGTAGGCGCGGGTCGCGGCGATGACGGCGTCGGCGAAGGCGTCGGCCCCCTCGGTGCGTTCCATCGGGTCGCCGCTGATGGCGGCGCGGGCGGCGGCTGCGGGACCGAGACCGCTCTCGACGAGCAGGTGCATGCGCTGCAGTCGCTCGACGTCGGCGGCGTCGTAGCGGCGGTGTCCGCCGGCGCTGCGGGCGGACGGACCGAGCTCGTAGCGGCGCTCCCACGTGCGCAACGTGGAGGCGGGGACGCCGAGCTTCTCCGCGACCTCGCCCACGGACAGCAGGGTCACCTGCTGCGCCTCGGTGGTCGGATCGATGGAAGCCATGGACCCATCATAGAACTTGTTCACCCACTTGCCAACCTGAACAAGTTGTCGTTATGGTCTGAACAACAACGACCTCACCGGCACGAGTCCCCCGAGGCAGCTTCCCGAAGGAGTGCACGATGGCAAACCTCAAGAACCTCCCGCTCCCGCTGCAGGAGGTCTACGAGTGGCAGTACCAGGGCGCGTGCCAGGGCCTGGAGTCCGCGCGCTTCTTCTCGCCCGACGCCGAGCGCGGCTCGCGTCGGCGCGACCGTGAGTCCGCGGCGAAGGCGATCTGCGCGACCTGCCCCGTCATCAACGAGTGCCGCGAGCACGCGCTGGCCGCCCGCGAGCCCTACGGCGTCTGGGGCGGTCTGACCGAGCACGAGCGCACCGAGATCCTGGCGCAGTCGCAGCGCGACATCGCCTCCTGAACGACGGTGCTCAGTCGGGGTCGAGGGCCGTCCGGCCCTCGGCCAGCAGGTCCGCGGCGTGCTTGTCCTCGGTGGGGGCCTGTGGGTCGACGTTCCGGTCGATCTGCTCGTTGAGGTAGCGGAACAGCTCGGCCGACGCCGCCGCCACCGGTACGGCGAGGAACGCGCCGGTCACGCCGAACAGCGTGCCGCCCGCCGTGACCGACATGAGAACGACGCCAGCGTGCAGGTTCATGGTCTTCCCCTGGAGCCACGGTGACAGCACGTTGCCCTCGAGCTGCTGGACACCGATGACGATCAGGGCCGCGATGACCGCCGCCTTGAAGTCGTTGGTCACGAGCGTCACGAGCACGGCGAGGATGCCGCTGGCGAAGGCACCGATGATCGGGATGAACCCGCCGAAGAACGTGATGACGGCCAGCGGGATCGCCAGGGGGACACCGAGGATCGCCAGACCGATGCCGATGAGGACCGCGTCGATGAACGCGACGAGGCTCTGGGTGCGGATGAAGCCGCCGATCGTGCCCCAGACGCGACCGAGCAGCTCGCTCAGGTGCAGGCCGGCGCGCTGGCCGCCCAGCGTCGCCAGCCACGGCAGGAACCGGTGCCCGTCCTTGATGAAGAAGAACGTGAGCATGAGGATGAGCACGAGGTTCAGCACCGCGTTCGTCGCCGCGCTGAGCGTGGAGAAGATGCCCGAGCTGATGGCGGCGGCGCTGTCCTGGAGGCGGTCCTGGACCGCGGAGATCGCGCGGGTGATCTGCCCGTCGGACAACGAGAGCGGTCCGTCGGTGAGCCAGTTGCGCACCTCCTGCAGACCGCCGGACGCCTGCTTGGCGATGGCGGGCGCCTGACCGGCCACCTGTGGCGTGAGGATCGCGATGGTCGCCACGACGACGCCGAGGAACGTCAGCATCACGATCAGCGCGGCGAGGGTGCTCGGCACCTTGTGACGACGCAGCCAGCTGACGGGCGGGGAGAGCACGGTCGCGACCAGCAGCGCGATCGACAGCGGGAAGAAGACCATCCAGAGGCTGCCGACCACCCAGCCGAGCACGAAGAGGGCTGCCGCCACCACGACGAGGCGCAGTCCCCAGCGCTGCATGGTGGCGAAGGCTTCGTCGATGACGACGGCGCGGTCGCGGACGCGGGGGGTGCTCATGCCGCTCAGCCTAGGCGGACGGTTCTCCGACGGGCGGGAGCCGCCAGTCGACCGGCGCGGTGCCGAGCGTCGCGAGGTGCTCGTCGACCCGGCTGAACGGCCGCGAGCCGAAGAAGCCACGCGACGCCGACAACGGGCTGGGGTGCGGGCTCGCCACCACCGGCACGTCGCCGAGCAGCGGCTGCAGGTCCTGGGCCTGGCGCCCCCAGAGCACGGCGACCAGCGGTGCGTCGCGGGCGACGAGGGCGCGGATGGCCTGCTCGGTGACCTTCTCCCACCCCATCCCGCGGTGGCTGGCGGGGGCGCCGACGCCGACGGTGAGCACCCGGTTGAGCAGCAGCACGCCCTGCGCGGCCCAGGCGCTCAGGTCGCCGTGCGGTGAGCGGGGCACCCCGAGGTCGGCCTCCAGCTCGGTGAAGAGGTTCGCCAGGCTGCGCGGGACCGGGCGCACGTCGGGCTGCACCGAGAACGAGAGCCCCATCGGGTGCCCGGGCGTCGGATAGGGGTCCTGCCCGACGACGAGCACCTTCACGTCGGCGAACGGCTCGCGGAAGGCGCGCAGGATCGCGTCGCCGGCCGGGAGCCACGGGCGGCCCTCGGCCGTCTCGCGGCGCAGCACGTCGCCGAGGCGGTGGATCTCGTCCTCGACCGGGGCGAGGGCGTCGGCCCACCCGGGCCCGACGACGTCGCGGAGAGGTTGCGGCATGTCCCGCATTCCACCAGACGCGGGACGTCGTCGCCCTCCCCACCGTGTCGGCGACCGCCGACGTCCGACGTCGCGGCGACGTCTAGACTGCTCGGCGCAGTGTCAGCCATCACCGCGTACCGCACGCTGCTGCGGATCGTCGGGCCCGCCTACGTCGCCGTAGCCTTCCTCGGGCGAGTTCCGCTTGCCATGAGCCAGATGGGCACGCTGCTGCTCGTCAGTGCCTCGACGGGGCGGTACGCGCTCGGCGGCGCCGCGGCAGGGGCGCTGGCCGTCGCGAACGCCGTCGGCGCCCCGTTCTTCGGCTCGCTCGCCGACCGGGTCGGGCAACGACCGGTCGTCCTCGCACAGTCGTGGGCGGGAGGCGCGGGACTCGCCGCGATCGTGTGGACCACGCAGGCGGGCGCGTCGCCGGCCGCCATCGTCGCCGTCGCCGCGCTGGCCGGGCTCGCGACGCCGCAGATCGGGCCCCTCGCCCGGGTCCGCTGGCAGCCGATCACGAAGGACGCGCCCGACCAGCGTCGCCTCGTCGACGCGGCCTTCTCCTACGAGGGCGCCGCCGACGAGGTCTCGTTCGTGCTCGGGCCGGCCACGGTCGGCCTCCTCGCCGTCGTCGTGGCGCCGGGCGACGCGCTGCTCGTGGCGGGTGGGGTGCTGGTGGCCTTCGGCTCCTGGTTCGCGCTGCACCCCACTGCGGCGCTGACGCGGCCCGAGGTCGGCGCGACGCGGTCGACGGCGCCGGTGCTGACCGCGGTGCTCGGTGTCCTCGCCCTCGCGCAGCTCTGCATCGGCATGGTCTTCGGCGCCACCCAGACGGGCTCGACGGTGCTGGCCACGGCGCAGGGCGAGCCGGGGCAGGCCGGCCTGATCCACGCGACCCTGGGCGTGGGCAGCGCGATCGCGGGTCTCGCGATCGCGGCGCTGCCGGAGCGGATCGGGTACCCGACGCGCATGGTCGCGTCGGCGGCCGCCCTGCTCGTCCTCTCGGCGCCGCTGCTGCTCGTGCAGACGATCGGCCAGCTCGTCGCCGTCATCGCCCTGCTCGGCTTCGCGGTGGCGCCGTACATGATCAGCAACTTCGCCATGGCCGGCGAGGTCGTCGTGCCCGAGCGCGTGGGCACGGCCATGACGCTGCTCGCCGGCGCCACCGGGATCGGCTACGCGCTGGGCTCGACGCTCGCCGGCCGGCTCGCCGACCTCGGCGGCCACACCCCGGCCTTCGCGGTCACCGTCTCCGCGACCGCGCTCGCCCTCGTCGTCTCGGTCCTGTTCCGGGCTCGGCGCGGTCGTGGCGGGACGCGTCCGGACGTCCGTACGGCCTGAGAGGTCCGGGCCGCGCCCGGTTGCCACGTCCGGCACCGGATGTGGCACGGTCGTGACGTCGAGGGGAGGGAGGCGTCGTGACCTGGGCCGTGCTCGGTGGGCTGGTGCTGCTCGCCCTCGTCGACAGCACGAGCGCCGGCACGTTGCTGCTCCCGCTCTGGATGCTGGTCGCCCCGCGGGTGCGACCGGCTCGGGTGCTGCTGTTCCTCACCACGGTCGCCGTGTTCTACGCGGCCGTCGGTGTGGTGCTCCTGCTCGGCGTCGACGCCGTCCTCGACGCGGTGTCCGGCGCCGGCGACACCCTCGCCCGCAACCGCCCGCTGGCCGTGGTGCAGCTGCTGGTCGGCGCGGCGCTGTTCTGGTGGAGCTGGCCCCTGGAGCGGCGTGCCAAGGAGCGCGGTGGTCCGAGCCCGCGCGCCGTGCGGTGGCGTGCGGCGCTGCAGGGCGAGGGGGTGCCGGCGCGCACGACGGTGCTGGTCGCGCTCGTGGCGACCGTCCTCGAGCTGGCGACGATGCTGCCCTACCTCGCCGCGATGGGCCTGCTGTCGCGGTCCGGCCTCGACCGAGCCTGGCAGCTCCTCGTGCTGCTCGGGTACGTCGTCGTCATGGTCCTGCCGGCCCTGGTGCTGCTCGCGCTGCGCCTGGTGGCGGCGCGTCGGGTGGAGCCCTGGCTGGAGCGCGCCGACGCCTGGATGACGGCCCGCAGTGGCGTCGCGGTGAGCTGGATCGTCGGCCTGGTGGGCTTCCTGGTCGGTGCCGACGCGCTGTCGCGACTGACGACCTGAGCCGTCCGCGACGTCGCCCTCCTCGTCAGCGGCGGCGCGTGGTCGTCTCGGGGTTGTCGCGCGCGGGTCGCGGCGTCTTGTCGTGCGTGTGGCGCACGGTGCGCAGGTCGTCGAGGAAGCGCGTGGCCCACAGCTCGATGTCGTTCTCGACCACCTGCTTGCGCATCGCCTTCATGCGGCGGGTGCGCTCCTTCTCGGGGGCGCGGATCGCCTCGAGCAGCGCTTCCTTGAGGCCGTTGATGTCGTAGGGGTTCACCCGGTACGCCTGGCGCAGCTCGGCCGCCGCCCCGGCGAACTCGCTCAGCACCAGGGCGCCGTCGTCGTCGTAGCGGCACGCCACGTACTCCTTGGCGACGAGGTTCATCCCGTCGCGCAGCGGCGTCACGACCATGACGTCGGCCGCGCGGTACAGCGCCGCCATCTCCTCCCGCGGGTAGGAGGCGTGCAGGTAGGTGATGGGCTGCGCGCCGATCCGCCCGACGTCGCCGTTGATGCGACCGACGAGACGGTCGATGTCGTCGCGCAGCAGCCGGTACTGCTCGACCCGCTCGCGCGACGGCGTGGCCACCTGCACGAAGACGGCGTCCTCGACGTCGACCGCACCCTCGGTGACCAGCTCGCCGAACGCGCGGAGCCGCTGCCGCAGGCCCTTGGTGTAGTCGAGGCGGTCGATGCCGAGCAGCACGCACCGGGGGTTGCCGAGGCTCTCGCGGATCTCGGCGGCCCGGGCGACCACCTCGGGCCGGCGCGCCATCTCCTCGAAGCCGGCCGCGTCGATCGAGATCGGGTAGGCGCGGGCCGTGACGGTCCGTCCGTCCTCGAGGTAGACGGTGTCGCGGTGCGTCTTGTGCCCGACGCGCTGACGCACCAGGCGGACGAAGTTCTGCGCCGCGCCCGGGAGCTGGAAGCCGACGAGGTCGGCGCCGAGCAGCCCCTCGAGGATGGAGCGGCGCCACGGCAGCTGCTGGAAGAGCTCGTTGGGCGGGAACGGGATGTGCAGGAAGAAGCCGATCCGCAGGTCGGGGCGCAGCTCGCGCAGCATCTGGGGGACGAGCTGCAGCTGGTAGTCCTGCACCCAGACGACGGCGTTGCGTCGCGCGATCCGCGCCGCCTTCTTGGCGAAGCGGCGGTTCACCTCGACGTAGGACTCCCACCACTCGCGGTGGAACTCCGGCGGGGCGACGACGTCGTGGTACAGCGGCCAGAGGGTCCCGTTGGAGAAGCCCTCGTAGTACTCCTCGTACTCCTGGCCGGTCAGGTGCACCGGCACGAGGGTGATGCCGTCGTGCTCGAACGTGCGCAGCTTCTCGTCGGGGGCGCCGTGCCAGCCGATCCACGCACCGCCGTTGCGTCGCATGACGGGCTCGAGCGCGGTCACGAGACCGCCGGGGGAGGTGCGCCAGGTCGTGCTGCCGTCGGGCTGGACCACACGGTCGACGGGAAGCCGGTTGGCGATCACCACGAAATCAGCCGTTGCCGCCATGCCCCCACCCTAGGGGGTCGCGCCGACGTCGCCCCTCGACGACGCGCGTCGACGTCACCCGCGTCGGGGTCGGGTCAGGCGGGCGTCCGGACGCCGACCTGCTCGAGGATCGTGTCCATCAGCTCCTGCAGCTGCACGGTGGCGTCCAGCGGCAGCAGGTCGGACTCGGTGCGTCCCGTCCGCAGGCATGCGGCGACCTCGACGGCCTCGTGGGCGTAGCCCCGCCCGATCACGGGGACGTCGATCGTCTCGGCGTCGTCGCCGCGCACGAGGGTGAACGACGTGGGGTGGTGGAAGCGCCGCCCGATCTCGATGCGTCCCTCGGTCCCGGCCACGGAGGCCGTGTTGTCGGACTGCGCCAGCTGCGTCCAGGCCAGGCTCGAGACGGGCTCGACCCCGCGCTCGCCGCACCCCTCGTGCACGAGCGTGGCCCCGCCGGCCACGTCGAAGCCGCGCTCGTGCAGCGCCCCCGCGGCGGCGACGGTGTGCGGCTGGCCGAGCAGCAGGTGCGCGAACGTGAGCGGGTAGATGCCGATGTCCAGCAGCGCGCTCGCGCCGAGCTCGGGCTCCCACAGCCGGGCCACGTCGGGGTCCGCCACGAAGCCGAGCTCGGCCCGCACCTCGCCCAGCTCTCCCAGTGCGCCCTCGCCGACGAGGCGCTGCACCTCCCGGATCACGGGATTGGTGCGCATCCACATCGCCTCCGCGAGGAACAGGCCCCGCTCACGTGCGTGCTCGACCAGCCGTCGGCCGGTCGTGGCGTCGAGGGTCAGTGCCTTCTCGCACAGCACCGCCTTGCCTGCGTCGAGGCAGAGCGTCGCGTCCTCCAGATGGCGTCCGTGCGGGCTCGCCACGTAGACGACGTCGACCTCGGGGTCGGCGGCGAGCTCCTCGTAGCTGCCGTACCCGCGGGCGTCGGCGGTGCCGTGCTCGGCCACGAAGGCGCGCGCCCGCTCCACGTCACGCGACCCCGCGGCCACGACCTCGTGGTCGTCCAGCAGCGCCAGGTCGCGCGCGAAGCTGCCGGCGATCTTGCCGGTCGCGAGCACGCCCCAGCGCAACGGGCGGTCGGCAGGGACGGGTGCGGCGGGGGTCGACGACATGTCCCACGCATACCAGACGATCCCGTCGCCGAAGCGAATGACAGGCGTGTGATTCCTGGGTTACGATCGGGCCATGAGTGCAGCGGAGCAGCCGACCCACGAGACGGCACGCCCCGGCGACACCCTGACCGAGCGCGATCTGGAGATGCTCGCGATGGAGCGTCTGTGGTGGCAGTTCGCGGGGGCCAAGGAGCAGGCCATCCGCGAGAAGTTCGACATGTCCGCCACGCGCTACTACCAGCTGCTCAACGCGCTGATCGACCGCGACGACGCCCTCGCCTTCGACCCGCTGCTGGTCAAGCGCCTGCGGCGGCTGCGGGCCCAGCGCCAGCGCAGCCGGTCGGCGCGACGCCTCGGCATCGACCTCTGAGACGCGGGCGGCTGGTGTCCGACCACCGACGCACGGTGACGCGCCGGGCGTTCGTCCTGCCGTCCTGGGCGCTCGTCGCGTCCGCCGTCCTCGTCCTGCTCGGTGCCGGGTGGCTGGGCTGGATCGTCGTCGACGGCGACGACACTGCCGCAGTCGCCGCGCCCACGTCGAGCCCGTCGAGCACGCCCAGCCCCACCGCCTCGGCCTCGACGAGCGCGTCGCCCCGTCCCACGCCGAGCCCGACGCCGACCAGGACGCCGAGCCCCAGCCCGTCGCCCACCCCGACCCCCACCCGGACCACGCCGCCGGTCGACCGTGCTGCCGTGCCGGTCTCGGTGCTCAACGCCACCCGGACGCCCGGAC
>NZ_JAMXRU010000048.1 GCF_024124745.1 Aeromicrobium sp. CnD17-E
CACCTGCGCGGCCGTGCTGCTGCGGCTCGGCGCCGACGGCTGGTTCCTCGACCACGTCGCCGCGCTGCTGCGGCGGGCGTTGGAGCCGCGCTCGCTCCTGGAGCTGCTGTGGCACGGCCGCCCGTTCGCGCCGCTGCGATGAGGCGACGCGGCGAGCAGGGCACGGCCACGGCCGAGCTGGCCGTCCTCGCGCCGTTCGCGCTCGTGCTGGTCGTGCTGCTGGTCTGGGTCGCGTCGCTCGGCCTGACGCAGGTGCGGCTCGTCGACGCGGCGCGGGAGGGGGCCCGCCTGGTCTCGCGCGGCGAGCCCGAGGCCGACGCGGTCGCCGTCGTGCGGCGGCTGGCTCCAGCCGGATCCATGGTCGACGTCGCCGAGGGCGCCGACGGGACCGTCGCGGTCACGGTGCGGGTGCGTGCACGAGCACCCCTCGGCTTCGCGTCCACGGTGGGCTCCGTCCAGCTCGACGCGAGCGCGGTGGCGGCCGTGGAGGTGCCGTGAGCGCGCCACCGGTCGAGCGGGGCTCGGTCACGGTGCACGCCCTCTGGGTGGGCGCCGCCCTCGCGACTGTCGTCGCCCTCGGCCTCCAGGTGACCGCGCTCGTCGCCCTGCGCCACCGTGTGTCGGCCGCTGCCGACCTGGCTGCGCTGGCCGGCAGCCGCGCGGCCACCGAGGGTGCCGACCCGTGCGCCGCGGCTCGGCAGGTGGCGCGCCGCAACGACGCCACGCTCGAGCGGTGCCGTGCCGACCTCGACGTCGTCACGGTCACCGCCACCGCGGCGGCCAGGCCGTGGTGGGGCGGCACCTGGAGGGCTCGCGTGCAGGCGCGGGCGGCCCCGGCCTGGTACGAGCGGTGAGGGGCGGCTCAGTCCTCCGGCGCGCCGTCGAGCAGCGCGTCGAGCAGCCGCACGGCGCCGGCCTTGTCGAGCGGCTCGTTGAAGTTCCCGCACTTCGGCGAGACCACGCACGAGGGGCACCCGTCGCGGCACTCGCAGTCGTCGATCGTGGCGCGAGTGACCCTCAGCCACCGCTCGACCACCTCGTAGCCGCGCTCGGCGAAGCCGGCCCCGCCCGGGTGCCCGTCGTGCACGAAGATCGTCAGCGTCCCCGTGTCGGCGTGGACGGCGGTGGAGAGCCCGCCGAGGTCCCAGCGGTCGCACGTGGCCAGCAGCGGCAGCAGGCCGATGGCGGCGTGCTCCGCCGCGTGCGCCGCGCCGGGCACGTCGGTGCGCTCCAGCACCCGCTCCACCACGTCCGGCGGGAGCGTCCACCAGGTCGCGACGGTGCGGAGCGTGCGCGACGGCAGGTCGAGCGGCTCCTCGCCGACCAGGCTCCCGTCGTGGCGTCGACGGCTGAACGAGACCACCTGGCTCGTCACGTCGACCTCGCCGAGGTGGACGGTCGTGGCACCCCAGCGTCGCGTGCGCCGCGTCGAGACGATCGAGACCTCCGTGGTCGAGCGCGCCGACGTCGACCAGCCGGGGTCCTCGGCGTGCACCACCGCGACGCCGTCGTCCACGTCGTACTCGTCGACCACGTGCACCTGGCCCTGGTGCACGTACACCGCACCCTCGTGCACCTCGCCGTCGGCGGAGCCGGCGTCGACGGTGCCCACCAGCCGCCCGGTCGGCCCGTCGACGATCTGCACGGGCGCGCCACCGCTGCCGCGCAGGTCGGCCAGCGCTGCGGCGCGGTCGCGGCGGGTCCAGAACCAGCCCGCCGTCCTGCGACGCAGCCAGCCCGCCGCCTCCAGGGCGTCGACCCCCTCGCGGGCGCGTGGTCCGAACAGCTCCAGGTCGGCCTCCGTCAGCGGCAGCTCCTGCGCCGCGGCGGCCAGGTGCGGACCCAGCACGTACGGGTTGTCCGGGTCGAACACCGTCGCCTCCACGGGCGCGCCGAGCCAGGCGTCGGGGTGGTGCACGAGGAAGGTGTCGATCGGCTCGTCGCGCGCCACGAGCACGCCGAGCGACGGCTGGCCGTCGCGACCGGCGCGTCCCACCTGCTGCCAGAACGCCGCCCGCGTGCCGGGGAAGCCCACGCTGACGACGGCGTCGAGCCCGCTCACGTCGACGCCCAGCTCGAGCGCGTTGGTGGCGGCCAGGCCGAGCAGGTCGCCCGAGCGGAGCCGGTCCTCCAAGGCCCGGCGTTCCTCGGGCAGGTACCCGCCGCGGTAGGTGGCCACTCGGGCGGGCAGCTCGGGCGCGACCTCGCCGAGGCGCTCCTGCGCTCCTCGGGCGATGGACTCGGCTCCACGCCTGGACCGCGAGAAGACGAGGGTGCGGGTGCGGTCCAGCACGAGGTCGGTGAGCACGTCGGCCGCCTCGCGGCCCGCGGACCGCCGGCTCGGCGGCTGCGACGGGTGCGCGGCGCCGACCAGGGGCGGCTCCCAGAGCGCGATCGTCCGCGGCCCGTGCGGCGAGGCGTCGTCGGTCACGGCCACCACGTCGAGCCCGGTGAGCCGCCGCGCCGACGCCTCCGGGTCGCTCACCGTGGCCGACGAGAGCACCACGACGGGCTGCGACCCGTGGTGCGCGCACACGCGCAGCAGCCGGCGCAGCACGTGCGCGACGTGTGCGCCGAACACGCCCCGGTAGTGATGGCACTCGTCCACGACGACGACCCGCAGTCCGGCGAACAGCCGTGCCCAGCGCTCGTGGCCGGGCAGGAGGGTGTGGTGCACGGTGTCGGGGTTGGTGAGCACGAGCTGCGCGTGGTCGCGCGCCCACGACCTCTCGTCGAGCGAGCTGTCGCCGTCGACGGTGGTCGCCCGGACCAGCGGTGCGCCGTCCTCGTCGCGAGGCAGGCGGCGCAGCTGGTCGGCGGCGAGTGCCTTCGTGGGCGCCAGGTAGAGCGCGGTGGGGGCGCGGTGCCCGCGGATCGCGTCGCCCGCACGGCCCCGGACGAGCGCGTCGAGCGCAGGGACCTGGTAGGTCAGCGACTTCCCCGAGGCCGTGCCCGTGGACACGACGACGTGCCGCCCCGCGTGCACGTGCGCGAGCGCCTCGGCCTGGTGCGCCCAGAGGTGGGTGACGCCCTGCGCCGCGAAGGCCGTGCGCACGCGTGGGTCCACCCACTCCGGCCAGGGCTCCACGACGGCGTCGCGGGCGGGGACCACGTGCAGGTGCAGGATCCGGTCGGCGTAGCGCGTCAGCACTCGGTCCGGTTCCACGGTGCCATCATCCCAGGGCCTCCGTCGTGGGCGCGGACGACGGGGCGTCGAGGCGCCCGGCGTGGTTGACTTGGCGTACCTGCGAGGAAGGACGTTGATGGAGCTCCTGCTGACCACCCGCACCGACGAGCCCTTCGAGATCATCGAGGTCGGCGGCGAGATCGACGTGTACACCGCCCCGCGGCTGCGGGAGGCGATCGTGGAGGCGATCGACGCCGGTCACCTGCGCCTCGTGGTCGACGTGCAGCGGGTCGACTTCCTCGACTCGACGGGTCTGGGCGTCCTCGTGGGCGCCCTCAAGAAGGTCCGGGCGGGCGGGGGCTCGCTCGACATCGTCTGCACGCACCCGCGGCTGCTCAAGATCTTCGAGATCACGGGCCTCGACAAGGTCTTCGGCCTGCACGACTCCGTCGAGGCGGCGCGCGCCGCGCACGACACCGCCGACCTCGCCTGAGGTCGACCCGGCCTCGGCGTGACACGCTGACGCCATGGAACGACTGCGCGCCCGGCTGACCGACGTCGGCTTCACCGTCGAGCGGGTGCAGGCCCTGCTGGGGCCCGAGGCGCAGGGAGCCCTGCTGCGCAACGAGACCACACCGGCGGAGCGCGCCACCCGCGACGGTTCCCCCCTCTCGACCCTGGTGCGGCTCTTCTCCCTGCAGCGACCCGAGCCCGCGGAGGCGGTCGACGCCGCGCTGCCGGGGCAGGTCGACGACCTGGTGCGCCGGGGGGTCCTCGCCCGCGACGGTGACGCGGTGCGCGCCGTGGTCGACGTGCGCCCGTACGGCGACGAGACGCACGACTGGTGGGTGGTCTGCGACCTGACGCCGGGGCTGGACACGCGTCCGATCGAGGTCGGGCCCGAGCACGTGCTCGGCATCAGCGAAGCGTCCTCGTCCCTCGCCCAGCTCACCGTCCCCGCCCGGGACGTCCCGCACCGTGGGGGGACGAGGCGCGCCCTCGACCTGGGCACGGGGTGCGGCGTGCAGGCGCTGCACCTCGCGCAGGGGCACGACCGCGTCGTCGCGACCGACGTCAACCCCCGTGCCCTCTGGGCCGCGCGGCTCACGGCGGAGCTCAACGGCGTCGACGTCGACGTGCGCGACGGCTCCTTCTGGGACCCGGTCGCGGGCGAGCGGTTCGACACCATCGCAACGAACCCGCCGTTCGTCGTCTCCCCGCCCACCGGCGACCGGCTCGTGTACCGCGAGGGGTCCCTCGAGACCGACGGCGTCGTCCGCACCGTCGTGGCCGGCGCGGCCGACCACCTCGTGCCCGGCGGGTGGTGCCAGGTGCTCGGCAGCTGGGTGCACACCGACGAGCCGTGGCAGGAGCGCCTGGGCGGCTGGGTGGGGGCCACCGGGCTCGACGCGTGGGTGGTCCAGCGCGAGGTCGTCGACCTCCCGGCGTACGTCGAGATGTGGCTCGCCGACGCGGGCGTCCGGCACCGGCCCGACTACACGGCCCGCTACGACGCCTGGCTCGACTGGTTCGACGCCCAGGGCGTCCAGGCCATGGCGTTCGGGTGGATCAGCCTGCGTGCGGCGCACCGCGACGTGCCCGTGCTGCGGCTGGAGGAGTGGCGCCACGAGGTCGTGCCGCCCGTCGGCGCGGCGGTCCTCTCCTGGGGCGACCGGGTCGACGCCCTGGCCGCGGCCGACGACGTGCTCGACGTCCGGTGGCGCCAGGCGCCCACGCTGACGCAGGAGACGTTCGGCCGCGCCGGCGAGGAGGACCCGGAGGCGATCGTGCTGCGCCTGGGGGAGGGCCTGCGCCGGGCCGCGCAGGTCGACACCGTCCAGGCGGGGCTCGTCGGCGCACTCGACGGCGACCTGACGGCCGGGCAGGTGCTCGACGCGCTCGCCCGTCTGCTGGAGCGCGATCCCGGAGCCCTGCGCGAGCAGTACCGCCCCGTCGTCCACGAGCTCGTCGCCGACGGCCTGCTCGTTCCCTGACCATCGGCCGGGGGCCGTGTGGCGCGCGCCACCTGCGGCCCCGGGGCACGATGTTCCTTGACAAGGCGCGTTAGCGTATGCCGCGTCCGGCCCGCTGTCCGAGCGCCCGGACCGTCCACGAGGGAGTAACACCGTGACCACGCTCGTCATCGTCGAGTCGCCGAACAAGGTGCGCAGCATCCAGTCGTACCTGGGTGACGGGTACGTCGTCGACTCCAGCGTGGGACACATCCGCGACCTCCCGAAGGGTGCCGACCAGGTCCCCGCCAAGTACAAGGGGCTGCCCTGGGCGCGCCTGGGCGTCGACATCGAGAACGGCTTCGACCCCGTCTACGTCGTCGCCGCCGAGAAGAAGCCGCAGATCACCAAGCTCAAGAAGCTCCTCAAGGAGGCCGACGAGCTCGTGCTCGCGACCGATGAGGACCGCGAGGGCGAGGCCATCGCCTGGCACCTCTTCGACGAGCTGAAGCCGAAGGTGCCCGTCAAGCGCATCGTCTTCAACGAGATCACCAAGGAAGCGATCACGCGGGCGGTCGAGAACCCGCGCGACATCGACATGGACCTCGTCGACGCGCAGGAGACCCGCCGCATCCTCGACCGTCTGTACGGGTACGAGGTCAGCCCCGTCCTGTGGAAGAAGGTCATGTCGGGCCTGTCCGCGGGCCGCGTGCAGTCGGTCGCGACGCGCCTCGTGGTCGAGCGCGAGCGGGAGCGCATGGCGTTCCGGTCCGCGTCCTACTGGGACCTCGACGCCACCTTCGACGCCGGCGAGCAGCACGAGGACGCGCGGCTGTTCCCGGCCCGTCTGGTGACGGTCGGCGGCAAGCGCGTCGCGAACGGGTCGGCCTTCGCCGACGACGGCACCCTCAAGAACGCCGACGTCGCGCACCTCGACGAGGCTCGTGTGACCGCCCTCGCGGCGGGTCTGCGCGACGAGACGTTCACGGTCGCCGGCGTCGACGCGAAGCCCTACACCCGCAAGCCGTACGCCCCGTTCCGCACCACGACGATGCAGCAGGAGGCCTCGCGCAAGTTCGGCTTCGGCGCCGCCCGCACGATGCAGGTCGCGCAGCGCCTGTACGAGGGCGGGCACATCACCTACATGCGCACCGACTCGATCACGCTGTCGCAGACCGCGCTGAACGCCTCGCGCGCCCAGGTGAAGGAGCTGTACGGCGCGCAGTACCTGCCCGACAAGCCCCGCACCTACGCCGGCAAGGTCAAGAACGCCCAGGAGGCGCACGAGGCGATCCGGCCCGCGGGGGAGACGTTCAAGACGCCGCAGGCCACGGGCCTGCGCGGCGACGAGCTCCGGCTGTACGAGCTGATCTGGAAGCGCACGCTCGCGTCGCAGATGAAGGACGCCCGCGGCGAGCAGGTGTCGATCCGCCTGACCGCCACCGCCTCCGACGCGGCGGGTGCCGACGCGGGCGCACCGGTCGAGCTGACCGCCTCGGGCCGCACCATCACGTTCCACGGCTTCCTGAAGGCGTACGTGGAGTCCCGCGAGGACAACGGCCAGGGCGACGACCAGCAGACCAAGCTCCCGGCGCTCGCCCAGGGCGACACCGTGACGGCGCACGAGCTGACGCCCGCCGGCCACGAGACGAAGCCGCCCGCCCGCTACACCGAGGCCTCGCTCATCAAGGAGCTGGAGGACCGGGAGATCGGTCGCCCGTCGACGTACGCGTCGATCATCGGCACCATCCAGAACCGCGGGTACGTGTTCAAGAAGGGCACCGCGCTGGTGCCGGCGTGGATCGCGTTCAGCGTGGTGCGGCTGATGGAGCAGCACTTCCCCCGTCTGGTCGACTACTCCTTCACCGCCGAGCTGGAGGACGTCCTCGACCAGGTGTCGCACGGGCGCGAGGAGCGTCAGCGCGTGCTGGAGGGGTTCTGGGCCGGCAGCGGCGAGAAGGACACCGGCCTCAAGCGGCTCATCGAGAACCTCCCCGACATCGACGCCCGCGGTCTCGCCACGTTCGAGCTCGGTGACGGCGTCGCGGTGCGCGTCGGGCGGTACGGGCCGTACGTCGAGGGCCCGCCGATGGTCCCCGGCAAGGACGGCGTCGACGTCCCGACGCGCGGCAACGTGCCCGAGGACCTGCCGCCGGACGAGCTGACCCTCGAGAAGGCGAAGGAGCTGCTGGCGAACCCGGCCGGAGCCGAGAAGATGCTCGGCACCCACCCGGAGACGGGGCTCGACCTCGTCGTGAAGAACGGTCGCTTCGGTCCCTACGTGCAGGAGCTGCTGCCGGAGGACGCCCCGAAGGGCGAGAAGCCGCGCACCGCGAGCCTGTTCCGCACGATGAGCATGGACGCGATCGGCATCGACGACGCCGTGCAGCTCCTCACCCTCCCGCGCGTCGTCGGCACCGACGTCGACGGTACCGAGATCACCGCCCAGAACGGGCGCTACGGCCCCTACCTCAAGAAGGGCACCGACTCGCGCTCGCTCGAGTCCGAGGACCAGCTGTTCACGCTCACCGAGGAGCAGGCGCGCGCCATCTACGCGCAGCCGAAGACCTACGGTCGCCGCGGCACCGCCAAGCCCCCGCTCAAGGAGCTCGGCGTCGACCCGGTCAGCGAGAAGCCGATCGTCGCGAAGGACGGCCGGTTCGGCGTCTACGTGACCGACGGCGAGACCAACGCGTCGCTGCGCAAGGACGACGACCTCGAGACCCTCACCGAGGAGCGTGCCCAGGAGCTCCTCGCCGAGCGTCGCGCCCGTGGTCCGGTCAAGAAGACGGCGAAGAAGAGCGCCAAGAAGACCACGGCGAAGAAGACCACGACGAAGAAGACCGCTGCGAAGAAGACGGCCACCAAGAAGACGGCTGCCAAGAAGACCGCTGCGAAGAAGACGGCGGCGAAGACGGCGGCCAAGAAGACGGCGACGGCGACGAAGTCGTCGGCAGCGAAGAAGAGCTGAGGTCTCTCGGGCCTCCTTCGGCCTGACCTTGCTGGTGCGCTGCCGCAGGGGGTCCAGGCTTGCTGGTGCGCTGCCTCGGTTTTCGCTGGGAACGGTCTCCGAAAGGCCTCGACCGGACGGCTGGCGGCGGCGCTGGTCTGGGGTCTCGGGCTGCGGGTTGCGCTCGGGGTGGACGCAAGATCCTGCGTTCGTGTGAGGGGGTTCAACGCTTCTGCGTTGGCTACGGGATCCCGTCGCGAACGCAGAAGCGTCCGGCCGCGATGCCCCTTATCGGTGGATTCTCAACAGCAGAGGCGCTCGTGCGGTTGCAGATCCACCGATATGACGCGCCAACGCAGAATGTTGGCCCCGGAACGCAGAAACGCAGCATCGTGCGTCCTTCACGGGCCCAGACCAGATCCCGAGACCCGAAGCCACGCCCAGCCCCCTGCCGGTCGAGGCCCTTTCGGAGCCCACCCCCAGCGAAGGCCGAGGCAGCGCACCAGCAAGCTCAGACCCCCCGCGCCAGCGCACCGGCAAGAACAAGCCCCCTGCGCCAGCGCACCAGCAACCAGACGCCCCCCGCGGCCAGCACCCCACCCCGTCGCACCCGCCCCCTAGGATCGGCCCCATGCAGCCTCGCTACACCGACTCGGGCGTCTTCGTCGCGCTGGAGGGCGGTGAGGGGGGCGGGAAGTCGACGCAGGCGCGGCTCCTCGCCGAGTGGCTCGGGGCAGCCGGCCACGAGGTGCTGCTCACGCGTGAGCCCGGTGGCACGGAGGTGGGGGCGCGGTTGCGGGGCATCGTGCTCGATCCCGCCACGGGGCACCTGTCGCCGCGCACGGAGGCGCTGGTCTACGCCGCCGACAAGGCCGAGCACGTCGACGCCGTCGTCCTCCCGGCGCTGGCCCGCGGCGAGGTGGTCGTCACCGACCGCTACGTCGACTCGACGCTGGCCTACCAGGGCGCCGGACGTGCCCTCGACGCCGCCGAGCTGGAGCACGTGGCACGGTGGGCCACGGCCGACCTGCGCCCGCACCTGACCGTCGTGCTCGACCTCGACCCCGTCGTCGGGCTCGCGCGGGCGGGGGAGCCCGACCGCATCGAGGCCGAGCCGCTCGACTTCCACCAGCGGGTCCGGGGCCACTTCCTGGCGCTGGCCGCCGCCGACCCCGCGCACTACCTCGTCGTCGACGCCGACCAGTCGCCGGACGTCGTCCACGCCGCCGTGCGGGCCGCGGTCGAGCCCTGGCTGGGGCAGGCGCGGTGACCAGCGTCTGGGACGAGCTCGTCGGACAGGCCCCGGTCGTCGACACGTTGTCGGCCGCGGTCCGGTCGGCCGGCGGCGACGGTCGCTCGATGACCCACGCCTGGCTGTTCACGGGCCCACCGGGCTCGGGACGCTCGAACGCGGCGAAGGCGTTCGCCGCTGCGCTGCAGTGCGAGCGTGGCGGCTGCGGCGAGTGCCGCTCGTGCACCACGGCGGCGGCGGGCAGCCACCCCGACATCACCGTCATCCGCACCGACGGGCTCTCGATCGGCACCGACGTCGCCCGCGAGTACGTCCGCAAGTCCGCGCTCAGCCCGGCCCTCGGGCGCTGGCAGGTGCTCGTCGTCGAGGACGCCGACCGGCTCACCGAGCAGGCCGCCAACGCGCTGCTGAAGGCGGTGGAGGAGCCGTCGCCGTTCACCGTGTGGATGCTGTGCGCGCCGGCCACGGAGGACGTCATCGTCACGATCCGTTCGCGGTGCCGGCCGGTGCTGCTGCGCACGCCACCGGTCGACGCCATCGCCCGGCTGCTCGTCGAGCGCGACGGGGTGGAGCCGCAGCTGGCGCACGAGGTGGCGGCCGCGTCGCAGGGCCACATCGGTCGCGCTCGTGGCCTCGCGCGCGACCCCCAGGCGCGGGAGCGGCGCCGCGAGATCCTGTCGCTGCCCACGTCGCTGCGGTCCCTCGGCGACTGCCTGGTGGCGGCGCAGCGCATCAACGACGAGGCCACCGCACGTGCCGCCGTGATCGCCGACGTCGCCGACGAGCGCGAGAGCGCCGACCTCAAGCAGTCGTGGGGCGTGGAGGACCGCGGCCGTCGCCCTGCCGGCTACGCCGGCGCGGTCTCCTCGCTCGAGAAGGACCAGAAGCGACGCCGCACCAGGCTGGCGCGCGACTCCATCGACGGCGTGCTGCTCGACCTGCTGTCGTTCTGCCGCGACGTCGTCGCCGTGCAGACCGCGCCCGGTGCGCCCCTCGTGAACGCCGACGTCGCCGACGAGGTGCGTGAGGCGGCCCGTCTGTGGACGCCCGAGTCGACGCTGAGCCGGATCGGTGCGATCGTCGAGGCGCGCGAGGCGCTCACCGCGAACGCAGCACCGCTGCTCACCCTCGAACGCATGATGATGGGATTCCGGAGCCGATGAAACGACCTCTGATCGCCCTGATCGCCCTCGCCGCGGTGGCCGCGGTCGTCGCGGGCGTCCTGCTCGTGGTCCGCGACGGCGACGGCGCGTCCGACGACTCGCCCGCCGCCCAGGCGATCCAGCCCACCGGCGAGCAGGCTCCCGACGGCCTGCAGCGCTTCTACGACCAGAAGCTGACCTGGAAGGGCTGCGGCGGCGACTCCGAGTGCGCCACGATCACCGTCCCCATCGACTACGACGAGCCCGACGGCGCGACCACGACCCTCAAGGCCGCGCGCTACCTGAGCACCGGCGACGGCACGCGCGTGCTGTTCGTCAACCCCGGCGGTCCGGGCGGGTCGGCGATCGACTTCGCCGCGAGCCTGGCCGGCAGCATGGCGCCGACCGTGCGCGACGCCTTCACGATCGTCGGCATCGACCCCCGTGGCGTCGGCGAGAGCTCGCCCCTGAAGTGCCTTCCCGACGCCCAGTTCGACGCCTACGCAGCCAGCGACCCCGACCCGAGCACGTCGGCCGAGGTGCGCGAGCTGCGCGCCGGCGTCCGCGAGCTCGGCGAGGCGTGCGCCAAGAACTCCGGCGAGCTCGCCGGGCACGTCTCCACCGAGGAGGCTGCCCGCGACATGGACGTCGCGCGCGCCGCGATGGGGCAGCAGAAGCTCGACTGGTTCGGCGCGTCGTACGGGACCCAGCTCGGTGCCACGTACGCGACGCTGTTCCCGCAGAAGGTCGGCGCCATGGTGCTCGACGGTGCCGTCGACCCCGCGCAGGACGTGTTCGGGTCCGCCTTCGGGCAGGCCACCGGGTTCCAGCGCGCGCTCGACGCCTACCTCGACGCCTGCGCGAAGCTCGAGTCGTGCCCGCTCGGCCAGGACCCCAACGCCGCCAACCGGGCGCTGGCCACGTTCATGTCCCGGCTGGAGGACCGGCCACTGCCCACCGGGACCGACCGGGAGCTGACCAAGGGACGTGCGTTCTACGGCGTGGCCGTCACGCTCTACGACAAGGCCGCGTGGCCCGTCCTGTCGCAGGCGCTCACGGCGGCCCTGCAGGGTGACGGGTCGCTGCTGCTGCGCCTGAACGACCTGTACTTCTCCCGGCAGAGCAACGGCAGCTACGACGGCAACATCGGCTGGGCCAACATCGCGGTCAACTGCCTCGACAACCGCGAGCGGCCGAGCGTCGCGGAGGTGGAGGCCGAGCTGCCCCGCTTCGAGAAGGTGTCGCCGGTCTTCGGCGCCGCGCTCGGCTGGGGCACCCTCGGCTGCACCGACTGGCCCGAGCCCGCCGACCGTCCGCAGGTGGAGATCGACGCCGAGGGCGCCTCGCCGATCGTCGTCATCGGCACCACCCGCGACCCGGCGACGCCGTACGAGAACGCCAAGGCGCTGGCCGACCAGCTGGGCGACCGCGAGGGCGTGCTGCTCACCCGTGAGGGCGACGGCCACACGGCCTACAGCTCCGGCAACCGCTGCATCGTCAAGGCGGTCGACGCCTACCTCGTCGACGGCACCGTCCCGCGCGACGGCACGACCTGCCCCGACGAGTAGTCCGGCAGTAGTCCGGCCTCGCACCGTCCGGCGGTGCCGGACCGACGGGGTGGGGTCAGGCCGAGCGGATGGCCTCGTGGTGGCGGATGACCTCGTCGATGATGAAGGTCAGGAACTTCTCGGCGAACGCGGGGTCGAGGTCGGACTCGACGGCGAGCGAGCGGAGCCGCTCGATCTGGCGTGCCTCGCGGTCGGGGTCGGAGGCCGGCAGGTCGTGCGTCGCCTTCAGCCGGCCCACCCGCTGGGTGCACTTGAACCGCTCCGCCAGCAGGTGCACGAGGGCGGCGTCGATGTTGTCGATGCTGGAGCGCATGTCGTCCAGCTCGGCCCGCACGTCCTCTGTCCCGGTCACGGGGTCGAGTCTAGGGGGGCCCGTGTGTCCCCTTGGAGGGGCAGGGGTAGGCTGTACGAGGTTCTGCGGGCGATCCTCGCGGGACCTTCGCCGCCTTAGCTCAGTCGGTAGAGCGTTTCACTCGTAATGAAAAGGTCGTCGGTTCGATTCCGACAGGCGGCTCCACCAGGCCCGGTCACGCAGCAGCGGACCGGGCCCTCGTCGTGCTGAAGGTGCCCGACAGGTCCGTTACGGTGCGAGGCATGCCGCGTGCGTACCGCTCACCGACCCGCGACGCCGTCGCCGCGGCCACGCGCCGCAGGATCGTCGAGGCGGCGGGGAGGCTCTTCGTGCGCGACGGCTACGCGGCGACGTCCATGCAGGCGATCGCGGCGGAGGCGGGCACGTCGGTGCAGACGGTGCACGCGCACGGCCCCAAGCACGCACTGCTCGTCGCGGCGCACGAGCTGACGCTGGCCGGCGACGAAGGTCGACACCCGCTCGCCGAGCGGCCGGAGCTGGTCGACATCATGTCCGAGCCCGACACGGACGTGGCGATCCAGCGGTACGTCGACTTCCTCGTGCGGGCGAACCTGAGGTCCGCGGCGCTCGTGCACGCCATGGTGTCAGCCGCGGACGCCGACGCGCGGGTGCGTTCCGCGGTGCAGGACCTGGAGGAGCGCCGGCACCGCGACATGACCATCGCCGCCGGGTGGTTCGTCGGGCGCGGACGACTCCGCGCCGAGCAGGCGTCCGAGGCCGCCGACCTGCTCGGGCTGGTCGTCGGTCCCGAGCCGTGGATCCACCTCGTCCGCGAGCGAGGGTGGACTCCGGCACGGTACGCCGTGTGGCTGCGGCGACAGCTCGACGGCCTCGGACCGGCGCTCGACGGGTGACCCATATTGGGGTTAGTCTCGCTCTAGTCAATTGAGGGAGACGACCATGAGCCGCAGCGCGGTGCTGTGCAGCATGCCGGCGACCGGGCACGTCGGACCGCTGTCCGTCGTGGCCGGCGAGCTCGTCCGTCGTGGGTGGCGGGTGCGGATGCTCACCGGTGCCGGCTACGAGACACCGGTGCGCGCGAGCGGCGCGGAGTTCGTCGCGCTGCCGCCCGAGGCCGACACGCTCGACTCCATCGGGGCGGGCGAGCGCACCCGTGGCCTCGCCACCATCAACCACGGCGTGGAGCAGGCCTTCGTCGCCCCAGCCGCGCCGGCAGGACGGGCGCTCGAGCAGATGCTCGCCGACGAGCCCGCCGACGTCGTGCTGCACGACATGACCTTCCTGGGCGTGCAGACGCTCTTCTCGCGCCCGCGTGAGCAGCGTCCCGCCACCGTCCTGTGCGGGATCGGTCCGGCCGGGTTCAGCAGCGTCGACACGGCGCCCTACGGGCTCGGTCTCGTGCCGTGGCGACGCACGCGGCCGAACCGGCTCCGCAACCGCCTGCTGTACCGCACGTCGCGCGTGGTGCTCCGCCCCGTCCACCGCAGCCTCGACCGCTTCCTCGCCGACGTGGGCGCCCCAGGGCTCGACGGCGCCTTCTTCATGGACGTGCTCGACCGCAGCGACCTGCTCGCACAGTTCACCGTCCCCGAGTTCGAGTACACCCGCTCCGATGCGCCGGCGGGCCTGCGCTTCTACGGCCCGATGGTCCCGCCGGGGGCAGCCGAGGTCGCCGACGTCGCGACGCCCGCCTGGTTCGACGACCTCGACCCGGACCTCCCGTTGGTGCACGTGACCCAGGGGACGGTCGCCAACACCGACTTCACCGAGGTCGTCGGGCCGACCGTCGAGGCCCTGGCCGACCGTGACGTGCAGGTCGCCGTCACGACCGGCGGTCGCCCGACGTCCGCGCTGGACGACCTCGGCCCGCTGCCCGCGAACGTCTTCGTCGCCAGCTACCTGCCCTACGACGAGCTGCTGGCCCGCACGGACGTGCTCGTCACCAACGGCGGCTACGGCGGGCTGCACCACGCGATGCGTCACGGCGTCCCGATCGTCATCGCGGGCGACTCCGAGGACAAGGTCGAGACGTCGACCCGCGTGCAGCACGCCGGGGTCGGCATCAACCTGAGGACCGGCCGCCCGACCCCTGCAGCCGTCGGACGAGCCGTGCAGACGGTGCTCGACGACGGTGCCTACGCCCGCCGCGCCCACGAGGTCGGCGTCGCGATCGCCCGGTCCAGCGGGGTGGTCGGGCTGGTCGACGACGTGGAGGCCCTGGTCCTCCAGCAGGTTTCCCACCCGCCCCTGACGAAGGAGTCGTGAGATGTCGAGCCACGAGGTCGTCCGACGTCACGTCGACGCGTTCAACGCCCGCGACGAGGCCGCCGAGCCCTGGTCCGAGGACGCGGAGATCATCGCGCCCGGGGCGTCGGCCTCGGGCCGGGAGGCCGTGCTCGCCTTCCTCCGGGTCTTCCACGAGGGCTTCCCGGACGGCCGCCTCGAGCTGATCTCCGTGCTCGGAAGCGGGTCACGCGTGGCGGCGGAGGGCCGCTTCGGCGGCACGCACACAGGCACCCTGCGCGGTGCCGGCGGCAGCCTCGCGCCGACCGGGCGCAAGGTGTCCTTCCGGTGGGCCGCCGTCTACGAGGTCGACGGCAGCCGGCTGCGGTCGGAGCACCTGTACTTCGACCAGGTCGAGCTGCTGTCGCAGCTCGGCGCGCTCGCCGACTGAGCCGACGTCCCCGGCGTCGTCGCGTGGGGGTCGGCAGGGCGGAGCCGACCCGTCAGCCCACCGAGCGCTCGCGCCGGGCGAGCGTCGAGGTGGCGGCGGCCGCCGCGCACCAGACGGCGAGGACGGCCCAGGGGCGCCAGAAGGCGCCCGCCGCCCCGCCGGTGAGCTGCTGCAGGATCTCGATGCCTGCCGCGTGCGGCAGGAGCGTCGTGACCTCGCGCCAGACCTCGGGCTGCATCCAGGTGCCCGTGCCGGCGAGGTCGGGGAGTGCCGTGAGGACGAGGAGGGTGACGGCGAGACCCCAGCCCCAGGCGTCCATCAGGTGCTCGAGCGCCTGCGACACGAGCGCGCCGGTCAGCACCAGCAGGGAGAGCGCCGGCCACCACAGGAGCACCGGTCCCGAGGCGAGCAGCGCGCCCACCAGGCCCCCGGCGCCACCGACCAGCACCGAGACCACACCGATCACCCGCAGTCGTCGCAGGGCTCCCGGCCACGTCCGCGGCAGCCTGCCGGAGCGGACCGTGAGCACGCCTGACGTGACGATGCCGGCGCCCACGGCCAGCACCGGGAGCCAGGCGACGGCGGCGCGCCCGCCCGCGGACAGCGAAGGGCCGACCAGCTCGACCTGCACGCCCCGTCCCAGTCGCGCCGACGTGACCCGGACCGCCGCCTCCACCGCCGTCCGTTGGTCCGGCGAGGCCCGCCGTGGCAGGAGCAGGACGTCGTCGGAGCGGGCCAGGTCGACCACCGCCGCGCCCACCAGCGTGCCGTCGTCGACGAGCGCACGGGCTGCGGCGGCCGACCTCGGCCGCACGACCGTGAACGGACTGTCGGGATCGGCGGCAGCCCGGTCGGCGAGCGTCTGGCCGACGACCGCCGGTGCCACCACGCCGAGCGGCGCCTCGTGCAGGTCGTCGCCCGCGACCCAGGCGGAGACCGCGACCACGCCGGCCAGCTGCACGGCGACGACGACCACCAGCGGCACCCAGACGCGACCCCTCACGCGCCGACTGTAGGTCACGCCGGGGGCTGCCCCGACGCCGTGACATCGTGGTGTCGTGGGAGTGCAGCGCGTGCCGTGGCGGATCCGGGTGGCAGCCGTCACCGGGCCGGCGCTCCTGCTCATGCTGTCCCTGGTCGCCTTCTCGGGGCGGGCCGAACCGCCCTCGGCCCCGACGGTGCCCGAGGCGAGCGAGACCCGCTGCCTCCCGATCAAGCCGATCCGCTCCGTGCCCGACCTCAACCGGCTCGTCACGCAGGTGCGTGGCTCGGGGGCGTTCCAGGGCGCCGACGTCGGCGCCGACGTGACCCTGCAGGACGGGCGGCGGCTCTGGCTGTTCGGCGACACCCTGCGGTCGGCCGACTTCGACGGGCAGCGCTTCGTGCGCAACTCCATGCTCGTCTTCGAGCCCGGCTGCGCGCAGGTCGTGCTGCCCGCCGACCACGGGGCGCTGATCCCCGACCGCGACGACGGCGTCGGCTACTGGCCGATGTCGGTGGCCGCGATCGAGCGACCGGGCTACGACCTGGTGGGCGTGTCGGCGCAGCGCGTCAAGGGCGCCGACGCCCCCGACGGCCCGCTCGCGTTCGACAACCTGGGTCCCGCGGTCGCGCTGTTCGTCGTGGAGCGGGGGCGGACGCCGCAGCTGCTCGGGGTGCGCGACATCGGTCCGGACGACGACGACCTCCGTCGCCCGACGTGGGGTGCCGCGACGGCCGTCTCCGACGGGTGGGTCTACCTCTACGGGACGGCCCGTCCCGGTCGCGGCCTGGTGTTCGGGTTCAGCCTGCACGTGGCGCGGGTGCGGCCCGACGACGTCCTGCGCCCCGACCGCTACCGGTACTGGAACGGCAGGACGTGGACCCGCGACGCCTCCGACCTCGCCACCCTGATCCCGGCCGAGGGCGGGGTCTCGCAGACGCTCAGCGTCTTCGAGCGGGACGGCCGCTGGTACGCGGTGAGCAAGCGCGACGAGTTCCTCGGCAAGGACCTCGTCGTGTGGTCGGCGTCGCGGCCGACGGGGCCGTTCACCCCGAGCGCCCCGGTCGCCCAGATCCCCAGCGAGCCCGACGGTCGGCTGCGGTACATGCCGCTGGCCCACCCCGACCTGCTGCCCGAGCGAGGGTCCGTCGTCGTCTCCTACAGCCAGAACGACACCGACCTCGCGGAGGTCGCGCGCGACCCGTTCGTCTACCGCCCGCGGTTCCTGCGGATCCCGCTGCCGGACTGAGCCGCGCCGCATGAGGCACGCCCGCCGGGGTACGTGGCGCCCGAGCCGACGTCCGGTCGGTCGCCCTCGTCCACAGGAGCATCCGTGACCCTCACCGCCCTCGCGCTGAACTGCACCCTCAAGCGCGGCGACGCGCCGTCGAGCAGCGCCCTGATGGCGCAGCAGTACCTCGACGCCCTCGCCGAGCACGACGTCGTCGGCACCGCCCTGCGGGTCGTCGACCTCGACGTCAGGCCGGGTGTCGAGACCGACATGGGCGACGGCGACGAGTGGCCGGCGATCCGCCGACAGGTGCTCGACGCCGACGTGCTCGTCGTGGTGACGCCGACGTGGGTGGGGCAGATGTCGAGCGTCGCGAACCGGGTGCTGGAGCGCCTGGACGCCGAGCTGTCCGAGACGCGCGACGACGGGAACCCGATCCTCTACGGCAAGGTCGCGCTGGTGGGCGTCGTCGGGAACGAGGACGGTGCGCACAAGATCACGGCCGACCTGTACCAGGCGCTCGACGACTGCGGCCTGACCATCCCCGCGCAGGGCGGCACGTACTGGAACGGCGAGGCCATGCACACGGTCGACTACCACGACCTCGACGAGGCCCCCGAGGCCACGCTCAGCACGCTGCGCACCGCGGCCGCGAACGCCGTGCACCTCGCCCGGCTGCTCTCCCGCGAGCCGTACCCCGCCTGACCTTCTACCTCGGTCAGCGGCGCGCGGTGGCCAGCCGGTCGATCCGCACGAGGGCCGCGGCCAGCACCGGCAGGTACGCCGGCGCCCACAGCGGGGCACCCATCGACAGACGGCAGCCGTCGGCCTCCGGGCGCACGGCGTGCGTCGTCGCTGGCACGCCGGCGACCGACCAGGCCCAGGCGCGCCCCGGCTCGAACGACGTGATCGCGAACGGCAGCGAGAGGCCCACGGCCGTGCGGACGTGGCCGGTGCTGCCGAGACCGAGCGGCGCCTCGTCGTCGAGGGTCGCCTGCTGCACGGACGGTCCCCAGCGAGGCCACGCGTCGAGGTCGACGAGCAGCGACCACACGACGTCCGGCTCGGCGTCGACGTGGCGGTGCACGGTCAGCTGCCTCACGCGTCGCCCACCTCGTCCTCGTCGAGCGGCTCCGCCAGGTGCGGGTCGCCGCGGGTGACGTCGCTGACGTGCACGTGACGGGTGACCTCGTCGGCGCCTGGTGCCGGCCCCGTGCCGAGGGTCTCCGTCAGGACGCGCCGGGTGACGGCGTGCGCCACGTCGGTGGACTCCGGGACCGACGTCCCGTAGCGCGCCACGAGCTCCAGGTGCACGGCGTGCAGGCGGTCGCGGTCGCGCACGTCGAGCCGGATGCGTCGCACGGCCGCGTCGGCCACCTCGGCGGCCAGCGCGGACCGCAGCAGCGCCACGAGCGCGACCGAGGAGACCTGCAGCAGCGGGTCGGCGGTCTCGATCGTGGTCGCCCGTCGGGGGGCGGCGAGGGCCCGGGCGAGGACGCGGCCGGCAGCCTGCGCGACGTGCGGGCTGGCCGGCTGGTGGCGGAGCTGGTCGGTCGCCACGTCGAGGGCACGCTCGCCGCTCGAGCGGTCGAGGTCGGGCACGTCGGGGTTCGTCATCGCCACTGCTCCATCCGGATCGCGAGACTTCGTCGGGCGCGGTGCAGCTGTCCGCGGACCACGGTCGGAGTCGTGTCGAGCACCTGGGCGATCTCCGCGTAGGAGAAGCCCTCCAGCTCACGGAGGGCCCATGCCGCGCGCTGGGTCCACGGTAGCTCCCCCAGGGCCAGGTCCAGCGTGCGCCAGAGGTCGCCGAGCTCGGCCTCCTGCTCGGGGTCGATACGACGTGCGGCGCCGAGCCGGTCGGCGTCGTCGCGGCCGAGAGGCTCGAGGATGCGGTCGTCGACCGCCAGGGGGCGGGTGCGGCGACGGCGTCGGTAGACCTCGCGCTGCACGATCGTGAACAGCCACGTCTGCACCTTCGAGCGACCCTCGAAGTCCGGCAGCGCGCGCCACGCGGTGATCCACGCGTCCTGCACGGCGTCCTCCGCGGACCGCTCGTCGCCGTCGAGCAGACGTGTCGCGTAGCGCAGCGTCGCGGGGAAGAGCCGGGCGAAGAGCTCCTCGAACGCTGCCCGGTCGCCCAGGCCGGCGCGGCGGGCGAGGGCGTTGTCTGACGGACGGGCGCCCCCGTCGTCGGTGCCCGGCACCTGCTCGTCGTCCGTCCCCCTGGTCATCGCTCCGACCGTGCCACCGGGTGGGAGGGTGCGCACCTCGAACTGGCCCGCACTGTGACGTCGGTCACGTCACCGTGACGTTCGGCGTGCGGGTGGACTCTCACGGTTGTTCGATCGATCCACCCCACCACACAGAACAGGACTGATGACGTGAGCGAGAAGGCCGTCGCCAAGACCACCACCTCCAGCGACCTGGACAGCACGCAGGGTCGCACCTCCATCGCCGACACCGTCGTGTCGAAGATCGCCGGCATCGCGACCCGCGAGGTCTCCGGCGTGTACGCGCTGGGTGGCAACACCGCCCGCGCCGTCGGCGCCATTCGCGAGCGCATCCCGGGCTCCTCCACCAACCACTCGCAGGGCATCTCGGTCGAGGTGGGCGAGAAGGAGGCCGCCATCGACATCCAGCTCGTCGCGGAGTACGGCGTCTCGATCGCCGACCTCGCCAACGGCATCCGCACCAACGTGATCAACGCGGTCGAGCGCATGGTCGGCCTCAACGTCGTCGAGGTGAACATCGAGGTGCAGGACATCCACATCGAGTCCGACGAGGGCGCCGACGACACCGCCAGCGAGCCGCGGGTCCAGTGACCACCCCCGCCGACACGCCCGAGCCCGCCGACACCGCAACGACGGTGGCCGAGCAGGTGGCGTCCGCGACCCTGGGCGTGCCCGGGGTCGCGGGGCTGCACGCCGGATCGTTCGGCGAGGTGGCGACCTACCTGCCCGGGCGTCGCGTCACCGGGGTCCGGCTGCGCGACGGCGACACCGAGGTGCACGTCGTCGCGACGATGGGCACCCGGCTGCGCGACCTCGCCGACTCCGTCCGCGCGGCGGTGTCGCCCCTCGTCGACACGCCCGTGCGCGTCGTCGTCGAGGACGTCGTCCCGGACGGCACGGCCGCGTCGTGAGCGGCAGCACCGGGGCGCGACCGACCGGACCCCCCTTCACGGGTCCGGCCGACGCCGCACTGCGCGAGCAGTGGCGTCGGGAACGTCGCGCCCTGGTGCGTCGCCACCACCCCGACGCCGGCGGCGACGCCGAGCAGCTGCAGGACCGGCTCGCGGCGCTGGACCGTCGGTACGTCTTCCTGGAGCGGACGGGCCGACCCGCGGGTCCCCCGCCCCGGTCGCCCCTGACGCGGATCCGCTCGGCGCTGCGGCGCCCGGCGCGGCGCCTGCGCCGTCGCCGCTACATCGACCTCTGACCCCTCGCACGACCCCCATCCCGGCACCAAGGAGACACCCCATGACCACCTCCACCGTCGGCCTCATCGCCGGCCTCCTGCTCGCCATCGCCATCGCGACCGGCGGCTTCCTCGGTTTCCTGCTCGCCCTCGTCCTGGGCGGGGCGGGCTACCTCGTCGGCGGTCACGTCGACGGGGAGGTCGACCTGTCCGGCCTGCTCGGACGGCGCGACCGTGGCTGACACGGCCACCCTCGCCCCTGTCGCGCCAGAGCGGGCGCCGCTGCCCGCCCCCGAGGACCGCGGACGCACGACCATCGCCGACGGCGTCGTGAGCCGCGTGGCGTCGATCGCGGCGTCGGAGGTCGAGGCCGTCGTCGACACCCGCAAGGGCTGGACGAAGCTCGTCCGCAAGGGCCTGCCGCACGCCGAGGCCACGGTCGCCGGCGAGACGTCGTCGATCACGGTGGAGGTCGCGGCGACGTGGCCGACGCCGCTCGCGCCGCTCGTCGAGCGGGTCCGCGCGCACGTCACCGAGCGCGTCGACACCCTCGTCGGCGTCACCGTGAGCCGTGTCGACGTCACGGTCGCCGACGTCGTGCACCTCGACGCCCCCGCCCGCCGCGTCGTCTGACCCCTCCCACCCGACCGAAGGACCCCGCATGACCTCCGAGACCACCCCCTCGACGGGCACCCGCCCGCTCGCGGCGGCGAAGTCGCCCGCCGGCACGGGCGCGTCGCCGCTCGTCGCCCAGCTGATCGCCCTCGCCCTCGTCGGCCTGGCCGTCGTCGCGGTCCAGCACCTCCTCGTGCAGCTCGGCTCGGTGTCGGGCAGCTCGTGGCTGCTGACGGTCGTCGACGCGGCCGACGGGATCGACGGTCGCACCTCGGCGGTGCTCGCCGCTGCCGTCGTCGCCCTCGTCGTCGCGGTGCTGCTGCTGCCGGTGGCGCTCAAGCCCCGCCCGCGCCGCACCCTGGCGCTGCGCGCCAGCAGCGGCGTGCACCTGCGTCGCCAGGACCTCGTGCGGGTCGTCCGCGCCGCCATCGACGGCACCGACGGCGTCACCGAGGCCGACGTCTCGGTCCGGCGCCGGCGCGTGAAGGTGGTGGCTCGGTCCGTCGCCACCGCCGACCGGGAGAGCGAGCTCGAGGGCGCCGTCCGTGCCCGCGCGGAGCGGGTCTGCTCCGCCGTCGACCCCACCCCGCGGGTCGACGTCACCATCCGACCCGAGAAGGGCTGAGCACCATGGTCAGTCGCACCACGCTCCTCGTCGACCGTCTCGCCACCCTCGTGCTCGTCGCGCTGCTGGCCGTCGCCGGCCTCGCCGGCCTGTGGTGGTGGTCCGGCCGCGAGGTCTCGGGCAGCACGCTCCCCGAGACCAGCAGCACCGCGCGCGTCGCCGACGCTCTCGAGAACCCCGCGGTGGCGTGGGGGACCGCAGCCGTCGCGGTCGTCGTCGCGCTCGTGGCGCTGCGCTGGATCCTCGCCCACCTGACCCGCCCGACCGTCTCGCGACTCCGGCTGGAGGGCAGCGGCGACGACGGACGCAGCGAGGCGCTCGCCGGCAAGGTCCTCTCCGCTGCCGCCGACGCGTTCGCCGCGACGGAGGGCGTGCGCGCGGCCCGGGGGTCCGTCGTCCGCGACCGCGGTGAGCTCGTGGCCCGGATCGATGCCACGATCGAGCCGGAGGCCGACCTGACGCACGTGGCGCAGCGCGCCGACGAGGTGTCGGCGCAGCTGCACGACGTGCTCGGACGCGACGACCTGCGGGCCGCCGTCCGACTGCGGGTCGCCGCTCGCGGACGCAGCCTGTCACGCGTGCACTGAGGGCTCAGCCCTCCACGGGGCACGGCGTCGACGGCACCGCCGGAGGGGCCGCACGGGCTGCGCGCAGGTCGTGCGCGACGCCGCTCGGCGTCCGTCCCTCTGTCCGCCCCGAGGTCAGCACCGGCTCCGCGACCGTGCGGACGACGCGGTCGGTCGCGGTGTCCAGGCGGGTCACCAGGTCGCGGTCCTCGTGTGCCGGCACGGACGCGAAGCCGCCGACCTGCAGGTAGAGGCTGCCGCGGACCGCGAGGTTGGCCCCGTGCACGTGGGCGTGCGGTGTCCTGTCCAGCCCGCCCCGGTAGCGCCGCCACCAGGTCGTGTGGTGGTCCAGCTCCGCGTCGTCGAGACGGATCGTCCCGACCACTGCGTCCGCGCCGTCGGCCGCCAGGGCGAGGTGGTGGACCAGCCAGCCCGGCGGCACCACGGAGTCGGCGTCGGTCGTCGCCAGCCACGTGCGGGCGGCGTCGCGGCCCTGGAGCAGCCTGGACGCCCCCGCG
>NZ_JAMXRU010000049.1 GCF_024124745.1 Aeromicrobium sp. CnD17-E
TGGCCGGCGCCCGGGCGACGTCCGCACGTCGTGCACCTGCCCCTCGCCGACGAGCGGCTGCCGCTCGCCGCGGCCCGCAACCTCGGGGCGCGCACGGCCATCGAGCGCGGAGCCGACCTGCTCGTGTTCCTCGACGTCGACTGCATCGCCTCCCCCGGGCTCGTCCTCGCCTACGAGGAGGCGTCGCGGCGTCCACTCACCGAGGACGCGGTGCTCTGCGGACCGGTCTCCTACCTCCCCCCGCCACCAGCCGGCGGCTACGACCTGCACACGGTGCACGCCCTCGCGACCCCTCACGCCGCTCGCCCCTGTCCGTGCCCCGGTGACGTCGTGGTCGACACCGACGGGCACGACCTGTTCTGGTCGCTCTCCTTCGCCCTCACGCCGCAGACCTGGGAGCGGGTCGGCGGGTTCGACGAGGCGTACGCCGGCTACGGCGCCGAGGACACCGACTTCGGGCAGCGGGCGGCGGCCGCCGGGGTGCCGCTCGCGTGGGTGGGCGGCGCGCGGGCCTCGCACCAGCACCACCCGACGCAGACCCCGCCGGTGCAGCACCTCGACGACGTGCTCCACAACGGCCGCCTGTTCCGCGACCGCTGGGGGCGGTGGCCCATGCAGGGCTGGCTCGACGCCTTCGAGGAGCAGGGCCTGGTGCGTCGCACCGACGACGGGGACTACGAGAGGGCCGACGCGCCCGCGTCGGCCGTGGCTGCCACGATGGAGGCGTGACGTCCGTCTCCGTGGCCCTCGCCGCCCTCGCGGCGCTGCTGCCGATCACCAACCCGCTCGGGGCCGTGGCCGCCTTCGCGGCCCTCACCGAGGGACAGCCCGCCGACCAGGTGCGACGCCAGGCGTGGCGCACCGGCATCTACGTGGCGGCCATCCTGGGCGTCTTCGCGCTCCTCGGCAGCCTCGTGCTGAGCGCCTTCGGCATCACGATCGCCTCGCTGCAGATCGCCGGCGGCCTCGTCGTGGCGCACTCGGGCTTCGGCATGATCGTGCCGCGGGAGACGAGCACGGACGCCGAGAAGGAGCATGCCGCCGCGAAGGCTGACGTGTCGTTCTCGCCCATGGCGCTGCCGCTGGTGGCCGGGCCCGGGGCGATCGGCGTGGTCATCGCGCTGTCCGCGCGCCACCCCGACCCGCTCGACCGCGTCGGCATCCTCGTCGCGGGCCTCGCGATCGGTCTGCTCATCGCGCTCGCGCTGCGCTTCGCCACGCCGGTCGTCGACCGGCTCGGCCCGACCGGCATCGGCGCCCTCACCCGCGTGATGGGCTTCCTCATCCTCGCGATCGGCGTCGAGCTGTTCGTGCACGGCGTGCTGGCCGTCCTGCCCTCGTAGGCTCCTGCCCATGCGGGAGGCCGAGATCTTCGACGTCGACGGCACGTTGTGCGACGTCTCGGGCGTCCGGCACCACGTGCGTGGGGAGCGACGCAACTTCGAGGCGTTCCACGAGGCCGCCCTCGGCTGCCCGCCGCACGCCTGGGTCGTCGACGGCGCACGGGCCGCGGCGCGGGAGGGTCGGGCCGTCGTCGTGGTCACCGCCCGACGCGAGCACTGGCGCGCGGGCACGTCGTTCTGGCTGGCGCTGCACGACGTGCCGTCGGACCACCTGTACCTGCGCGGCGAGCACGACGGCCGCCCCGACGTCGAGGTCAAGCGCGACGTCCTGGCCCAGGTGCGCCAGCGCTACCGGGTCGTCCGCGCCTGGGACGACAACCCGAACGTGATCTCGCTGTGGGAGTCCGAGGGCATCGACGTCGTCGTCGTGCCCGGCTGGGACGACGAGCCGTCCCGCCCGTAGAGGCCGACGCGCCGCTCAGCGGCCGAAGGCGGCGAGGAGGTCGCTGACCATGGTGGTCGACTCCTCGGGGTGGCGCAGGGGACCGTCGGGGTGCACCTCGTAGCGGTTGCGACGTCCGACCTTGGTGCGCGTGAGGTACCCGGCCTCCTCGAGGTCGCGCAGGATCGTGCGGGCGGCGCGCTCGGAGATGCCGACCCGCTCGCTGAGGCTGGTGAGCAGGATGCCCGGCTCACGCGCGACGAGGACGAGCACGTGGCCGTGGTTGCTGAGAAAGGTCCACGAGGAGCGCTCCGACGTCACGCGCACAGCCTAGCCGCGGAGGTGTCGTGCCTCACGTCTGCCACACCGGCATCTCAATACCGGTATTGTGCTTCCCGTTAACGATCTCTCACCGCTCGGCGCCGGACGGGGTGGCGACACCGCGCGGACGAGATCCCCCTGCCAGCCCAGGAGTCCCCATGGATCTCTCCATGCTCAGCAACCTCACCGACCCGGTCATCCTGTTCTTCGTCCTCGGGCTGCTCGCCGGCACCCTGCGCTCGAACCTCGAGGTGCCGCCTGCCGTCACGAAGTTCCTGTCCCTCTACCTGCTCATGTCGATCGGCTTCAAGGGCGGCGAGGCGCTCGCGGCCACCGGCATCACCAGCACCGCCCTCACCGTGATGGGTCTCGCGGTGCTCCTGTCCGTCGTCATCCCGGTCGTCGGGTACCGCGTGCTGCGCCGTCGGGTGGCGCCCTTCGACGCGGCGGCGATCGCGGCCACGTACGGCTCCGTCAGTGCCGTCACCTTCGTCGCGGCGACGCAGTTCGTGACCTCGCGCGGCGACGAGCCGGGCGGCTACATGACCGTGGCGCTCGTCATGATGGAGACGCCCGCGGTGGTCATGGCCGTGCTGCTCGCCACCTGGGTGCGCGCGCAGCGGCAGGTGGCCGAGCCGGCCCTCGTGGCCGCGCGGGCCACCGACTCCGGACCCGACGCCCCCACGCCGCCGACGTCGGACCTGCCCCCGGCCGGCACCACCGTGGGCAGCGTCCTGCGCGGGGCGTTCACGGAGGGCACGTTCCTGCTCCTCGTCGGCTCGCTGGTCATCGGCGTCGCCTCCGGCTCGACCGGCGCCGAGACCATGGCACCGCTGCTGCACGACCTCTTCAAGGGGCTGCTCGCGTTCTTCCTGCTCGACATGGGCCTCGTCGTGGCCCGGCAGCTGCGCGAGGTCAAGGGGGTCCCGCCGTTCCTGATCGGCTTCGCCGTCGTGATGCCGCTCTTCGGCGCGACGCTCGCGCTGGTCCTGGGCGTCCTGACCGGTCTGTCCGTCGGCGACCTGACGCTGCTGACCGTGCTGGCCGCCAGCGGCTCGTACATCGTCGTCCCGGCCGTGGCGCGCCACGCGATCCCGGAGGCGCTGCCGTCGCGCTACCTGACGATGTCGCTCGGCATCACGTTCCCGTTCAACATCGTCCTCGGCATCCCGCTGTACCACGCGATCGCCGGGGTGCTCGCGTGAGCGCGGGCCTGCTGGCCGGCAAGGTCGTGCTGGTGACGGGGGTCGTCACCACCGAGAGCATCGCCTACGGCGTGGCCCGACGGGCCCGCGACCTGGGCGCCGAGGTCGTGCTCACCGCCCTCGACCGCGACCTCGAGCGCGCGACGGTGGCCGCGCAGTCGCTCGACGTCGACACCGTCCTCACCTACGACGTCACCCGACCGGGCGCGGGCGTGGAGCTGGTCGAGGCCGTCGGCGACCGCTACGGACGTCTCGACGCGGCGCTGCACGCCATCGCGTTCGCACCGAGGGCGGCGCTGTCGGGCTCGATGCTGGGGGTCGACCCCGCCCAGCTCGAGCAGGCGTTCCGCACGAGCACCGTCTCCTACGCGGAGCTGGCGGAGGTGCTGCGCCGTCTCAGTCCGGCGTCGGGGGCCAGCCTCGTCGGTCTCGACTTCGACGCCGCCGGCGCGTGGTCGGTCTACAACTGGATGGGGGTGTGCAAGGCGGGGCTGGAGTCGCTCAACCGCTACCTTGCCCGCGACCTCGGCGCGATCGGCATCCGTACCAACCTGGTGGCGGCCGGCCCCGTCCACACCCGCGCCGCCAGCGGCATCCCCGGCTTCGAGGAGCTGCTCGGCGCGTGGGAGCAGCGGTCGCCACTGCCGTGGGACCCCCGCGACACCGAGCCCGTCGCCGACTCGGTCTGCTACCTCTTCTCCGACCTCGCACGAGCCGTCACCGGCGAGATCCTGCACGTCGACGGCGGCTACCACGCCATGGCCGGCCCCTTGAGGGGACCGAGGCGGGGGTGAGGGGACGGCTGGACGCAGGATTCTGCCGTCCTGCGTCCAGCCCCGAAGGATGCTGCGTTCGTGACGGGATCCCGTCGCCAACGCAGCATCCTTCCACTCTTGGCCCGCGGTGGCGCACGATGGACGGGTGCTGCACCACCTCGACCACCTCGTCCTCACCGTCGCCGACGTCGACGCGACGGTCCGCTTCTACGAGGTCCTCGGGCTAGAGGCCCGGACCTTCGGCGACGGTCGAACCGCCCTGCACGCACCGGGCTGGAAGATCAACCTGCACGAGGCCACAGCGCCGATCGAGCCGCACGCCGTCGCTCCGACCCCCGGCTCGGCCGACCTCTGCTTCATCGTCGACCGCACCCTGGCGGAGGTCGAGCGGACGCTCACCGACGCCGGCGTGCCCATCGAGCTCGGACCCGTCGACCGGACCGGCTCCTCCGGACCGATCCGCAGCGTCTACGTTCGCGACCCGGACGGCAACCTCATCGAGCTCTCCGTCCCGCAGAAGGCGAAGGGCGCGTCCTGAAGGACGCCTCACGCCACGGAGCCGGTGAGGCCGCGCCGGACATCAGGTGCTGCCGACCTCGAACCACCGACGATTCTCGGACTCCTCCATCGGCGCGCACTCGGTCAGGGTGTGGTCCCGGGTCGGACCCTCGGGTGTCTCGAACCCTTGCGGCTCCCGGCGACGGGGGTCGACGAGCCAGGCCGCCTCGAGGTCGTCGCCGAGGAGCAGGTCCTCGCGGTACCAGACATCGTCCGGACGCTCGCCGAGCGCGTAGTCCACGTGCCACCACCACTCCACCGTCGGCGCGCGCCAGGGTCGCCACGGCGTGCGGACGAAGACGGGCACGCGACGTAACCTCGCCATCCCTGCCACGTCGTCGTCCAGATGCAGGCGGAGGAAGCGCTCACAAGCTCGGGGATCGGAGGACGCGGCGAGCGCCTCCATCGACAACCGGCGTGCCTTCCTCTCTCGCATCCACGCCGCGACGAGAGATCCGGCCGCAACGCTCGCCATGGGGAGAAGTGCGGAGTCGAGCAGGGGCGTCCCGGTGAGCACGGTGTGGAGGAGGACGACGACGAACGTGGCAACGAGCAGGGCCAACGCCCACGCTCCGCGTGGTCTGTGCTTCCGGAGGGCAGCGGAGTCAGTCACGGACGCGTCCGGCCTTGATGGAGCGGCGCGCTGCGCGCGGCTCGACCCCCGCGTGCCAGAGGGCGAGCGGCACGGCGAGCCGAGGGTCGTCGAGAGGCGCGTAGGCGCCGGGGACCGAGCGGCGCTTCATCTCCTCGAGGAGCAGCTCGGGACCCGCGTCGCCGTTCGTCCCACGCTTCTTCCATGCCGCTCGGTACGCCGCGGCGGGGGTCTGGGAGCGGTCGAGCCGGTCCAGAACCTCGCAGACGATGTCCAGAGCCACGAAAGAGCCGAGCATCGCCTGCCCCTCCCAGCCATCTCGATACCTGCTCCGTGCATTGAGACCGACCTTACGGTCCTCCGTCGAGGTCCACGGCACCCGACGATGCTGCGTTCACGACGGGATCCCGTCGCGAACGCAGCATCCTTCGACCGTGGCACGCGGACGCAGAGTCGTGCGTCCACCCCGGACTGCCCCCGGTCCCCCAGGACGCGCAGAGGCCCGGAGCATCCTCAGATGCTCCGGGCCTCGTCTGCGCGCCCGTAGGGATTCGAACCCCAAACCTTCTGATCCGTAGTCAGATGCTCTATCCGTTGAGCTACGGGCGCACGTCCCGAAGGACAGCGAAGAGTCTACGGGACGGCCCTCGGCGTCGTGCAACCGGGGCCGTCGCTACGGAAAGTCCCGCCCGGTCCACCGACAACAGGTGTCTGTTTGGTGAATCCGCCCAGGAACCACGTCTGCGACCACTACGGTGGGCGCAGCCGCCCCGTGGTGGGGCACCGTGGAGAGAGAAGGACCCATGACCAGCAGTCGTCTGGTGCTGCCGGCGCTGTGCGCATCCGCCGCACTCGTCGCCAGCACCGTCGGCCTCGTGGCCGCGCCCGCCCAGGCCGAGCCGACCGACGCCCCCTCGTCGTCCGCCGCGTGCGAGACCTACCCCGCCGACCAGCTCGAGGAGGGTCAGGAGGTCACCGGTCTCACCACCGCCGGCGTCACCCCCGGTCGCCCGTCGTCGAAGGTCGAGCCGGAGTCGTTCACCGGCACCTACCTCGACACCCTGAAGAGCGACGACGGCGACACGCTCGTCTTCGACCTCAAGGGCTCGCGCATCACCAAGGCCGACGGCACCATCGACGCCGGCGTCTGGTCGGGCATGTCCGGCTCCCCCGTGTACGCCGCCGACGGCCGTCTCATCGGCGCCGTCGCCTACACGTTCGGCGGCTCGCAGGGCTCCTCGATCGCCGGCGTCACGCCCGCCGCTGCCCTGCAGGCGCTGCGCGCCAACGGCGGCCAGGCGCCCACCAGCATCCGCCTGACGTCGCGCGAGAAGAACCGCCTCGTCGCCGCCGGCGCCGACCGCAGCGAGCTCGGCACCGGCGCGCGCAGCATCAAGCCCGTCACCGCCATCACGCTGCCCAGCAGCCTCGGCCGCGGCTACGCCAGCATCGCCAAGCGCGCCGGCAACACGGCCCGCACCGTCATCGCGGGCGCCAGCGGCGGTGCCGCCGCCGACGCACCCATCGTCGCGGGCGGCAACCTGGCCGTCGCCGACTCCTACGGGTCGATCGCCTCCTACGCGCTCGGCACCGCGTCGCTCGTGTGCGACGGCGACGTCGTCGGCTTCGGCCACCCCATGGAGTTCGCGAACGCCCAGCGCACCCTGCACAACGCGTCGACGGCACTGATCCAGGCCGACGGCGGCGAGTCGTACAAGCTGGCCAACCTGGGCGCCCCGCAGGGCACGCTCCTGCACGACGGCCTCGCCGGCGTGTTCGGTCGCCTCGGCGCACTGCCGCTCACCACGACCGTCACCTCGACGGCCTCGTCCGACGGCAAGCCGGCCCGCACCTACTTGTCGTCCGTCCCCAACCCGGACGCCCTGGCCGAGATCGCCGCCACGCACGCCTACCGCGACGCCGCCCTCGCCCAGGACCAGCTGGCCGGCGGCGAGTCGCTCGTGACCTGGACGGTCAAGGGCACGAGCACCGTCAACGGCAAGCCCGTCGAGATGCGCCGCACCGACCGCTACAGCCGCCGGGACTACCTCGCGGAGTTCGTCGGCACCGGTGTCGCGTCGAACATCGAGGCGCTGCAGGACAACCCGTTCTCGAACATCGACGTCACCGACGTGACCATCGACGACACCCTCACGTCGCCGTACAAGGCGCTCAAGGTCACGGCCGCCGAGCGCTACGACACGAAGAAGCGCCGCTGGGTGAAGCTGCGCGAGGGTGGCACCATCACCGCCACCAAGGGACGCACGATCAAGCTGCGCATCACCCTCGACCGCGCGAACCGGTACTCGAAGGCCACCAAGCGCTACGTGACCACCGAGGTGCGTCCCGCGTCGACCGCGATCGGCACGGGCCGCATCGTCATCACCGGTGGCAACACCAACAACTGGGACGACGAGGACTACTACTACGACGACTTCGCTCCCTGGGACGACGAGGACTACTACTACGACGACGAGGACGAGCTGTCGCTCCCGGCCAAGCAGCCGACGTCGGCGCAGGGCGTGGCCGACCAGCTCGCGAACGACGTGCGCAACGACGACCTCCTCGTGTCGCAGGACTACTTCACGAAGCCGTCGAAGCGCTCGAGCAAGCGCGTGCTGGTGAACCAGGACAAGCGCCTGCGCCAGACGTCGATCGTCGACGGACTGCTGTACTTCCGGGTCCGCTACCGCTGACCCCGCGTCACCCGCTGACGACGACGGCGCTGCCTCCCGCTCGGGGAGGCAGCGCCGTCGTCGTGGTGGCGGGACCGCTCAGCCGGTGTTGCGCAGACCAGCGGCGATGCCGTTGATCGTCAGCAGCAGCGCCCGCTCGGTCTCGGCCGACGGCGACTCCGCCGACCGGGCCCGACCGAGCAGCGACACCTGCAGCGCGTGCAGGGGCGCGAGGTAGGCGTCGCGCAGCTCGAGCGTGCGACGCAGCACCGGCGCCGACTCCAGCAGCGACGTCTGGCCGGTCACCCGCAGCACCTGCCCCACGGTGCGCTCGTGCTCGGCACGGATCACGTCCATCAGGTGGCGGGCGTCGTCGGGCACCAGCGCGTCGACGTAGGACGAGGCGATCTCGAGGTCGGTCTTCGCGAGCGTCATCTGCACGTTCGACAGGAACGTGCGGAAGAACGCCCACGACCCGTACATCTCGCGCAGCGTGTCCTCACGGCCGTCGTCGAACGCGGCCTGCAGGCCCGAGCCCACGCCGAACCAGCCGGGCAGGATGATCCGCGACTGGGTCCACCCGAAGACCCACGGGATGGCGCGCAGGTCGTCGAGGCCACCGGCACCGCCCGGGCGCTTCGCCGGGCGCGAGCCGATGTTCATCTTGCCCAGCTCGTCGACCGGCGTCGCGGCCACGAAGAACGGCACCAGCGCGTCGTCGCGCACGAGCGCGCGGTACGCCTGCTTGCCCTGCTCGGCGACGACGTCCATCGTGCCATTCCAGCCGTCGAGCACCTCGCGCGGCAGCAGCGACGTGCGGTGCAGCGCCGACGCCTCCACGACCGCGGCCAGCGCGCCCTCGAGGTTGTGCCGGCCGAGGCCGGGCAGGGCGTACTTGTCGGAGATGACCTCGCCCTGCTCGGTGATCTTGATGGCGCCGTCGAGCGAGCCGTACGGCTGGCTCATGATCGCCTCGGCCGTGGGACCGCCGCCGCGACCCACGGACCCGCCGCGACCGTGGAACAGCCGCAGCCGGACGCCGTGCTCGCGGGCGACGTCGCGCAGGGCGCGCTGGGCGCGGTGGATCTGCCACTGCGACGCGGCGATGCCGGCGTCCTTGGAGGAGTCGGAGTAGCCGAGCATGATCTCCTGCAGGTCGCCGCGCGCCGCGACCACGCGGCGGTACGACGGGTCCGACAGCAGCGCGTCGAGCAGGGGTCCGGCCGACTCGAGCTCGGCGACGGTCTCGAACAGCGGCGCGAAGCCGATGCGCGCCACCGGCTCCTCACCGGTCAGGTCGACGAGACCGGCCTCGCGGGCCAGGACGACGACGGCGAACAGGTCGTCCACGTCGTGCGTCATCGAGACGATGTAGGTCTCGACCACCTCCGGCCCGTACGTGTCGAGCGCGGTGCGGATGGTCTCCATGAGCGCCAGCGACGCCGACGCCGCGTCGCCGAGCCGCTCGCGGTCGGCGGCCGCCGCGGCACCCAGCAGCGGACGCGCGGACCGCAGCTCCTCGGCGAGCCGCTCGATGCGCTGCGGGCGCTCGAGGTCGCCGTACCCGGTCTCGCCGACCCTGGCGTAGAGGTCGGCGAGGGCCGCGTGGTGCTTGGCCGAGTGCTCGCGCACGTCCATCGTGGCCAGCCCCGCCCCGAACGTGACCGCGGTGCGCAGCAGGCGACGGATGGACCCGTTGCCGGTCAGGTCGTCGCCGGCCGCCAGCATCGAGTCGCGCGCGAGCGCGAGGTCGCGCACCAGCTCGTCGAAGCCGAGGTAGTCGCGACCGGGCTCGTGCGGGGTGTCGTCGACGAGACGGTCGCGGGTGCGCAGCAGCCGCACGCGCACGAAGCTCAGCTTGAGGCGGTAGGGCTCGTCGGCGTTGAGGCGACGGATCGTGCTCCACGTGATCGGCAGCGCCTCGGCGTCCTCCGCGAGGCTGTCGAGCAGCTCCTGGCTGGCCTCGACCACGCGCGTCGACGCGGTCATCTCGGTGAGCAGGTCGTCGACCATCGTCACCAGCTCGGCGAGCCCCGACGTGTGCTGCAGGTGCAGCACGTCGAGCGTGACCTCCGGCGTGACGTTCGGGTTGCCGTCGCGGTCGCCGCCGGCCCACGTGCCGAAGCGCAGCGGTCGCGCCGCCGGCGCCAGCTCGACGCCGACGCGCGCGGTCTGCCGGTCGAGCTCGTCGAGCAGGCCCGGCACGACCTCCGACGCGATCGAGCGCAGGTAGTAGACGGCGGTACGCGCCTCGTCGAGCGGCTCCGGCTTGACGACCCGCAGCTCGTCGGTCTGCCACAGCAGGTCGACCAGCTCGGCCAGACGTCGCTCGTCGGCCGCGGCGTGCGCGGCGGGGCGACGCGGGTCCTCGAGGTCGCGCACGACCTCGGCGACCTTGCGCAGCAGCCGCAGCACCGTGCGCCGGCTCGCCTCGGTGGGGTGGGCGGTGAACACGGGGCGGTACTCCACGCGGGTGAGCACGTCGGCCAGCTCCTCGGCCGAGAGGCTGCCGTCGGCGAGGGCCTCCTCGATGCGCCCGAAGGTGCTCGCGAGCGGGCCCTCGCTGCTCAACGTCAGCTCCTGCCAGCGGTGCAGCTGCTCGGTGATGTTGACCAGCTGGAAGTACAGGGCGAACGCCCGGGCCAGCACCACGGCGCGCTCGGGCTCCAGGCCGTCGAGCGCCTCACGCAGCTCGCCCGACCCCGCGCCGGGCCGTCGCGCGAGGTGCCGCACCCGCTCCACCAGCTCGAGCAGCTCCGCGCCCTCGTGGCGGGTGAGCGCCTCGCCCAGCAGCGTCGTCAGCTGTCGCACCGACGCCCGCAGCGCCGCGTGCTCCTCGTCGGACCCGACCCCTCCGGCGAAGAGGGCGACGTCGGGCTCACGGCGGTCGGACGCGAGGATCTGCTCGGTCGACCGGGCGCTGGGGGAGGTCATGGCACCATCCTGCCGTCCCGAGGTTTCTCGCGCGTGACGCCCGTCCGCCGTACGGACGAGTAGGCGCGGCGGACGAGCTACCCTGGTCGGTGGAACGTCCGCAGGCTGACGAGGGAGGTGGTTGCCGTGTCCGGTGAACCTCCCAGTCGACGACCGCGCTCCTGAGCGCCGTCGTCGCCCCGGTCGCCCGCACCGGGACCAGCACCGTCGTCAGCACCGGCCCGCCGCAGCCCTGCGGCCCACCCCGACGGAGTCCGTCATGTCCGATCGTTCCTTCACGTCCCTGCGCACCCTGACCACCCGCGTGCGCCGCCAGCACCCGACCCCCGACCGTCGCCGCGCGGACCTGCCGCCCGCGGACCAGACCACCGACCGCCACGCCGACGGTCGCGAGAGCCTCGTCGACAGCGCCGTCTACGTCGACGGCGACCGCGTCGCGTCGCCCCGCACGCTCGCCGACACCTACGGCGCACTGCGCGAGCACGCCGACGCCTTCGCGTGGGTGGGCCTCTACCGGCCCGACCAGCACGAGCTCGGGTCGCTCGCCGACGAGCTCGACCTGCACAGCCTCGCCGTGGAGGACGCGATCGTCGCCCACCAGCGGCCCAAGCTCGAGCGCTACGACGACACCCTCTTCGTCGTGCTGCGCGCCGCCCGCTACCTCGACGACGTCGAGGAGGTGGAGTTCGGCGAGGTGCACGTGTTCGTCGGGCCCGACTTCGTCGTCACGCTGCGGCACAGCGAGGCACCCGACCTGTCGGCCGTGCGTCGCCGGCTCGAGAGCAACCCCGACCTGCTGCGGCTCGGACCGGAGGCCGTGCTCTACGCGGTGCTCGACCGGGTGGTCGACGGCTACCTGCCGGTGGTGGCGGGCCTCTCCAACGACATCGACGAGATCGAGACGGAGGTCTTCTCCGGCGACCCACGCGTCTCGCGGCGCATCTACGAGCTGACCCGCGAGGTGATCGAGTTCCAGCGCGCCGCCGCACCGCTCGCACGCGTGCTGCGCTCGCTGGCCGGCGGCTTCACGAAGTACCGCATCGACGACGAGCTGCAGCGCTACCTGCGCGACGTCGAGGACCACCTGACCCAGGTGACCGAGCAGATCGACGGGTTCCGCCAGCTGCTGCGCGACATCATGACCGTCAACGCCACGCTGGTGGCGCAGAAGCAGAACGAGGAGATGAAGGCGCTCACGGAGGCCAGCCTCGACCAGAACGAGGAGGTCAAGCGGATCTCGGCCTGGGCGGCCATCCTGTTCGCGCCCACCCTCATCGGCACCGTCTACGGCATGAACTTCGACCGCATGCCCGAGCTGCACTGGCGGCTGGGGTACCCGTTCGCGCTGCTGCTGATGGGCTGCGTGAGCGTCGGTCTGTGGGCCGTGTTCCGTCGACGCCGGTGGATCTGACGCACCGTCAACCTCTCCAGATGCTCCGCACGGCGCGTTGAGATGCGCGTGCCTTCCAGGATGCTTACCGTCGAATCATGATCGCGGAGGAGTACCAGATCGCGTCGCCCCAGACGCGTGCCCAGCTGTGGGCGAGCCTCCTGCGTCTGGAGACCCTCGGCGAGTGGAGTGCCGTCGGCCGCTGCCTGTCCACCGACACCGACGTGCTCGCGCAGGCGCAGTCGTACCTGTGCGTCCTGCAGCACCGCGACGAGGAGCTCGACGCGTCGATCGTGGTCACCAACCTCGACCCGCCGCACGAGTTCGCACTGCGCACGGCGTCGGCGATGGCGGTCGTGAACGAGCGCATCGTGCTCGAGCCCGACGGTCGCGGCACGATGGTGCGCTACACGGCGGCGGCGACGTCGTCGATGTTCGGCCCGGCCGTCACGGTGTGGCTGCACGACCACGTGGCGCTCGTGCAGGAGCGGCTGACCCGCTTCGTCCAGCGCACCGACGCCTACGCGGTCGACGAGTCCTGACCCGCTACGGGGACGACGAAGCCCCGCCGCCTTCTCCAGGGGTGAGGAAGGCGACGGGGGTGCGATCATCGTAGCGGCGTGGACGGGTGCCGCGACAGCACCTGAGGGGGCCTGTCGCAGCACGACGTCACACCACCGCGTGCGGTCTGGGCCGCTGAGGCGGACGTTAGGCTGCGGCCATGAAGATCGCAGTGGTGGGAACCGGCTACGTCGGCCTCTCGAACGCCGTCATCCTCGCCCAGCGCCACCAGGTGGTGGCCGTCGACATCGACGCCGCCAAGGTGGAGCAGATCAACGCGCGCACGTCGCCGATCGAGGACGTCGAGCTCGAGCAGTACCTGGCCGAGAAGCCGCTCGACCTGACGGCCACGACCGACGCCGCGTCGGCGTACGAGGACGCGGCGTTCGTCGTGGTCGCGACGCCCACCGACTACGACCCGCAGTCGAACTACTTCAACACGCGCTCCGTCGAGAGCGTCGTGGCGGCGGTCGGCGAGGTGAACCCGGCTGCGGCGATCGTCATCAAGTCGACCGTGCCTGTGGGGTTCACGGCCCGCATCCGCGAGCAGCACCCGGACCTGACGATCCTGTTCTCGCCGGAGTTCCTGCGCGAGGGTCGGGCGCTGTACGACAACCTGCACCCGTCGCGGATCGTCGTGGGCGCCCGTACCGCCGAGGGCGAGGCGTTCGCGGAGCTGCTGCGCGAGGGCGCGCTGGAGGACGACGTGCCGGTGCTGCTGACCGACTCGACGGAGGCCGAGGCGATCAAGCTGTTCGCCAACACCTACCTGGCGCTGCGGGTCGCGTACTTCAACGAGCTCGACACGTACGCGGCGATCCACGGCCTCGACTCGCGGCAGATCATCGAGGGCGTGGGCCTGGACCCGCGCATCGGCAGCCACTACAACAACCCGTCGTTCGGCTACGGCGGCTACTGCCTGCCGAAGGACACGAAGCAGCTGCGCGCGAACTTCGAGGACGTGCCGCAGAACCTGATCGGCGCGATCGTCGACGCCAACTCGACCCGCAAGGACTTCGTGGCCGAGGACATCCTGCGCCGCGAGCCGAGGACGGTCGGCATCTACCGGCTGGTGATGAAGTCGGGCTCGGACAACTTCCGCGCCTCGAGCATCCAGGGCGTCATGAAGCGGCTGAAGGCGAAGGGCATCGAGGTGCTGGTGTACGAGCCGCTGCTGCCCGTCGAGCCGTTCTTCGGCTCGGAGGTCCTGCGCGACCTCGAGGAGCTGAAGCGTCGCAGCGACGTCATCGTCGTCAACCGCCACACCCCCGACCTCGCCGACGTGGCCGACAAGATCTACACCCGCGATCTCTTCGGCAGCGACTGACCCCCCGACCGCTGCTCGAGCGGCCCACCCGACCGCTGGTCGAGTAGCGCGGAGCCGCGACGAAGGAGCGTGCTCCGTGCGTATCGAGACCACTTCAGGCAAACGCTGGGGGCCGGCCCCCGCTGAGCCGCCGCCGAACGGTCTCGCTCCGTCACAGGGACCCCACCGATCGACCAGCGGCGGGTCTCGTTGGTCGAGTAGCGCGGAGCCGCGACGAAGGAGCGTGCTCCGTGCGTATCGAGACCACCCCACACCACCGCTGGGGACCGACCCGCGCTGAGCCGCCGCCGAACGGTCTCGCTCCGTCGCAGGGACCCCACGGCTCGACCACCGGCGGGTCTCGTTGGTCGAGTAGCGCGGAGCCGCGACGAAGGAGCGTGCTCCGTGCGTATCGAGACCACCCCACACCACCGCTGGGGGCCGGCCCACGCTGAGCCGCCGCCGAACGGTCTCGCTCCGTCGCAGGGACCCCACGGCTCGACCAGCGGCGGGTCTCGTTGGTCGAGTAGCGCGGAGCCACGACGAAGGAGCGTGCTCCGGGCGTATCGAGACCACCCCACACCACCGCTGGGGGTTGGCCCGCGCTGCTCGGCTGCCGGGTGGTCTCGATACGCAACCACGGCGCTCGTCCCTCGCGCGCGGCCGCTACTCGACCAGCGGCGGGTTTCGTTGGTCGAGTAGGCCGACCGGCGACGAAGGAGCTCGGTCGGACGTATCGAGACCACTCCAGGCAAACGCTGGGGGTCGACCCTCGCTGAACCGCTGCCGACTGGTCTCGATACGTCAGGACCTCGCAAGCTCGTCCTGACTACTCGACCAGCAAAACCCACCGCCGGTCGAGTAGCGCGGAGCCGCGACGAAGGAGCGTGCTCCGGGCGTATCGAGACCACCCCAAGCCGACGCTGGGGGTCGACCCGCGCTGCTCGGCTGCCGGGTGGTCTCGATACGCAGCCACGGCGCTCGTCCCTCGCGCGCGGCCGCTACTCGACCAGCGGCGGGTTTCGTTGGTCGAGTAGGCGACGTCGCTGGGGGCACCTCCCGCTTGCAGGGCCGAAGGAGCTCGGTCGGACGTATCGAGACCACCCCACGCCATCGCTGGGGGCCGGCCCACGCTGAGCCGTCGCCGAACGGTCTCGCTCCGTCGCAGGGACCCCACGGCTCGACCAGCGGCGGGTTTCGTTGGTCGAGCAAACCACCCCACCCCACGCCACCGCTGGGCGCTGGCCCACTCCGATCCCGTGCCGAGCGGCCGCGCTCCGTCGCAGGGACCTCGCACGCCCTGCCCGTCCCGTGGCCGAACGCGTCATCCGACCCAGCGCGCGACCCGGTACTCGACGTCGCCGTGCTCGTCCTCGACAGCCCAGGCGACGGTGTCGTCCGACGCGTGCACGACGCTGAGCCCCGGAAGGTCGCCGAGTCTCCAGATGTCGTGGTCGTCGAGGTCGAGCAGGTACTGGCCCGCATCACCAGGGGCAGACCCGTTGCCCCAGACGGCGAACGTATCGGTGAGCTGCAGGCTCATGGTCGGCAGACCGGGCTGGTGCAGCTCGACAGCCTGCTCGTCGCCCGTGGCACGGTCGTGGACGACGAGTGACGAGCGCCCGTCGTCACCTGCCACGACCCACGAGAGATGCGTCGGCGTCGCAGCAAGCGCGTTGACCTGCTCACCGTCGTCGAGGGGGATGGTGAGAACACGGTTCGACGAGCCCGTCTCAGGGTCGACACTCAGCACGTGCGCGGGGCCACCGTCCGCCCGCCCCTGGGAACGTGGCGAGCTGAGGACGAGCAGGTGCGCGCCGTCCGAGGCGGGTAGCTCGACGTCCTTGAGTCGGCGCACCTCGCCGTGACCGTCGAGGTCGCGTCCGAGCACGACCTGGCGGACGTCGCTGCCACGACCGTCCGTGGCTGCCCAGTAGGCCGTGCTGCCGGCGATCACGGGGCGCGTCTCGCCGACGGCTCGCGCGACGCTGTCCGTGAGCCGACGGGAGTCGCCGAGGAGCGTGCGACCTCTGCCGTCGCTGGACCACACACGCCAGTCGAAGGCGTCCATGCTGGTGCTCGACGTCTCCACCCACACCCGATGCCGTCCGTTGTGTGAGAGCGCGGTGACCTGCGTGGCGCGCGACGGCGCCGTGTCGTACGAAAGCGTCCGATCCCCCGCGTCACCCAGGGTCCCGACCCGAGGCGTCCCGAGGTCCGTGCCGCTTCCTTGGGCAGTGGCGATGTCGAGGTCGCCCGACGCCTGCGTCCCGAGCACGGTGATTTCAGGGCGACCCGGCCGGGTGCCGAGGACCCGTAGCTCGTCGGCGCCGGCCGGCTGTGCGTCTGGCAGGGCTGTCAGAGTGGGTCTGGCCGACGGGGCAGCGTTCTTCGACGGGGCCTGCGGGGAGCAGCTGGTGAGCGTGGCGGTGGCGACGAGCGTCGCCACCGCCACGCCGACGACGCGCACGGTCACCAGGCGATCCCGTTGTGGCGCAGCCACTGCGACGTGAACGAGCTGGTTCCCCACTCGAAGTAGGGCACCGTCCCGTAGCGGTCGCCCCAGATGCTGGACGACGGATCAGCGATCTGCAGGACGTCGCCGTTGGTGTGGTACCCGTAGAAGACGATCCAATGGCCGAGGGTCTGGTTGACCGGGTGTCCGTTGTAGTGCCGCTCACCGGCCAGCTCGACCGTGTCGGCGGCAACCGGCATCCCCTTGCGGCCGATGTTCGAGAGCACGGCCGACCGCACCTGGCTGCTGGTCGGGGTGTTGAGCTGTTGGTAGTGGTCGGCACCGAGCCAGGCGTTCAACCCCTTCACGAAGTTGCCGCTGCCCCAGGTCGTCTTGCCGTTGGCCGCGGTCTTCATGTGGCTGGAGTTGCCCATCGCGTCCTGCGACAGCGCGGCACCCGTAGCCCTGCTGGCGGTGGAGACGTTCCGCGCGGCGAGGTAGGCGTGGGCGATCATCTGGCCGGACGCAGGGCCGCAGAAGTAGCCGTTCTTCTGTCCCCAGTGCTTGAACGGGAGCTTGCGTGCAGCAGGTGTCGGGGTGGGGACGTCGTCAGACGTGGCGGCGGTCCGTGAGGTACTGGTCGAGCCGACGGAGTCGAAGGTCTGGGCGGAGATCTCTCCTCGCTCCACCTTCTCCTGCAGCTGCTTCTGCTGGGTGATCGTCAGACCCGCCGCAGCGGGCTCGACGTCCACCGCCTGGGCGGGGAGTGGTCCGAGCGCGAGCCCTGCCGCGGCGAGTGACAGCGTCGCTCCCGCGGTGGCACGCCTCAGGGTCGGACTGATGGGCATGGCTTCCTCCTTCGGCCCGCCCGGCGCGGGCCACCGCTCCACCGTCCCGGCGGTCGCTGCGAAACCACTGCGACGCGGTCGCAGCCGTTCGTCGGACGCAGACGCACGCGGCCCCGCCCAGCAGGTGCTGGGCGGGGCCGGGTGGGGGCGGGTGTCAGGGCAGGACGTTGAGCAGGGCCCTGCCGGCGGCGAGCAGCTCGGCGACGCGGTCGGTCGCCAGCGCGTACTCGACGGTGCCGCCGCGTCGGGTCGACGTCACGAGGTCGGCCCGACGCAGGACGGCCAGCTGCTGCGACAGCGACGACGACTCGACCTCGATGTCGGCGAGCAGCTCGCGTACCGCCATCGGCCGGTCCTCCAGCAGCTCGAGCACCCGGATGCGGACCGGGTGCCCGAGCGTGCGGAAGAGCTCGGCCTTGCTGTGGTGCAGCGGCGCGCTCGTGGCGGACACCGGCTCAGGCGTCGTCGAGTGCCGCGGCGACGCGGCGGTGCGCCTCCCAGATCTCCTCGGGCAGTCCGTGGAACTGCTCCAGGTGCACCTGGCGGTGCCCGATCTCCTCGCGCCAGCGGTCGACGTCGATCGTGAGGATCGTGTCGAGGTCGGCCAGGGCCTGCTCGTCCAGACCCTCGAGGAGCAGCTCGTCGCGCTTCGGGATGACGCCGACAGGCGTCCGCTCGCCCTCGACCTCGCCGTTCATGTACTGCATGAGCCACACGAGCGGGCGCAGGTTCTCGCGGTAGCCGGGCCACAGGAAGCGGCCGTCGTCGCCGCGCTGGAACCAGTTGACGTGCGCGAACACGGGCTTCTTCTGGGCGCGGGAGAAGACCTCGAGCCAGTGGGCGGCGTAGTCGCCCTCGGAGTAGGACATGAACGGACGCATCGACATCGGGTCGTAGCGCAGGACGCCCTCGAGGCCGTCGGCGGCGGCCGTGGCCTCGGCGCCGAGGGTCAGGCCGTCGTAGACGCCCTCGGCGACGTCGTCGATGGCGCGGACGAGCGGCTCACGGTCGCGGGTGCGGCCACCGAAGATGACACCGTGGATCTCGACGCCCTGCGGCTCCTCGAAGTCCTTCGCGACGTTGGGCACGTTCTCCAGCGTGGTGGTGAAGCGGCTGTTGGGGTGGGCCCACGGCGCGTCGACCTCCTCGCCCTGACGGTCGGCGATGAGGTCGCCCTTCCAGTCCTCCCAGCCGTCGAGGTCGGTGGGCTTGTCGCCCTTGCCCTCCCACCAGACCTCCTGGGTCTTGGGGTTGTAGGCGACGTTGGTGAAGATGGCGCCGGTGCCCTCGACGATGGAGTCGACGGCGGTCGGGTTGGTCTTCTCGTTGGTGTCCTTCGCGACGCCGAAGACCCCGTTCTCGGGGTTCATGCCGTAGAGCTTGCCGTCGTCGCCGACCCACAGCCAGGCGATGTCGTCGCCGTAGAACTCGACGTAGTAGCGGTCGCCGAGGGCGTCGGGGGCGAGCGTCATGGCGAGGTTGGTCTTGCCCGACGCGGACGGGAAGCCGCCACAGATGTGGTACTTCTTGCCGGTCTCCTTGTCGACGATGCCGAGCAGCATGAACTGCTCGACGAGGAAGCCGTTCTTCCAGCCGTCGTAGGAGCCCTGGCGCAGGCCGTGGGCGATCTTGCCGAGCAGCGCGTTTCCGCCGTAGGAGGAGCCGAAGTGCAGGATGGTGCGCTCGTCGGCGACGGTGACGAAGTACCGCTTGTCGTCGGGGGTGCCCTGGCCGAGGTTCTCCAGGTCGCCGGTGACGTGCACGGCGCGGACGAAGGAGTCGCCGAGGTCGTTGATGTACTCGGCGCCGACGCGGGCCATGCGGATCATCTGCAGCACGACGTTGCGGTTGTCGGTGAGCTCGACGCCGGCGGCGTACTCCTCGAGGGGCGAGCCCTTCGGTGCCATGAGGTAGGGGATGACGTACATCGTCTTGCCCTCGGAGGCGCCGGTCATGAGCCCGACCAGCTTCTCCTTCATCTCGGTGGCGGGGCGCCAGTTGTTGTAGACGCCCTTGTCGGCCTCGTCGTGCGTGGCGACGATGGTGCGCTCCTCGGCGCGTGCGGTGTCCTTGAAGTAGGAGCGGGAGTAGTAGCGACCCTCGCCGGCGGGGAGGAGCTCCCCGGCGTCGAGCGCCTCCTGGATGAGTCGGGCGTCGTCGGCGGCCGAGACGACCTCGATCTGCGAGGCGCCGGTCACCCCCGCCCAGTGCTCCACGTACTCGCGCACGTGCGTGTTGGTCAGTCCGGCCTTGTCGAGCGCCGCCGCCACGTCTGCCATCGTGTCGTTTCCTCTCGTTGCCCCGTCCGGGGACACGTTCCGGGGGGTCCTCCCCCGCAATCGGTTGGAGCGACCGTACCGGAGTTGAAGAACTTTTCATCTACCTGGTCGTAACAAGTGGGAAATGTCACGGGTGCCTGACCGTCGCTGAGCCTGCACTGTCAGTCGTCGAGGCGGCCGCGAGTCGGCGCCCGCCGACGACTCTCGCGGCGCATCGCCCGCCGTGGTTGAGATTTCAACGGTTTTTCGCGCTGCGGACCCGACGGACCGGACCTACCGTTCAGGAATGCTCATCGACGGTCACGAGATCGAGTCCTCGCTCGCCCGCGAGCGACTGTGGGACGAGCTCGTGTCCCTGGAGAACATCTCCGAGTGGAGCGCGCTGGAGGAGTGCGTGTCCACTGACAGCACGGTCCTGGATCCTGCGTCGTCGTACGTGTGCAAGCACCACAACGGCCTGCACGGCGTCGACGCGACGGTGCACGTCGCGGACTTCAGGGCGGGTCAGTGCCTCGCGCTGCGCACCGAGACGCCGATGGCGGACCTGCTGGAGACGATCGAGCTGCACGACCACCTGACAGGCAGCCGCCTGACGTACTCGGTCGACGCGACGTCGGCGTCGTTCGGTCCCGCAGCGACCGTGTGGCTGCACCGCCACGTCGTGTTCGTCTGCGAGAAGCTGAACCAGTTCGCCAACCGCGAGCTGGTGTGACCTGGTCGGTGAACAAAATTTCAACCAAAAGTTGGTCAGAACCTGTTCAGTGAATAGGTTAGGGACATGTCCCTCCTGATCAACCAGCAACCGACGCCCTCGGGGACGCCGGTGCCGCTGGCGAACCCTCGGCCCGTCTGGGTCGGCTGCCTCTGGGACCACGGCGGCGAGCAGGTCAAGGAGCTCGTGCCCGCCATGGCCACCCACACCTACGAGAGCCTCGTGCTCTGCGACTTCTGGGATCCGCGCACAGGCGCGAACCGCCTGCACTGGATGGAACGCGAGTTCGTCCGAGATCGTCCGACGTCGATCGCACCACCGAAGCGACCGACGTCCGAGCATCCTGCCGCTGCACCGTCGCCGAAGTTCGACGTCGGCAGCTGATCCTTCGCACGCGCCGCCGGCGGCGACCACCGTTGCTCCCGGTGCTGCTCCCTCCGCAGCACCTCTGACCCGGTCGGTCGCCGCCGGCGTCTTCATGTGCGCCGTCCCCCCGAGGGAGCGTGCTCCCCACCACGGACCTGCACCCCTGGTCACGTCCGTGGACGGCGGTCTCGTTCGCCTCACATGGCGAGGTCCCTGACGAGCGCACCCCGTGCGCCCGGTTCGGACGGCACCGGCTCGAACCAGGCGGCGACGTCGATGTCGGCGCGCCACCGTCCGAGCCAGCGTCGCGACCGGCTCACCCCGGCCACGAGGGCCGCGACGTCGGCGACGTCGACCAGCGCCGCCAGCCGGTGCGGGCCGAGACGCGACCACCGGCCGTGGTGCCGGTGGTCGGTGGCGCCCAGCTGGTCGTCGAGGACGGCCCGCACCAGGGCGAGGCTCAGCTCGGCCTCCACGTCGCGCAGCGCGCCGCGGTCGCACTGCACCAGCTCGTCGACGATGACCTCGGCCACCAGCACGCGCGGCGACGCCGCGAGGCACACCCGCTCGAGCTGGCGGCGCAGGTTCTCCGCCCCCGGCGTGCCGGTGAGCGGGTTGTCGACGTCCTCGCCGCGACGGCAGCGCTCCTTGGTCCACGCCTCGAGCGCGGCGCGCGCCACGTGCGGCGTGGCCGGCGAGCGACCGGCGGCGAGGAGGGTGTCGTCGATGCAGGCGAGCAGGCCGTGCAGGTCGGCGCCCTCCTGGGCGTGCAGCCGGCCGAGGCGTGCTGCGAGCGTGGGCTGCCAGCCGCCGCCAGGCGTGCAGCGCGCCAGCAGTCCGGCGACGTGTGCGATGTCGTCGCCGTGGCCTCCGACGAGACGCAACGTGGGGGGTCGGTAGGGCAGGGCTCGGACGCTCACGGTGTACCGCTTCCTCTCGCCCCTGGAACGACGGGACGTTCCCGCCGGCGAGAGGGAAGGAGTCGGTCACGGTGGGACGATCACGCGGATCCCCTTGATCTTTTGTCCGAATTTTGCGTGACGGGACGTCGACGACGCACTCTTGGTGACAGGGCTACCCCCCAGATCCCCTTGTTCACCAGCCGAATGGCGACCCATGCCTGACCTCTTCCTCGACCCGAGCGACGCCGAGCTGATCCAGCGCTACCGCGATGGAGACGACGACGCCGCAGGTCCTCTCTTCGAGCGCCACCATCCCCCGGCCGTCCGTCTCGCGACGGCGCTGGCCGGCCGCTCCGCCGCCGACGACCTCGCCTCCGAGGCGTTCGTCGGCGTGCTGCGCGCGATCCGCAACGGCGCCGGACCGGAGTTCGCGTTCCGCCCCTACCTGCTCACGTCGGTGCGCAACGGCTTCTACCGGGCGTCGAAGGCAGCGTCGCGGGTCGACCTCTACGAGGACGTGGACGAGGCGCCGGTGCCGGCGGCGGGCGACGGCGTGGACCTGCGCGAGGAGTCGAGCCTGCTGGCCCAGGCGTTCGCGACGCTCCCGGAGCGGTGGCAGGCGGTGCTGTGGCACACCACCATCCACGACGAGTCGCCCGAACAGGTGGCGCAGACGCTGGGGATCCGCCCGAACGCGGTCTCGTCGCTGGCGCTGCGCGCCCGTGAGGGCCTGCGGAACGCGTACCTCACCGCGCACCTGGGCCAGACCGACGACCCGGAGTGCCGCGAGGTGCGCGAGCTGCTGCCGGCCTACGACCGCGGGAAGCTGCGGCCGCGCGCGCTGGCCAAGGTCGAGGCGCACCTCGAGCACTGCGAGGGCTGCAACGAGGCCGCGCTGATGGTCGGCGGCATCACCGCCAACCTGGGCCTGCTCCTGCTGCCCGCGCTGCTCGGCGCGCCGGGCGTGGCCGCGTTCGGCGCCACGAGCAGCACGGTGGGTGCCGGTCTGGTGGCGACGTCGTCCACGACCGGCGGTTCGTCGTCGGGCAGCTCGTCGTCGTCCGGCGGTGCCGCTGGCGCGTCGG
>NZ_JAMXRU010000004.1 GCF_024124745.1 Aeromicrobium sp. CnD17-E
CGGCGACGTCGTTGCGCTCGCCGCCGAACAGCGCCGAGGTCGCGCGCGCGACGGGTCCGGGGCGCTCGCTCATGAGGCGGTCTCTCCGTCCAGGAAGTCGATGTGTCGTGCGTACTCGGCCCGGCGCGCGGCGTCGCGCAGCCGGGACTGGGAGGCCTCGATCACGGCCGGGTCGCTGACGAGGTCGAGGTAGCGCCGGCTCTCCGCCGTCGCGAGCGCCTCGACCGCGGTGACGAGCGACGTGTGGGCGCGCTCGGCGAGCCGGCGGACCGCCTGGTCGCCGAAGATCGCCTCGAGCAGCTTCTGCGCGACGACGGCGGTGCCGCCGGCGACGCCGACCTCGGCGCCGGTGAGACCCGCGGAGCCGCTGACGAACACCAGCACCATCAGCGCGACGCCGATGCCGTTGACGCCGAAGGCGAGGAACTTGGCCGTGAGGCGCTTGTCGGAGCCCTCGGCGCGGACGAGCTCGAGCACCTCGGCCTGCCAGTCGCGGACGAGCCGCTCGGCCTTGACCCGGACGTCGCGCGACGCGCGGTCGAGGCCGCGCTCGGAGGCGATCAGCGCCCGGCCGGCGCCGACCGAGGACCAGGAGCGGTACACCGCCTCCGCGGCAGCCTCGAGCTGCTCCACCAGCAGGGTCTGCAGCCCGGACTCCACCGCCTCGCTGACCTCCGCGGAGCGGGTGCGCTTGCCGGTGACCTGGTCGACGAGCCGGTCGCGGATGCGGCTCACGCGCTCCTCGACCGAGCGCAGCAGCTCGCCGTTGCCGACGAACTCCTGCCAGCGGGTCAGCACCTCGCCGCGCATGACCGTGCCGTCGGCGGTGGCCCGACGCAGCAGGTCGACCGCCTCGGCGTAGGTGCGGGTGGCGTCGTCGTGCAGCTGACGTGCGGCAGCGAGCTGCTCGTCGAGCCCGTCGGCGACGACGTGCGAGCGCAGCACGTTGTGGCGCACGGCGCCGTCGAGCGTGCCGAAGACGACGGCGGATCGACCCTCGGGGTCGGCCGCGAGGTCGCGCAGCCAGCCGCGGATCGGCTCGACGGCCTCGCGCGGCAGCAGACCGTCCTCGCCGACCGGCGACTCCGGCACCGTGAAGAGCGGGGAGTCCGACAGCCCGCGCGACGTCATCATGCGCGCGAGGTGGCCTCGCACCTCCACGACCGCGTCGGCGTGCGTACGGTCGAGGACCACGGCCACCGACGTGCTGCGCTCCGCGGCGCGTCCGAGGTAGTCCCACGGCACCTGGTCGGCGTAGCGCGCGGCCGAGGTGACGAAGAGCCAGAGGTCGGCGGCCGCGAGCAGCTGCGTCGCCAGCTCGCGGTTGGCTGCGTCGATCGAGTCGATGTCGGGCGCGTCGAGGATCGCCAGGCCGCGCGGGACACCCGTGGAGGGCGCCAGGCGCAGGGCGTAGACGTCGTTCGTGACCGCCTTGGTGCGGGGCAGCTCGGGCAGGATGCGGTCGGGCTGGAACCACTCCGCGTCGTCGGGGTGGTGCACCAGCACCGGCGAGCGCGTGGTCGGGCGCAGCACGCCGGACTGGGTGACCTGCTCCCCCACGAGCGAGTTGACCAGCGTCGACTTGCCCGCGCCGGTGGACCCGCCCACGACCGTGAGCAGCGGAGCCTCGAGCTGCACGAGCCGCGGGATGACGTAGTCGGACAGCTGGTCGACCATCTCGGCGCGGGTGGAGCGCACGTCGTCGACACCCGGGACCTCGAGCGCGAGGGGGGCCGCCGTGACGTCGGTGAGGAGCTTGCTCAGCGCTCCCAGCAGCTCGGCCGAGGCGTGTTCGCTGGGCACCGGTGCTCCTCCCGTCTCGACGTGTCGTTGCGGCTGTTCCGCGGGGTCAAGGGACACGGTAGTGGACTCTGCGTGACCACGGTGCGTCCGCGTCGCGTCACCGTCGGTGCGCGACGGGCAAGGGCGGCGGGAAGCGGAGCGCGGGTCGCAGCTCGTACATCGCGTCGAGCAGCGCGTAGGTGCGTTCGACGCCGTACGGCTTCGTCTGGCCGCGCATGATCGCGTCGTGCAGGAAGGCCATCTCCGTGGCGAGGCGCTGGTAACGGCGCACGATCCGTCCGGCCACCCGGCCGTGGTGACGGCGGGCGTGCCGGCGGGCCTGCTTGCGGTAGCCGAAGCGCGAGAGGTACGGGATCTCCGCGGGATGGATCCAGCCGCGCTCGGCGACGTAGGACAACGAGTGCTCGAGGGTCCGGACCTGGCGCGAGCGCGCCACGATGGCCACGACGGCGAGCGTGACGAACAGGACGAACAGCGCGAAGTAGGTGAGCGCGAAGCCCACGCCCCCGAAGTACGACGCGGACCCGTTCCAGAGCCCGTGCAGGACCATGCTGATCGCGAGGCCGAGCGTGCCCACCAGCACCTTCAGGACCTTCGAGCGGATGCCGACGGCCAGCCCCAGCGCGATGCCGAACGCCGACAGGAAGAGCGGGTGCGCGAACGGGCTGGCGATCCCGCGGACGACGAACGTCCCGGCCGCGCCCTCGGCGCCGGCGATCGGCACGTCGGGCCCGCCGGCGTAGCTGAGGGCGTAGTAGCCGATGTTCTCGACGAACGCGAAGCCCAGCCCCACGAGGCCGGCCACGATCAGGCCGTCCAGGAAGCCGTCGATGATGCGACGCCAGCGCAGGAACGTCAGCAGCAGGAACAGCCCCTTGGCAGGCTCCTCGCTCGCAGGGGCGACGAACGTCGCCAGCTCCTTCTGCGTCAGGTCGGTCGTCTCCCCCAGCAGCACCTGCACGGCGAGCGCGATGCCGACCGCGCCGACACCACCCCACACGAACGCGGCCACCTTGTAGCGACGTGGCTCCGGCTCGTAGCGGTCGAGCCACCAGTACACGAACCACAGCACCGGCAGCGGCACCAGTGCGTAGATGATCGCCAGGCGCGCGCCCTCGAGCGCCTCCGCGCCGGCAGCGACCACCACGATCTCGACCAGGCCCAGCGCCACGCCGATCCCGGTGAGCACGATCAGCACGGTGCGTCCCCGCTGCCGCGGACGCTCGACGTAGCGGGGCATCCGTCGGGGGATCGTCCCGCGGCCCGCCACCTCCGGCGCGGCCTCCTGCGCGTGTGGCTGGCTCACCCCCCGGAGCCTAGGGGAACGCGGTGCCCCGCGCCCCACGGCACGCGACGACCGCCCCCACATGTGGGACGTCATCGCCCTTCTCGGCACCGCGGACGGGCCATGAGGTTCCGATCCGGGGCCGGTCGGGTGCGACTAGGGTGGGGGCGGGCCCCCGTAGCTCAGATGGATAGAGCAGAAGCCTTCTAATCTTCGGGTCGCAGGTTCGACTCCTGCCGGGGGCACTCAGATCGAAGAGCAGAACCCCTTCTCATCCCCGGGTCGCAGGTTCGACTCCTGCCGGGGGCACTCAGATCGAAGAGCAGAACCCCTTCTCATCCCCGGGTCGCAGGTTCGACTCCTGCCGGGGGCACTCACATCCGAGATTCCTTCCGGGGCCCTCAGATCGAGGAGCAGAACCCCTCCTCAGGTCGGGGCGTCGAGGGCGGCGAGCTCGTCAGGGGCGAGGTCCACGTCGGCGACACGCAGGGCCGACTCGAGCTGCTCCACCGAGCTGACGCCGAGGATCGGCCGCACCTCGGGCCGCGACGCCATCAACCAGGCCAGCACGACCACCGACCGCGGCACGCCGTGCGCCTGCGCGACGTCGTCCAGCACCGCCAGACGTCGCTCCGTGCCCGGGTGGCGGTAAGCCTGCGGGAACGGGCGGTCAGGACGGTCGTAGGAGCCCTGCACGAGCGGGGAGTAGGCCCACAGCTCGAGGTCGGGGTGCTCGCTGACGTAGTCGACGGTCTCGTCGGTGACGAAGCCGAACCGGTGGTCCTTGCCCTCCACCGCCGCGCCGGGCCGCGGGTGCACGTACGACGTCGTGAGCTGCAGGGCCGTCCACGCCTCGAGCCCGCGCGCCTCGGCGAGCGCCCGGCCACGCTCGACCCGCCAGGTCGGGTGGTTGGAGACGCCCAGCCGTCGCACCGCGCCGTCGGCGACGAGAGAACCGAACGCCTCCACCGTCTCCTCCAGCGGCGTCCCCCGGTCCTCCCCGTGCGCCCAGTACAGGTCGATCACGTCGACGCCGAGGCGACGCAGGCTCGCCTCGCAGCCGGCTCGCACGACCTCGGCCGAGAGGCCCTCGACGGGATGGCCGTCCGCGCGGGGCTCGTCGAGGGGCTCGACGCCGACCTTCGTGGCCAGCTCGACCCGCTCGCGACGCGACGGCTCCGCCGCCAGCCAGCGGCCGATGAGGCGCTCGCTCGCTCCCCCGTGCCCGCTCGGGTCGACCCAGAAGGCGTAGCAGTTGGCGGTGTCGAGGGTCCGTCCGCCGGCGGCGAGGAACCGGTCGAGCAGCGCCCGCGACGTCGCCTCGTCCGTCCGGGTGCCGAGGTACATGGTGCCGAGCACGAGCCGTGAGACGTCCATGCGACGAACCTATCCGCGGGTCGTAGAGTCCGACCATGGCGACGACCTGGCCGCGTCCGGACGCGGTGGCGCTCGTGGCCGCCGGCGGCGCGGTCGGCACGCTGGCCCGCTACGGCGTGGCAGTGTTCGTCGACCCGGTCGACGGGCTGCCCGTCGGCATCCTCGGCGTCAACCTCCTCGGCGCGTTCCTGCTCGGCGTCCTGACCGCCACCGTCGCGTCGTCGCGTGCCCGCCTGCTGCTCGGCACCGGTCTCATGGGCGGCTTCACGACCTACAGCGCCTTCGCCCTCGACACCCAGGGCCTGCTCGCCGACGCACGACCCGCCGACGCCCTCGTCTACCTCCTCGCGACCGTCGCGGGTGGCTTCGCCGCCTCGGTCGGCGGGCTCGCCGTCGGCCGCGCCCTGCGGACCCGGGGTGCGCGATGAACGGTGTGCTGCTGGCGGGTGCGGTGGCGGTCGCGGGCGGGGGAGGCTCGGTGCTGCGACTGCTCGTCGACACCTGGGTGGGCCAGCGCTCCTCCGGGCGGTTCCCGTGGGGCATCGTCGCCGTGAACGTCACCGGGTCGTTCCTCATCGGGCTGGCCGTCGGACTGCTCGACGACGGCGTCGCCCGGACGGTCGTGGCCACCGGGTTCCTCGGCGGCTACACGACGTTCAGCACCGCGAGCCTCGACTCCGCCCGCCTCGCGCTCCGCGGCCGGGGCGGCAGGGCCGTCGCCCACGCGGTGGGCACCGCCGTCGTGTGCGTCGCGGCGGCGTGGCTGGGCCTGCTGCTGACGTGACACGGCCCCCGCACCGAGGGTGCGGGGGCCGTGTGCGGGGAGGAGCCGGGGTCAGGCCTTGGCCTCCTCGACCGCCTTCTGGATCGTGGCGGGGCTGAAGTCGTCGAGCTTCTTGCCGTCCACGAAGACCGTCGGCGTGCCGCTGATCTCGCGGTCGCTGTCCTGCGCGACCTCCTTGGCCTTGACGACCCACGGGACGAACTTCTCGGACTTCACGCACGAGTCGATGCCCGCGCCGGTGATGCCGAGGCTCTTGAGGTCCTCGACGAGCTTCGCGTTCTCGGGTCCGGCCGTGCCCTCCTGCGGCTGGTTGGCGTACAGGAAGTCGTGGACCTTGACGTAGTCGTCGACGCCGCCGGCGTCGAGGGCGCAGAGCGCCGCGTTGGTGGCGCGCTTGGAGTAGTCGTTGGTGCTGCCGCCGTTCTCGTCGAGGAAGGAGAACGGCTTGTAGGTGAGCGCGATCTCGCCCGACGCCACCTGCTGCTTCAGCATGGGGCCGGCGACCTGCTCGAACTGCTGGCACACGGGGCACTGGAAGTCCTCGTACACCTCGACGCTGACCGGCTTCGCGTCGCCGGACGCGGCGTCACCGTCGGAGGACCCGCCGTCGGCGGCCTCGGCGTCGGCCTGGTCGTACAGGATGCCGTAGTCCTTCGTGTTCTTCGGCGCGACGAGGTCGGTGCTCTTGGCGTTCTTGTCGGCCGTCGACTTCACGGCGTAGCCGCCGACGCCGACGAGGGCGATGACGACGGCGACGATCGCGATCGTGATGACGTTGCGCTGGCGCTTGTCGGCCTTCTCGCGCTCCTTGCGCATCTGCTCGGCTCGCTGCTTGCGGTCGTTGCTCACGTGGTCTGGCTCCTGTGCGGCGTCTGGGACATGACGGGAGGCGTGCGCCCGTCGTTCGAGGGGCACAACGAAGACCGCGCCCCGTCGGTTCCCTGGAAGGCTACCCGGGCTGGGCGGCTGGGGCTGTCACGGTGGCCTAGGGTCGGTCGCGTGAACGACAGACTGGTGTGGATCGACTGCGAGATGACCGGGCTCTCCCTCGAGACCGACGCGTTGGTGGAGGTGGCGGCGCTCGTCACCGACTACGAGCTCAACGTGCTGGGCCAGGGCGTCGACCTCGTGATCAAGCCTCCGGCGCAGGCGCTGGAGCAGATGAACGAGGTGGTGACGCGCATGCACACCGCCTCAGGGCTCATCACCGAGCTCGAGGCCGGCACGACGCTGCGCGAGGCCGAGGAGCAGGTGCTCGCCTACGTCCGCGAGCACGTGAAGGAGCCGCGCAAGGCGCCGCTCGCGGGCAACACGGTCGGCACCGACCGGACGTTCCTCGCGCGCGACATGAAGGAGCTGGAGGGCTTCCTGCACTACCGCGTCATCGACGTGTCGTCGATCAAGGAGCTCGCCCGCCAGTGGTTCCCCCGTGCCTACTTCGCGGCTCCCGCGAAGGCCGGGCACCACCGCGCGCTGGCCGACATCGCCGAGAGCATCGACGAGCTGCGCTACTACCGCCGCGCCGTGTTCGTGGGCGATCCCGGCCCTGAGACGGAGGCGGCCCGTGCGATCGCCGCCGAGGTCGCGGCCAGCTCGACGCTCGGCCGGCTGGAGGTCTCCACGGAGTCGTGACGGGGCACCGGCGGGGCTGCGTGCGACGTGGGCTATGATCGTCCGCGTCGTGACGGCCTGCCGCCACGCATGGTGGGCGTAGCTCAGTTGGTAGAGCACCGGCTTGTGGTGCCGGTGGCCGCGGGTTCAAGTCCCGTCGTCCACCCCATGTGACCGAGGCGCGAGCCGCCCGAGGTGTCCACCTCGGCGCGGGTCGCGCCTCGTCCGCGTCAGGGGCGGCGCGACGGCCGCTCCCCGGCCCTCCCGCACCCCCTCTCAGCGATCGACCCGACCCGCCTGGCACGGGGTGCGTCCTCCTCGTCCGGACGTGTAGGGTGGGTGTCAGTTGTAGGCGTTAGTTGTGCCAGAAAGATCGAGCGCGCCGGGTCCCCCCGGTCGCTCCAGCTTCTCCCGGTTGATGCGCGTCGCGACACCCGTCGCATGCGACACGCGCATGCGCACCACCGAAGGAGAGACACATGGCTACCGGAACTGTGAAGTGGTTCAACGCTGACAAGGGCTTCGGCTTCATCGCCCCCGACCAGGGCGGCGAGGACGTCTTCGCCCACTTCAGCGCCATCCAGGCGAGCGGCTACCGCTCGCTCGAGGAGAACCAGAAGGTCGAGTTCGACGTCGAGCAGGGCCAGAAGGGCCTGCAGGCGGCCAACATCCGCCCGATCTGATCTCAGCTCGTCACCCTGACGAGTCACACGACGCCCCCACCGCATGCGGTGGGGGCGTCGTCGCGTTCGGGGGCGGTTCTCGCTCGACCTGCGGCTGCGTCGGTGTGGCTTGTCGCTCGGGTGGGGCTGCGTCGGCGCGGCTTCGACTCGTCCTGCGATCCGCAACGGCCTCGACCGGGCGGCTGGGACCGGCGGCGGCTCGGGTTCTCGGGCTGTGGCTCGCATAGGAGGCAAGAATCTGCGTTTGCGCCTGCCATCGGTGGATCTGCAACCGCAGGAGCGCTTGTGCGGTTGCAGATCCACCGCCGAGCGGGCCAGACGTGGCAACGATGCTTCCTTCTCGTGGACCGTTCCACGCGAAGGAAGAAGCGCTGCCCACCCCACCCCAAAGTGCACCCACGATTCTTCATTCGCGCGCCTGAGGTCGAACACTTCTGCGTTGGTGACGGGATCCCGTGGCAAACGCAGAAGCCTCGGAGTCTCACGCACGACCGCCGATCCTTGCGCCCCCAGCAGGAGCCGCAGCCCGAGATCCCAGACCAGCGCGGCCGCCAGCCGCCCGGTCGAGGCCCTTGCGGAGACCACACCCGACGAAAGCCGAGGCAGCGCACCAGCGCCACGAGACCCCCGCAGGCAGCGCACCAGCAGGTCGGACGAGGAGCTGAGCCCGCAGCCCCTACGACCCGTCGAGCTCGAGCTCGACCTCGACGTCACCGGACTGCGTCCTGACCCGCACGACGCGGGCGTCCTGCGCGTCGGTGGCGGGGATGGTGTCGTCGACCTCGCCGGACTCGCTGCGCGCGTCGACGGCGTAGGGCGTGCGGGCCTGCGGGAGGCCCAGGTCGACGTCGCCGCTGCCGGTGGCGACCTTGACGGCGAAGGGTGCGCGGTCGAACGTCGCCTCGACGTCGCCCGACCCGGTGCGGACGGTGAGGTCCTGCGTACGCAGGCCCTCGGCCTCCACGTCGCCCGAGCCGGTCCGCACGGCCACCGCGCCCTGGAGGCCCGAGAGGTCGACGTCGCCGGCCCCGGTGAGGAGAACGACGGCCGTACCCTCGGGGACGGTGATGGTCACGTCGACACCGCAGCCGGGGCTCAGGAGCGGACGGCACGCGGCCTCGAGCCGGGTCGCACCGCCCACGCGCTCGACCTCGAAGTGGGTGTCGAACAGCCCGCTCCTGACGCGGGCGACGTAGCGAGGGACCGTGACGTCGCCCTGGACGATCCGCACGTCGCTCGGCCCGGCCTGCAGTCTCAGGAGCCCGGAGCCCTCCAGGTCGAGCTCGCCGGTCTCCGTGCGGGTGTCGCCGAAGAGGTGCGACGCGAGGGCGAACCCGCCGAGGACGAGGACGGCGAGCACGGCCGTGATGAGCACGGGACGCAGCGTCCGCACGAGCGGCGAGGGTCCCGGGTCGTCATCCAGGTCGTCGAGGGCGCCCGGCGGCGGGTCGTGCATCACGGCGTGTCGGCGGTGGCGACCGGCACGACGTCGGGAGCTCCCATGCGGGCGGCGTCGGCGGTCTCGTCGTCGGGCATGGTCTGCGACTCGCGCTCGGCGGCGACCCGCTTGAGGTAGTGCTCGACCTCGACGTCGCGCTGCTCGCCCGTCCACCCCAGCGCGTCGCCCATGAGGTCGGCGACCTCGCGGGCCACCTCGGTGCCGCGGTCGAAGGTCTCGATGGAGATCCGGGTGCGGCGGGCGATGACGTCGTCGAGGTGACGCGCGCCCTCGTGGGTCGTGCCGTAGACGACCTCGGCGCGCAGGTAGTCGTCGGCGCCACCGAGCGGCTCGCCGAGCGAGGGATCGGTCGTGACGAGGTCGAGCACCTCGACGACGAGGGACCCGTAGCGTCGCAGCAGGTGCTCGATGCGGGCGACGGAGAGTCCGCTGTCGGCGGCCAGGCGGTGCCGCTGGTTCCAGAGCGCCTCGAAGCCGTCGGCACCGAGCAGCGGCACGTCCTCGGTGCACGACGCCGGGACGACGCGGTCGAGCTGGCGGGTCATGCTGTGGACGGCCGCGTCGACGGCGTCCTTGGCCATCACGCGGTAGGTCGTGTACTTGCCGCCGGCGATGACCACGAGGCCCTTGACGCTGGTGGAGACGGCGTGCTCGCGCGAGAGCTTGCTGGTGGCCTCGTCCTCGCCCGCCAGGAGCGGTCGCAGCCCGGCGTAGACGCCCTCGACGTCGGCGTGGGTCAGCGGCTCGACGAGCACCCGGTTGACGTGCTCGAGCAGGTAGTCGATGTCGTCACGGCTGGCCGCCGGGTGGTCCTTCGAGAGGTCCCAGTCGGTGTCGGTGGTGCCGATGATCCAGTGCCGTCCCCACGGGATGACGAACAAGACGGACTTCTCCGTGCGCAGGATGAGCCCTCCCTCGCCCCGGATGCGGTCGCGCGGCACGACGAGGTGGATGCCCTTGGAGGCGCGCACGTGGAACTGGCCGCGCTCGGCGGCCATCCCCTGCGTCTCGTCGGTCCAGACGCCGGTGGCGTTCAGCACCACGGACGCCCGGACGTCGAGCTCGCGACCGGACTCGAGGTCCTTGAGGCGGGCACCGACCACGCGGCCGCCCTCGCGGAGCAGGTCCACGACGCGGGTCCGGCTGGCGACGTGCGCGCCGTAGGCGGCGGACGTGCGGGCGAGGAACATCGTGTGACGGGCGTCGTCGACCTGGGCGTCGTAGTAGCGCAGCGCGCCGACGAGCGCGTCCTTGCGCAGACCGGGGAAGATCTTGCGGGCCCCGCGGCGGGTGTGGTGGCGGTGCAGCGGGACGCCCTTGCCGTAGCCGGACGCCTTGCTCATCGCGTCGTAGAGCGCGACGCCGGACCCGGCGTAGAAGCGCTCCCAGCCGCGGTGCTGCAGCGGGTAGAGGAACGCCACCTCCTGCACGAGGTGGGGGGCGAGCTTCTGCAGGTTCAGTCCCCGCTCCTTCAACGCCTCGGCGACGAGCCGGAAGTCGAGCATCTCCAGGTAGCGCAGGCCACCGTGCATCAGCTTGCTGGACCGGCTCGACGTGCCCGACGCGAAGTCGCGGGCCTCGACCAGACCGACCGAGAGACCACGCGTGGCGGCGTCCAGGGCGGCGCCGGCGCCGACGACACCTCCCCCGATCACCAGGACGTCGAGCGGGGCGGCCTCCATCGCGTCGAGGGCGGCCTGGCGGGCGTGGGGCGAGAGAGGGACGGGGCGCATGCCTCCAGTCAAACAGAGACCCCTCCACGCTGCGCCCTGGGAGGCGCTGCGCCAGTGCGCGCGGCCTAACTCGGGGCCCCCTCCCTCGTTGTGCAGCCGTGGAGGCGATACGACGGCACCCCTTCGTGGCGGTGGGGATCCTGGCAGGGCTCGCGCTGCTGGCCGCCCTGCTCGTGCCGATGGGCGGGTCCGGCGCGAGCGGTCGCGACGCTGCAGCCGCCGACGACCAGGGCGTCGAGCGTCCTGGGCTGAGCCGTGCCACGCCGTCGCCGTCGATGTCGGCCGCGGCCTCCGACCCCGAGGAGGAACCCGCGGGGCTCGCTCCCCGCTCGGTGACCGGGTTGCAGGAGCCTGCCGGGCTCCCCGGCAGTGGCGGCACCTTCAGCGTCCGCGCCCGGCGCATCACCCTGAGTGCGACGTCGAGCGAGCCGATCGGCGTCGTCGGCTACCTCGTGCCGACCAGCCGCGACCGACCCAGCGGCACGGCCACCGGCGTCGGGACGTCGTGGTCGATGAGCACGCTCGTGTACGGCCGGCCCGACTACGCGCAGATGTTCATGCAGGCCGGCCCGAGCGGCGCGACGATCACGTGCACGATCACGGTCGACGGCAGGGTCACGGAGCGGCGCTCGTCGGCCGGGCCGTACGGGCAGCTGTTCTGCCAGGGTTGACACCGACCCTGCGCGGGCACGGCTCCCGTTCTGCCAGAGTGGCGCCATGACGAGCAGGTGGTTCACGCAGCCCGAGGGGTCGGGCTGGTACGCGGTGCCCTCGAGCGAGGTCAGGGAGTCGCGGGAGGAGACGGCCGACGTCGTGGTGCTCGGCGGAGGCCACAACGCGCTCGTCGCCGCCACCTACCTGGCCCGGGCGGGCCTCGACGTCGTGCTGCTCGAGCGGCTCGACCACGTCGGCGGCGCGGCCGTCAGCGCCCGGACGTTCCCCGAGCACGACGCGCGGCTCTCGCGCTACTCCTACCTCGTCAGCCTCATGCCCGAGGCCCTCGTGAAGGAGCTCGGGCTGGACCTGGAGCTGCGCTCGCGCGCCACCGCCTCCTACACGCCCTACGAGCGTGACGGCGAGCCACGCGGGCTGCTCGTCGAGACCGACGAGGGCGACGCCACGCGGGCGTCCTTCCGCGCCCTCACCGGCGACGACGACGCCTTCGAGGCCTGGCAGGCGTTCTACGGCGAGGTCGGCGGACTGGCCGCTGCCGTCGCGCCCACGCTGCTGCGGCCGCTCCCCCTGGCCGGCGACCTCGGGCCCGCCACCGGCCAGCCCGTCTGGACGGACGTGGTCGAGCGACCGCTGGGCGAGACGCTGGAGCGTCGCTTCGCCGACGACGTCGTGCGCGGCGTGGTCGGCACCGACGGGCTCATCGGCACCTTCGCGTCGCTGCACGACCCGTCCCTGGTGCAGAACCGCTGCTTCCTGTACCACCTCGTGGGCAACGGGACGGGCGAGTGGCGGGTGCCGGTCGGCGGGATGGGTGCGGTGACCGGCGAGCTGGAGCGCGTGGCGCGGGAGGCCGGGGTCCGCATCCTCACGGGGGTCACGGTGACCCGCGTCAAGCAGCTCGAGGAGCGCGAGGCGTGCGACTGCGGCGACCCTGGCGAGGAGGCCGGTGTCGTCGTCGACGCCGTCGACGACGACGGGCACCTGCACGTCAGCGCCGCGTACGCGCTCAGCGGCATCGCGCCGCACGCCCTCGACGCGCTGCTGTGGCCCGGCGACCAGGCCGGCGTGCCCCGGCCGTCCGGCTCCCAGCTCAAGATCAACCTGCTCGTCTCGCGCCTGCCCCGGCTGCGCTCCGGCGACGACCCGACGGTCGCGTTCGCCGGCACGTTCCACGTCGACGAGGCCATGAGCCAGGTCGAGGCCCTGCACGCCGCGGCCGAGCGTGGGGAGCAGCCGTTTGCGTCGGGCGAGCTGTACTGCCACACGCTCACCGACCGGTCGATCCTCGGACCCGAGCTGGCGGCGACCGACGCCCAGACCCTCACCTGGTTCGGCCTGCACACCCCCTACGAGAACCTGCTCGACGAGGGGGCCGCCGAGCGCGAGTACCGGCGGTTCCTCACCGCGATCGACGCGCACCTAGCCGAGCCCCTGGAGCCGCTCGTGATCGGCGTGGAGGTCAAGACGCCCGCCGACGTCGAGCAGGCCCTCGCCATGCCCGGCGGACACATCTTCCACGGCGACCTCGCGTGGCCCTGGCTCGAGGACGACGAGCCCGCCGAGACCCCCGCGCAGCGGTGGGGCGTCGCGACCGCCCACGACCGGATCCTGCTGTGCGGCAGCGGCGCCCGACGCGGCGGCGCCGTGAGCGGCATCGCCGGCCACAACGCCGCCCACGCCCTCCTCGAGCTGCTCGGCCACTGACCCCGATTTCGGCTCCCGGACCCCTGCTGGTAATGTTCTCTGAGCGCGAGCACCCCTAGCTCAATTGGCAGAGCAGCTGACTCTTAATCAGCGGGTTCACGGTTCGAGTCCGTGGGGGTGTACCAGACAGAAGGCCTCGACCACCACGGTCGGGGCCTTCTCCACGTCCGGACAGCCCCCAAGACTCCCTCGACACACCAGCCGACTCCTCATCAGCGGGTTCACGGTTCGAGTCCGTGGGGGTGTACCAGACAGAAGGCCTCGACCACCACGGTCGGGGCCTTCTCCACGTCCAGCAGGACCGAACGCCCCCAGCCCCAAGACCCCCTCGACAGACCACCTGACTCTTCATCAGCGGGTTCACGGTTCGAGTCCGTGGGGGTGTACCAGACAGAAGGCCTCGACCACCACGGTCGGGGCCTTCTCCACGTCCTGCGGGACCGGCCGCGAGCCAGGGGAACCGACGCGGCGCGCGGCACGTTGTCGACGCAGGAGGTCCCACCATGAAGTGTCCCACCGACGGTTCCACCCTGACCATGAGCGAGCGCGCCGGCGTCGAGATCGACTACTGCCCCGAGTGCCGGGGCGTCTGGCTCGACCGCGGCGAGCTCGACAAGATCCTCGACCGCGCCACGGCCGACGCCCCCGCAGCCCCCGCGCCGCGCGACGAGCGTCGCCCCGACCGCGACCGCGACGACCGGTACCGCCCCGACGACCGGTACCGCGACGACCGCTACCGCAAGCCGAAGAAGAAGGAGCACTGGCTCATGGAGATCCTCGGCTGACCGTCCACGGAGCGGACACTCCGGAACACCACGCGGAGCGTCACGGTTGACGACCCCATGAAGATCCTGCTCACCGGGGGAACCGGGTTCGTGGGTGCAGCCGTGCTGCGCCGCCTCGTCGACGACGGCCACGCCGTCACCGCCGTCGTCCGGAGCGAGAGCTCCGGGGAGACCGTCGCCGCCGCGGGCGCCACGCCGCTCCAGGGCGACCTGTTCGACAGCGCCTGGCTGGCGGCCCAGCTGCGCGAGCACGACGCCGGCGTGCACACCGCCGCCCCCGGCGACGCGACGTCCGCGACCATGGACGACGCCGTCGTCGACGCCGCGGTCGAGGCGTTCGGCGGCACCGACAAGCCGTTCGTGCACACCGGAGGGGTCTGGACCTACGGCTCCGGCGCCGACCTCGACGAGGAGACGCCCTACGACGCGCCCGCCATCACCGCCTGGCGCCGGGCGCGCGAGGACCGGCTGCTCGACTCCTCGGTCCGGGCCACCGTCGTGCAGCCCGGCATCGTGCACGCTCCGGGCCAGGGCATCCCCCAGCAGCTCGTGGCTGCGCCCCGCACCGGTGAGGGCGCGCTCGAGCTGATCGGCTCGGGCGAGCAGCACTGGACCACGATCCACGTCGACGACCTGGCCGACCTGTACGCGCTGGTCGTCGCGAGCGGCTCCGGCCACGGACGCCTGCTCGGCGTCAGCGGTCACTCCCCCAGCGTCCGCGACCTCGGACTCGCGCTCGCCGACGCCGTCGCGGGCACCTCGGTCGAGACCGTGCACGAGCGGCTCGGCGAGGCCTTCGGCGACGCGCTGCTGCTCGACCAGCAGGCGAGCGGCGCCAAGGCGCGCTCGCTGGGCTGGCAGCCGACGCGGCCGACGCTCGTCGAGGAGCTGCGGGCCACCCGCGCCTGAGCGCCGTGGCAGCCATGTGGGTCGGGTGGCTCGAGGCCGAGCTGCTCCTCGGCGACGTGCACACACTGAAGCAGAAGCGCGCGGTCGTGCGACCCGTCGTGGCCGAGCTGAAACGGGCGCTCGACGTGTCCGTGGCCGAGGTCGGGCACACCGACCTCTACCGACGCACGGTCGTGGGCGTGGCCCTGACGTCGGGCGACCACGCCCACGCCGACGCGCTGCTCGACCGTGCCGAACGGCTCCTCGCCTCACGGCCCGACGTCGACCTGCTGTCGGTGCGGCGTCGGCTCGTGCGCAGCGACGACCTCGACTGAGACGTCACCCGACGACGACACGCGCCGTCACGGCCACCGCCCCGACCACGGTCGTCACGCCGGCCGCCAGCCACGCGCCGCCGAACCGCTCCAGGCTCTCCTGCAGCGTGTGCGGAGGTCGCGGCTCGTCGGCGGGTGCGGCGGGGACGGGACGGTGGTCGGGTGCGGTGGTCATGCTCAGAGCCTGCGCCCGGGACGCGTCAAGGATCCAGGAGGCGCCGCGTCAGGATCGCGTCAGGACAGGTCGGACAGCAGCCGGTAGCCCAGGCCAGGGTCGGTGATCAGCATGCGCGGGTGCGCGGGGTCGTCCTCGAGCTTGCGACGCAGCTGCGCGAGGTAGACCCGCAGGTAGTGCGTCTCCCGCTCGTAGGTCGGCCCCCACACCTCCGTCAGGAGAGTCGTCTGGCGCACGAGGCGTCCCTCCGCCCGCGCCAGGACCTCGACGATCTTCCACTCCGTCGGCGTGAGGTGCACCGGCTCGCCGGCCCGGGTGGCCCGGCGGTCCTCGACGTCGAGCACCAGGTCGCCCACCGTCACGACGGGAGCCCGCGAGGGCGCGGCCCGGCGCAGCGCCGCCCGGACGCGCGCCAGGAGCTCCTCCATGCCGAACGGCTTCGTCACGTAGTCGTCGGCCCCGAGGTCGAGTGCCTCCACCTTGTCGTCGGACTCGTGACGCGCCGACAGGACGACCACGGGCACCTGCGAGGTCTCGCGGATCCTGCGCAGCACCTGCGTGCCGTCGAGGTCGGGCAGGCCCAGGTCGAGCAGGACGACGTCCGGCACCCGCTCGGTGAGCGACTGCAGCGCGGACCGGCCGTCCGCCACCGTCTCGACCTCGTAGCCCCGCGCGCGCATCGCGATGCCCAAGGTCCGCAGGATCGCCGCGTCGTCGTCGACCGCCAGCACCACCGTCATGCGTCCTCGCCTTCCGTCGTCAGCGTCGTGGAGCCCTCCCTGGGCAGCTCGACCACGAGCGTGAGCCCGCCGCCGGGGGTGTCCTCGGCGGTGAGACGTCCGCCCATCGCCTCCGTGAGGCCGCGGGCGACGGCGAGACCCAGCCCGACACCGGCGCCGCGCGGGACGTCGCCGAGACGCTGGAACGGCTCAAACATCTGCGCCCGGCGGTGCTCCGGCACGCCAGGTCCTCCGTCGACCACGCGCACCACGACGTGCTCGCGCGTGGCGGTCGCGTCGACCCGCACCGTCGAGCCCGCAGCGTGCTTGTGGGCGTTCTCGACGACGTTGGCGAGCACCCGCTCGAGCAGCGCGGTGTCGGCGCGCGCCTCCGGGAGGTCGTCGGGCACCTCGAGCACCGTGGGCGTCCCTGCGGCGGCCCGCTGGGCCACCGACAGCACGTCGACGGCCTCGGAGCGGGCCACGACGGCCCCGGTCTGCAGCCGGCTCATGTCGAGCAGGTCGACCACGAGCGCGTCGAGCCGGTCGGCGCCGTCCTCGATGGTCTCGAGCAGGTCGGCACGGTCCTGGTCGGACCAGTCGACGCCCGGGTCGCGCAGGCTGCTCACCGCCGCCTTGACCGCCGCCAGCGGCGTGCGCAGGTCGTGGGACACGGCGGCGAGGAGGGCGGTGCGCGTGCGCGCGGTCTCGGCCAGCACCCGTCGCTCGGCCTTGAGCGCCACGGCCGCGCGACGCTCCACCAGCACCGTCGCGTGGGCGACGACGGCGGCCAGCAACGACTCCTCCACGGCGTCGCCCGCCGACCCCCACAGCACGAGCACGTGCTCGTCGCCCACCGGCACCGTCCGCTCCGGACCGGACGTCACGCCGTGCTCCCCCAGCACGCGGCCGTCGGTCGTGCACAGCTGGGCGCCGTCGACGCCGAACAGCTCGACGGTGGTGCGCAGGAGGCGGCGCAGGTCGTTCCCCGCGTGCACGAGCTGGTGCGCGAGCACGCTCAGGCTGTCGGCCTCCGCCCGGGCCCTGCCGGCGAGACCGGCGAGCCGGGCCGCCCGGTCGACGACGAGCGCGACCGACATGCCGACCACGACGAAGAGGACGACCGCCACCGCGTTCTCGCCCGTGGCGATGCGCAGCGTCTGCACGGGCGGGGTGAAGAAGTAGTTCAGCACGCCGCCGCTGACGAACGCCGCCACGACGGCCGGCCGCAGACCACCCACGAGGGCGGTGCCGATGACCAGGACCATGAACAGCATGGCCTCGGTGGGCAGCCCGTGGAGGTCACGCGTGGCGAGCAGCAGGCCTGCCAGCACGAACGGGCCGAGCAGCGCCACGGCGAAGCCTGCCCACGTCCGGCGTCGGCCGAGCGCCGACTCCTCGCGCACCCGGGCCTGGCGCCGACGGGCCTCGTCGTGCGTGACGATGTGCACGTCGATGTCGCCGGACTCGGACACGATCGTCTCGCCGATGCCCGGGCGCAGCAGCGTCGACAGCCGCCCGCGCCGGCTGGCCCCGATGAGCACCTGGGTCGCGTTGCGGGCCCGCGCGAAGTCGAGGATGGCGCCTGCGGCGTCGTCGCCGACCACCGTGTGGAAGCCGCCGCCCAGCTCCTGCGCCGTCGTGCGCAGCTCCTCGAGCCGGTCCGGGCCGGTCTGGCGCAGGCCGTCGCCGCGGGACACGTAGAGCGCCGTCCAGGGCGCCCCGCCGTCGCCCGACGGAGCCGACCCGCGCGACGCGATCCGCGCCGCTCGGCGCATCAGCGGCTCCGACTCCGGACCACCCGTGACGCCCACGACGATCCGCTCGCGCGTCGCCCACGTGGCCTCGATCTCGTGGCGCGCCCGGTAGCGCTCGAGGCCCTCGTCGACCCGCTCGGCGAGCCAGAGCAGGGCCAGCTCGCGCAGCGCGGCGAGGTTGCCCTCGCGGAAGAACTGCGACAGCGCGGCGTCGACGCGCTCGGCCGGGTAGACGTTCCCGTGGGCCAGGCGGCGGCGCAGCGCCGACGGGCTCATGTCGACCAGCTCGATGGCCTCCGCCGAGCGCACGAACGCATCAGGCACGGTCTCGCGCTGGCGGACGCCGGTGATCGCCTCGGTGACGTCGTTGAGCGACTCGAGGTGCTGCACGTTCACGGTCGTGACGACGTCGATGCCCGCTGCGAGCAGCTGGTCGACGTCCTGCCAACGCTTCACGTGCCCCGACCCTGGCGCGTTGGTGTGCGCGAGCTCGTCGACGAGGCACACCTGAGGCGCCCGGGCCAGCACCGCGTCGACGTCGAGCTCGGTCAGGGTCGTCGCACCGTGGACGACGGTGCGCCGGGGCACCACCTCGAGCCCGCCGATCCGCTCCTGCGTCAACGCCCTGCCGTGCGTCTCGACGATCCCGACGACGACGTCGGTGCCGCGCGCCGCCCGCCGACACCCCTCGTCGAGCATCCTGTAGGTCTTGCCGACGCCGGGTGCGGCGCCGAGGTAGACCCGCAGGCACCCGCGCCCGTGCTCGGGCGTGGCGTCGCCCCGCGTCTGGACCGTCTGCACAGCCTCAGTCTGCACCCGACAGGCTCGCGTTCAGCTCGAGGACGTTCACCGTGGGCTCGCCGAGGAAGCCGAGCTGGCGTCCGGAGGTGGCCTCGGCCACGAGGCGGCGCACGGTCTCCTCGTCGAGTCCGCGCTCCCGGGCGACCCGCGGCACCTGCAGCGCCGCGTAGGCGGGGCTGATGTCGGGGTCGAGCCCGGACCCCGACGCGGTCAGGGCGTCGGCGGGCACGGCCGACGGCGGCACGCCGTCCTCGCGCGCCACGGCGGCTCGTCGCTCGCGGATCGCCGCGAGAAGGTCGGGGTTCGAGGGCCCGAGGTTCGACGGTGCCGACGCGAGGCCGTCGTGGTCGTTGGCCGACGGGCGCGGGTGGAACCACTGCGCGCCCTCGAAGGTCTGGCCGAGGAGCCGGGAGCCGACGGCGACGCCGTCGACCCGCAGCAGGCTGCCGTCGGCCCGGTCGGGCACCGCCCGGCCCACGGCCCACACGGCGGCCGGGTAGAGGACGCCGAGCAGCACCGTGAGCACGAGCAGCACGCGGACGGCGGCGAGGGACTGGCGCAGGAGGTCGCGGATCACGACGGTCACCTGATTCCTGGGATCTGGGAGACGAGCAGGTCGATGAGCTTGATGCCGACGAACGGGACGACGACGCCGCCCGCGCCGAACACGAGCAGGTTGCGCCGCAGGACGCTCGCGGCGTCGGCGGCCCGGCTGCGCACGCCCTTGAGGGCCACCGGGATGAGCCCCACGATGACGAGCGCGTTGAAGATGACGGCCGAGAGGATCGCCGACTCCGGCGTGGCCAGCCGCATGACGTTGAGCGCATCGAGCGACGGGTACGCCGTCACGAACATGGCCGGCACGATCGCGAAGTACTTGGCGAGGTCGTTGGCGATGGAGAACGTCGTGAGTGCGCCGCGCGTGATGAGCAGCTGCTTGCCGATGCGCACCACGTCGATGAGCTTCGTCGGGTCGGAGTCGAGGTCGACCATGTTGCCGGCCTCCTTCGCCGCCGACGTGCCGGAGGCCATCGCGACGCCGACGTCGGCCGCCGCGAGCGCGGGCGCGTCGTTGGTGCCGTCGCCGGTCATGGCCACGAGGCGGCCGCCGGACTGCTCCTCGCGGATGAGCCGCATCTTGTCCTCGGGGGTCGCCTCCGCGAGCACGTCGTCGACGCCGGCCTCGGCGGCGATCGCCCGCGCCGTCAGGGCGTTGTCGCCGGTGACCATCACCGTGCGGATCCCCATGCGTCGCAGCTCGGTGAACCGCTCGACCATGCCCTCCTTGACGACGTCCTTGAGGTGGACGACGCCGAGCACGCGGGTGGCCCCGGCGCGACGCTCGGCCACGAGCAGGGGCGTGCCGCCGGACATCGAGATCTCGTACCCGGCCGCCCCGACCTCCGCGGGGAGCCCGACGCCGGTCCAGGCCTCGACGGCGCTCCCGGCACCCTTGCGCAGCTCGCGTCCGTCGGGCAGGTCGACGCCCGACATGCGGGTCTGGGCGGTGAACTCGACCGGCTCGGCGCCGGCAGGCAGCGGGGCGCCCGTGCCTCTGGCACCGGTGTCGGCGACGGCGAGGTCGACGATGGAGCGACCCTCCGGCGTCAGGTCGGCCAGTGACGCGATGCGCGCGGCCTCCGTCAGCTCCGCCAGCGTGACCCCCTCGGCGGGCACGAAGCGCGACGCCCGGCGGTTGCCGTAGGTGATCGTGCCGGTCTTGTCGAGCAGCAACGTGCTGACGTCGCCGGCCGCCTCGACCGCACGGCCCGACATCGCGAGCACGTTCACCCGCACCAGACGGTCCATGCCGGCGATGCCGATGGCCGACAGCAGCGCCCCGATCGTGGTGGGGATCAGGCACACGAGCAGCGCGACCAGCACCACCGTGGGCTGGGGCGCGCCCGCGTAGTCGGCCATCGGGGAGATGGTGACGACGGCGAGCAGGAAGATGATCGTGAGGCTCACGAGCAGGATCGACAACGCGATCTCGTTGGGCGTCTTGCGACGCTCGGCCCCCTCGACCAGGGAGATCATCCGGTCGAGGAAGGTCTCGCCGGGCGCGGCGGTGATCCGCACGACGATCTCGTCGGACAGGACCCGCGTGCCACCCGTGACGGCCGAGCGGTCCCCGCCGGCCTCGCGGACGACCGGCGCGGACTCCCCGGTGATGGCCGACTCGTCCACGGTCGCGACGCCCTCCACGACGTCGCCGTCGCCGGGGATCACCTCGCCGGCGCTGACCCGCACGAGGTCGCCCACCGTCAGCTCCGTGCCCGCCACGACCGACTCGCTGCCGTCGGCAGCCACCCGGCGGGCGGTGACGTCGGTGCGTGCCGCGCGCAGCGAGTCGGCCTGCGCCTTGCCGCGGCCCTCGGCGACGGCCTCGGCGAGGTTGCCGAACACGACCGTGAGCCAGAGCCAGACCGCGATGGCGACCGCGAAGACGCTCGGGTCGACGACCGCCGACACCGTCGTGACGAGGGAGCCGATCCACACGACGAACATGACCGGGCTGCGCCACAGATGGCGGGGATCGAGCTTGCGCAGCGCCGCGGGGAGCTGCTGGACGAGCTGCCGCGACAGCGGCGTGGCAGCGGAGGTGCGGGTCATCGCGAGGCTCCTGTCAGGGCCTCGGCCACGGGGCCGAGGGCGAGGGTCGGGAAGAAGGTGAGGGCGGAGACGAGCAGCACGACACCAACCACCAGACCGCCGAAGAGGAGGGTCGCGGTGGGCAGGGTCCCTGCCGTGGTCGGCACCCGACGCTGGCGGGCCAGCGAGCCGGCGAGCAGCACGACGAGCACGATCGGCACGAACCGGCCGAGCAGCATCGCCGCGGCGAGAGTCAGCTGGAAGAACGTCGACGTGACCGTGATGCCGCCGAACGCGCTGCCGTTGTTGTTCGCGGCCGACGTGAACGCGTAGACGACCTCGGAGAAGCCGTGGCCTCCCGGGTTGCCCATGGCGTCGACCGTCGACGGCAGCGCGATGGCGGTGCCGATCCCGACGAGCACGAGGGCGGGGACGACGAGCGTGTAGAGCGCGACGTACGTCATCTCCCGCGAGCCGATCTTCTTGCCGAGCAGCTCGGGGGTCCGCCCGACCATCAGGCCGGCCACGAAGACGGCGAGGATCGCTGCGACGAGGATGCCGTAGAGACCGGAGCCGACGCCGCCGGGCGAGACCTCGCCGAGCATCATGTGCGCCATCACGGTGCCGCCGCCGAGCGGCGACATCGAGTCGTGGGACGCGTTGACGGCCCCCGTCGACGTGCCGGTCGTCGACACGGCGAACAGCGCCGACGCCCACTCCCCGAAGCGGGTCTCCTTGCCCTCCATCGCGGCGCCGGCAGCCTGAGCGGCCTGGCCCTGGCCGCTGACCTCGGCCCACGTCGTCACGGCGAGGGCGCCGGCCCACAGCACGCCCATCGCGCCGAGCAGCACCAGGCCCTGGCGCCGCGAGCCGACCAGCGTCCCGAAGGTGCGGGTCAGGCACACGGGCACCACCAGCAGGAGGAAGACCTGCAGCAGGTTGGTCAGCGCCGTCGGGTTCTCGAACGGGTGCGCGGAGTTCGCGTTGAAGAAGCCGCCGCCGTTCGTGCCGAGCTGCTTGACCGCCTCCTGGCTGGCGACGAGCCCGCCGGGCACGACCTGCGTGCCGCCGCCGAGGGCGCGCACCGTGACGTCGGAGAGGTTCTGCACGACGCCGGCGAGCAGGAGCAGCACCGCCGCGACCAGCGCCAGCGGGAGCAGGACGCGGACGGTGCCCCGGACGAGGTCGACCCAGAAGCTGCCGAGGGTGCTCGACTCCGCCCGCGTGAAGCCGCGGACCAACGCGACCGCGACGGCGAGGCCGACGGCGGCCGAGACGACGTTCTGCACCGTCAGACCGAGCGCCTGGGCCGCGAAGCCGAGGGTCGACTCGCCGGCGTAGGACTGCCAGTTGGTGTTGGTGACGAAGGAGACCGCGGTGTTGAGGGCCATGTCCCAGGGCATCCCGGGCAGGCCGCGGTCCCACGGGAGCGCGGCCTGCCCGAGGAGGATCGCCAGGAGCAGGACGATGCCGACGACGGAGAACGCGACCAGGCTCAGCACGTACCCGCGGGCGCTCTGCTCGGCGTCGGGGTCGATGCCGCCGACCCGGTAGAGCGCACGCTCGACGCGCAGGTGCCGGGTCGAGGTGAACACGCGCGCCATGTAGTCGCCGAGCGGGACGTAGACCACGGCGAGCAGGGTCAGCAGCGCCGCGATGGTCAGCAGGCCGGAGACGGTGTCGGACATGGGCGGCTCAGAACCGGTCGGGCCGCACGAGGGCCACGACGAGGTAGACCAGCAGGGCAGCGACGCCGAGCAGCTGGAGTGCGGTGACGAGGGACATGCCCCCACCCCACACCCGTCCCCACCCCGCGAAGCTGCTCCTGACGACCCCCTGACGCGTCTTGACGCGATCTTGACGCCCAGCCGTTCTCAGCGGTTTACCACGGTCCCGTGGTAGACCTCCTCCTCCCGCGGCAAGCTTCCCGAGGGAGGACGACGTTTACCACGGGACCGTGGTAAACCGTCAGGACTCGGTGAGGCGGGCGACGGCGGCGGCGACGCGCTCGTCGGTGGCGGTGAAGGCCACGCGCACGTGCTGGGCGCCGCGCTCGCCGTAGAAGTCGCCGGGGGCGACGAGGATGCCGCGCTCCGCGAGCCAGGCGACGGTGTCGCGGCAGCCCTCCCCCCGCGTGGCCCACAGGTACAGGGAGCCCTCGGAGTGGGTGATGGTGAAGCCGGCCGACTCCAGCGCCCTGCGGAGCGCGTCGCGACGCTCGGCGTAGCGACGACGCTGCAGGACGACGTGCTCGTCGTCGGCGATCGCGGCGGCGAAGGCCTGCTGCACCGGGGTCGGCAGCATGAAGCCGAGGTGCTTGCGGACGGCCAGCAGCTCGGCGACGACCGCCGCGTCACCGGCGACGAAGCCGGCGCGGTAGCCCGCGAGGTTCGAGCGCTTCGACGTCGAGTGCACGGCGAGCAGGCCGTCGTGGCTGCCCTCGCAGACGTCGGGGTGCAGCACGGAGACCGGCTCGCGCTCCCAGCCGAAGTCGGCGTAGCACTCGTCGGAGACCAGCAGTGCGCCCCGCTCGCGGCACCAGCGGACGACCGCGCGCAGGTGCTCGGCCGACAGCACCTCGCCGTGCGGGTTCGCCGGGGAGTTCACGTACACGAGCGCCGGCACGTCGGTGAGGCCGTCCGCGACCGGGTCGCCGAGCACGACGCGGGCACCGGCGAAGCGGGCACCGACCTCGTAGGTGGGGTACGCGAGCGACGGCAGCACGACGGTGTCGGCCGGTCCGAGCGCGAGCTGCGACGGCAGGTTGGCGATGAGCTCCTTCGAGCCGACCGTCAGTAGCACCTGGTCGGTCGAGAGCCCGGTGACCCCGAGTCGACGCTCGAGCCAGTCGACGGCCGCCTGGCGCACGGCCTCGAGCGCCGCGACCGTCGGGTAGCCCGGCGCGTCCGAGGCTGCGGCGAGCGCCTCACGCGCGACCGACGGCGTGGGGTCGACCGGCGTCCCGATGGAGAGGTCGACGATGCCGTCGGGGTGCGCGTGCGCGCGTTGCTTGGCGTCGGCCAGGGTGTCCCACGGGAAGTCGGGGAAGCGGGAGGAGAGACGGGGTCGGTCCATCAGGACGCTCCTTCGCAGGTGGCCTCGGGGGTGACGCGGCGGGCAGGGCCCAGGGGTCGGGCCCCGCTGGAGGGCCCCGTCGTCACTCCTGGTTCTGCGGGGGCAGCGCGGCGATGAAGGCGTGGTCCTTGTCGATCACGCCCATCTTCGCGGCACCACCCGGCGAGCCGAGGTCGTCGAAGAAGTTCACGTTCGCGTCGTAGTACTCCTTCCACTCCGACGGGGTGTCGTCCTCGTAGAAGATGGCCTCGACCGGGCACACCGGCTCGCAGGCACCGCAGTCGACGCACTCGTCGGGGTGGATGTAGAGCATCCGCTTGCCCTCGTAGATGCAGTCGACGGGACACTCGTCCACGCACGCGCGGTCCTTGACGTCCACACACGGCTGGGCGATCACGTAGGTCACGACGGCTCCTTCGACGGCAACGCTGGTCCGCCCTGGTCGGTGGCGGACCGTCCCAGTATCCCGCCTGCTCGACGGGGCGCCGTACTGAGGTATGCCTCATGAGACGGTGGCGTCGTGGCAGACCTCCAGGAGCTCCTCGGCCGACGGGTCACCGTGCGGCACCGGCTCGCCGACGGGAGCGCCACCGACGTCGTCGGTCGCGTCGTCGCGGCCGACCCGACCGGGCTCGTCGTGCAGCGTCGCGACGGGTCCGAGACGTCCGTGGCCGCCGACCGCGTCGTCGCGCTCAAGGTGGTCCCGGACCGTCCCGCCCGCACCCGTCGCGCCCTCGACGTCGACGTCGACGAGCTCGTCCGGATCACCTCGCGCGGGTGGCCCGCCCCCGAGTCGGTGTCGCTCGGTGGGTGGGAGCTGCGCGCCGCCGGGGCGTTCACGGGACGCGCGAACTCCGTCGCCGTCGTGGGCGACCCGGGACGGCCCGACGCCGAGGCGCTCGCCGTGGTGCTCGACTTCTACACGTCACGGGGCCTGGAGCCGCAGGCGCAGGTGGTCGTCGACTCCGCGTGGGAGCGCCGCTTCCTCGCGGCGGGCTGGACGGCACGCACCGACTACCTGGGCGGTGCCGTCGTGCAGGTGGCCGACCTGCACGACGCCCCGCAGCCCGATCACCGGGCGACCGTGACGGCGCGGGCGTCGGACGCCTGGCTGTCGCGCTACGGCCGGGTCGACGACGTGGAGGCCGCGCGACGGGTGCTGGAGGGACCGCGCACCGTCGGCTTCGTCGAGGTCGCCGACGACGGCGTGCCTGCGGCGGCCGTCGGACGGGTCGTGGTGACCGGCGAGTGGGCCGGCGTGGCCGCCGTCGAGACGCTCCCGGAGCACCGCCGACGCGGTCTCGCCGACGCCGTCGTGCGGACCAGCCTCGCGTGGGCGCACGAGCGCGGCGCGACCCGCGTGTACCTGCAGACCATGCCCGACAACCACGCGGCGCTCGCGCTCTACGCCCCGTACGGCTTCGTCACGCACCACCGGTACCGCTACCTGGTCCCCTGAGCGACGCGTCGACCTCGCCCATGTGGTCCTCGGCCCACTGCTTGAGTGCCCCGAGCACCGGGACCAGCGTCGAGCCCAGCGGCGTCAGCGCGTAGTGCACCGCCGGCGGGCTCACGGTCCCGTCGACCCGTCGGCTCACCAGGCCGTCGCTCCCGAGCTGGCGCAACGTCTGCGACAGCATCTTCTGCGAGACCCCCGCCATCTGCCGGCGCAGCGCCGAGAACCGGACGGAGTCCGCCTCGGCCAGGAGCAGCACGACCATCACGGTCCACTTCGACCCGACGCGGTCGAGCAGGTGCCGGGTCGGGCACCCGGCGTCGAAGAGGTCCCCCTGGCCGTCCACGGTCACCGGGAGGTGACCAGGTTCCCCCGAGGTGCCTTCTTGTCCCATCGCGAGCGGTCTCCTAACGTCATCAGGTCACCGATGGTAACCACGAAGGGCGGAGCGATGGGCAGCACCACTCACGAGACCAGCGAGGTCGAGGTCGTGCAGCTGCGCGACCTCCAGGTCGCCGTCACGACGACGGGCAGCGGCCCACCGATCCTGCTGCTCCACGGCTTCCCCCACACGAACGCCATCTGGAGGACCGTCACGCCGCTCCTCGTCGCAGCGGGCCACCAGGTGGTCGCCCCCGACCTGCGCGGCCTCGGCTCGAGCGAGGTCCTCGTCGACGGGTACGACGCCGCCACCCTCGCCGCGGACCAGGCCGCCCTGCTCGACGCGCTGGGCCTGCCGGCCGCGCACGTGGTCGGCCTCGACCTCGGAGCCGCGGTGGCCTTCGCCCTGGCGACGAGCCGTCCCGACCGCGTCTCCAGCCTCACCGTCGTCGAGGCGGTCGTGGGCGGTCTGCCCGGCGCCGAGACGTTCGTCGCCGGCGGCGGCGGACCCTGGTGGTTCGGCTTCCACCAGGCGCCCGGTGGCCTCGCCGAGGACGTCGTCGCCGGCGCCGAGGACCGCTACGTGCGCTTCTTCCTCGGCATCGGGTCACGCACGGGCGTCCCCGACGACCTCGCCGACACGCTCGTGGCCGCGTACACGGGGCCCGGCCGGCTGCGAGCGGCGTTCGAGCACTACCGGGCGATGCCGAGCAACGCCGCGGCGAACCGGGCGTGGTCCGAGAGCGGCACCCTCACGATGCCGGTCACGGCGGTCGGCGCGTCGCCCGTCCAGGACGCTCCCGCACGCCAGCTCGAACGCGTCGCGCCGGACCTCGTGGAGGTCCTGCTCCCGGACAGCGGCCACCTCGTCCCCGTCGACGCACCCGAGCAGCTGGCCGACACGATCGTCGCGACCGCCGCACGGCGAGCCGTCGGCCGCTCCCGAGGAGGACCACCGCCCGCGCGGAACGCGTGATGGCCCGAGCACGACACCGGCGGCTGCCGGACGCGCTCGGGCCATCCTCGCCCCGGGCTCAGCGGGTCCGGTAGAGCGTGACCGCAGGTCGGAGCCGGCGGTCGCCGGTGTAGGCGAGGGTCAGCACGCGCCGACCCTTGCCGACACCGGCGAGCCGCACCGTGGCCTGGCCGTCGCGGACCGTCGCGGCACCCACGGGTCGCCAGCCGTCGAGCACGACCAGCAGGCCCCCGTCCGCCTTCACGTCGCCACCCGTGACCGTGGCGGTCAGGGTGACGCGCGGCGGGGCGGTGTACCCCGTGACGGCGATGCGCGTCGGCCCGACCTGCGGCTCCTTGGCCTTGGCGGTGAAGCCGACGACCGCGGGGTCGTGGTCGCTGGCGCGGTACGGGCTGGTGTCGTACAGGCGCGTGACGTTGTTGTCGTAGCGGCTGTACTCGCGGGCCAGCGACTCGTCGGCGTTGATGTCCCACACGTCGGCACCCGTGACCTTGGCGGCCGCGGCCGGCGAGGCGAAGACGTGGTCGAGCGAGCCGAGCAGACCGCCGAACTGGTAGGTCGTCTTGTCGGTGTACCGCGCGGGCACGTTGACGTAGCCGGCGTCCTCGAGGACCGTGACCGGATCCTCCTTGCTGTAGCTGTTGAAGTCGCCGGTCAGGAAGACGGTGTCGGTGCCGGCGGCCTGCCTCTGCTCGTCGGCGAAGGTCACCAGCGCCTGCGCCTGCTTGACGCGCGAGGCGTTCGACGCGCCCTGACCGTCACCGGTGTCGGCGTCCTCGCCGTCGCCCGAGCCCTTGGACTTGAAGTGGTTCACCACCACGACGAAGTCGTCGGCCGCCTTGCCGCCCACCGGACGGAACTCCTGGGCCAGCGGGTCGCGCGCGTTGTCGAAGGCGGGGTCGTCGTCGATGACCGACTCCCCGACCGGCTCGACCACGCCGACCTTGTGGATGAAGGCCGTGCGGATCACGTCCTCCTGCGCGGGCACGCGCGTCGGCGAGGCCACGGCCGCCCACTCCTCGCGGCCGGCCTTCTCGTTGAGGGCGGCGACGAGTGTGCGCAGCGCGGTGTCGCGGTCCATGCCGAACGCCGCGGAGTTCTCGATCTCCTCGAGCGACACGACGTCGGCGCCGAGACCGTCGATCGCGTTCACGATCTTGGCCTGCTGACGCTGCAGGTTCGCGTCGTCGGCCGCACCGCGGGGACCGGTGCCGCTGCAGCGGTTCACGGTGACCCGGTTGCCGTTGCGGTCGGTGTAGTACGTGCACGTGCCGAGGCCGGAGCGCTCGTACGCCTCGCCCGTCAGCGTGAAGTAGTTGAGCACGTTGAACGAGGCGATCTTCACGTCGCCGCCCACGTCCTTCGGCGCCGCCTGGCGGGTGCTGCCGATCGTGATCGGCTCGTCGCCGCCCGCCGTCAGCTGCTGGGTGGGCTGCAGGCGCCACTTGCTGAACCGGTAGTCGAGGACGAGCGGGTCGCCGTCGAAGGTGACTGGAGCGCCGGTGCGGACCTCGTTGTCGGGACGCAGCCACGGCACCGGCGTGTTCTTCGCACCGGCCGTGTAGTTCACGCCCGCGCCGTCGTCGACGGTGACCAGACGACGGGCGTTCTCGGCCACCACCGCGCGGTACTCGTCGGTTCCCGGACGCGCGACGTCGGTGGGCTGCGGCAGACCGGTGTCGCCGGAGGCGAGGCCGATCTCGCCGAACGTGTTCGTCCCGAAGTTGTCGGTCAGGGTGAACCGGCCCTGCGGTGCGACGAGCATGCCCTCGAGCGCCTCGCGCTGGGCGTCGTCCATCGGGAACGTGACCTCGGTGGGCTTCACCGCCTGCGCGGCCGTGTCGAGGCGGGTCCAGCCGCCGGCTGCCACGTCGAGCTGGGTGAGGCCGAAGCTCTCCTCGACCGTGCCCGTGACCTTCAGGTGGTCGCCGACGCGCACGTCGCCCGCGAGGGCGGCGGAGTGCACGAACACGCCGTCGGAGGCGGTGCGCGCGGAGGCGTCGCCGCCGGTGCCCTCCGTCTGCAGGTAGACGCCGTCGAAGCCGCCGGTCGGGTAGGCGGCCGTGACGACGCCCGTCGTGGTGACGGAGCGTCCCACGAGCGGGCTGGCGGTGCCCGTGCCCTGGATCTCGGCGATCGTGGCGGCTGCGGGCGGCTCGACGGGCGTGCCCGCCCCGTCGCAGGCGGTGCCGCAGGCCTGCGGCGTGGGCGTGCCACCGCGCAGGTCGGCGGCGTTGTCGTCGGTGTCCCGGCTCGCACTGCGTTGCAGCGACGACGTCACCGAGTAGCCGCTCGCCGCCGGGCCGGTGCCCTCGTAGGTGGCCGAGGCGCCGTAGCCGACGAGGTCGACGAGCGCGTCGGAGGCGAGCACCGTCGCCCGGTCGCCCGAGAGCGCGGTGGTGGACCGCACGAGTGCGAGCGTGCCGCCGTTGGCGTTGCCCGAGAACGCGATCGACGACGTCACGTCGGGAGTCGGCAGCGCCTGGCCGTTGGCCGCGTTGCTGTTCCCCGAGACCAGCAGCGTGCCACCGGGCTCGACGTGGTGGTCGCCGAGCGGCACGACCCCCGTGAACGCGGCGGTCGAGGAGTACGAGCGGTACTGCACGGACCAGCCGGACACGTCGATCGGACGGTCCGTCGGGTTCTGGATCTCGACGAACTTGTTCAGGTAGGTCGCGCCGCTGCTCCCGCCGTTCAGGTACGCCTCGCCGATGACGAGGTCGTCACCGTCGGGCGCGGCCTGCGAGGGAGCCGCGGCGAGCAGGCCCGCGACGAGCGCGGCGCCGGCCGCGAGTGCGGCCGTGCTGCGTCGGGCGCGCATCAGCGACCCCGCTTCGCGAGCACGGTCACGGTGGTGTCGCGCTGCGCCGGCTTGTAGGTGGCGTCGCCGCTGTAGGCCGTGGTGAGCACCTGGCGGCCGACCGCGAGGCGACGGGTGTCGAGCAGCAGCACCGCAGCACCGCGCGACAGCCGCGCCGAGCCGAGCCGGGTCTCGCCCGCCGTGACGCTGACCGTGCCGGTGGGTCGACCCTCGGCGCCCCTGACCCGGGCGACGAGCAGGGAGAAGGAGCCCTGCTTCACGAACGGCAGGGTGACGACGTCGAGCCTCGCGTCGACCAGCGCCTTCGCGATCGTGAACGAGGGCAGCACGGCCGTGGTGCCGCTCGGGCTGGCCTTCACCTCGAGGTGGGCCGTGCCCGTCACGCCCTTCGGCAGGGTCTGCGTGAGACGCGCGACGCCACCGCTGACAGGCACCTCGCCGAGGTCGCGACGCGTGCCACCGGACACGAGCGCCACGGCGACGGAGGTGTTGGCCGGGCTGCCGAGCGACGTCAGGTCGAGCTTCGGCAGCGTGACCGCCAGCGCGTCGCCCTCGGTGTAGTCCTGCTGCAGGCCCTCGACCTGCACCGCGTGCCGCGCGAAGTCGGGCGCGACGGGGCTCTCGGCCTTGAGGTGGTCGATCCAGACCTCGTAGTCGAGCAGGCCGGTGTCGACCGACGTGCCCTCCGCGAAGGCCCGGAAGTTGTCGCCGCCGGACGCGAGGAACGACGGCACGGCGACCTTGTAGGTGGCGGCCGGGTCGACGGCCTTGCCGTCCACGCGCAGCGACGTGATCCGGTCGCCCTCGGCGCGGGTCGGGTCGAACGTGTACGCGACGTTGCTCGAGGTGCCGAGCTGCAGGTACGGGCGCGACGGCACGGCACCGGCCGCGTCGCGCTGCCACTGCTGCTCGAAGACCTTCTTCAGCTGGGCGCCCGTGAGGCTCACCGAGCTGAGGTTGTTGGTGAAGGGCAGCACGGCGTTGGCCTCGGCGAAGGTGACGACGCCGTCGGCGTTCGTGCCGCCGGTGCCTTTGAAGAGCAGCTCGTTGCGCAGGCCACCGGGGTTGACGACCGCGAGGTCGGCACCGGCGGGCGTGTCCTCGACGCCGGCCAGCTGGGCGTCGGCGACGAGGTTGCCGAGCGTCGACTCGCTCGCCCGGTCGTCGCGGTTGCCGCCCGCGTAGGCGGTGGTGATGTCGGCGCTGACCTGCGCCACCGGCTGCTCGCCGACCTGCTTGGCCTTGGCCAGCGCGGCGTCGACGATGGTCTTGACCTGGGCGACGCGCGGGAAGCGGCTCACGAGCGTCGCGTCGTCGGTGGTGGTGCGCTTGACGTTGGTGGCGGTGCTCGTGACGGCACCGGTGTCACCGTCGACCGTCAGGTCGATGCTGCCGATGGCCTCGCCGTAGCTGCCGGTCTGCAGCACCGGTCGGGTCCTGCCCGCCTCGCCGGGGACGGGCGCCTGCCAGGCGTACTGCTTGTGGGTGTGGCCCGTGAAGATCGCGTCGACCTGCGGGTCGGTCTTGGTGACGATGTCGGCGAAGGCGCCGCCGGCGGCCACCTCCTGCTCGAGCGTGGCGCCGTCGGGCGTGCCCGCACCAGCGCCCTCGTGGTAGGCGGCGACGACGACGTCGGGCGGCGTGGGCGACGCCTCGAGCTCGTCGACCGTGCGGTTGACCGCCTCGACCGGGTCCGTGAACTCCAGGTCGGCGATGCCCGCGGGCGAGACCAGCGACGGCGTCTCCTCGGTGACGGCGCCGACGACGGCGACGTCGAGGCCGCCGACCTCGAAGGTCTCGTACGCCGGGAGCGCCGGCTCGCCGGTCGCCTTGGACACGACGTTGGCACCGAGGTAGGTGAAGTCGGCCCGGTCGCTCACGCGCCCGGCGAGGTCGGCGAAGCCGCGGTCGAGCTCGTGGTTGCCGATCGTCGAGACGCGCAGGCCCAGGGCGTTCAGCACGTCGATGGTCGGCTCGTCCTGCTGCACCGAGGAGGCGAACAGCGAGGCGCCGATGTTGTCGCCCGCCGAGAGGAACAGGGTGTTGGCCTCCCCCGCCTCGGCCCGCAGCTGCTCGATCGTGCCGGCCACCTTGACGGTGTTCGCGTCGATGCGGCCGTGGAAGTCGTTGACGTCGAGCAGCCTGATGGTGACGTCGTCCGCGGCCTGGGCGGGGGTCGCGGCGAGGACGCCGGCCCCGAGGGCCAGGACGAGGGAGGGTGCGAGCGCGGCTCGGCGCAGACGTGTCTTCACGTGGGAGCGGTCCTTCGGGTCGTCGAGTCGGCCCCCCGGTGGCGCGACGACGCCCGGACCGCTCTGGATCGACCTCGATTCCACCCCGGCCCGGTGCGCGTCGTCAACGCTCCGCGCGTGACGAATGGGTGAAGTCCGGGAACCTGGAAGAGCGTGCATCTCGTAGGGTGGCACGCCGTGGGAGTCGTCATCGTGGCCGGACCGTCGGGCGTCGGGAAGTCCCACCTGGCCCAGGTGCTGGGGTGGTCGGTGCTGCGCCTCGACGACTTCTACCGCGACGGCGACGACCCCGACCTGCCTCGTTCGAGCCTGGGCATCCCCGACTGGGACGACGCCGGCTCCTGGGACGCGGTGGCCGCGGTCGGGTCGATCGCGGAGCTCTGCGCCGCCGGCGAGGCCGACGTGCCGGTGTACGACATCGCCGCGAGCCGTCGGACCGGCACGCAGCACCTGGAGGTCGGCGACCGGTTCATCGCCGAGGGCCTGTTCGCGCCGGTCGTCGTGGCCGCGTGCCGCGACGCCGGACTGCTGGACGCGGCGATCTGCCTGCGCCGGCACCGGCTCGTCACGTTCGGGCTGCGCCTCGCGCGCGACCTGCGGGAGGGGCGCAAGAGCCCGTGGGTGCTGGTGCGGCGCGGCTGGCGGCTGAAGAACGACGACGACCGGGTCGTCGCCTCGGCGGTGGCCGCCGGCTGCACCCCGATGACCCCGCGCCAGGCGCGGCGGGTGCTGCGTCGCTCGTCCACCCCACGTTTCGGAACGTCATCACCCCTTTTCTCGCGAAGAAAGGGCGATGACGCTCCGAAACGTGGGGACTAGAGCGCTGCGTAGCGCGGCTTGATGACGTCGTCGATCAGCGCGAGGCGCTCGTCGAACGGCAGGAAGGCGCTCTTCATGGCGTTGACCGTGAACCAGCGCAGGTCGTCGGCGCCGTAGTCGAAGGCGTCGACGAGCAGCTGCATCTCCCGGCTCATCGACGTGCCGCTCATCAGCCGGTTGTCGCAGTTGATGGTCACGCGGAACCCGAGCTCCTTGAGCAGGCCGATCGGGTGGTCCGCGATGGAGCGCATGCCGGGGACCGCCGAGGTCTGGAGGTTCGAGGAGGGGCACATCTCCAGGGGGATGCGCCGGTCCCGCACGTAGGCGGCGAGCAGGCCCAGTCGGGGCCCGCCCTCGGCCGCGAGGTCGATGTCGTCGATGATCCGGACGCCGTGGCCCAGCCGGTCGGCGCCGCAGCGCTGGATGGCCTGCCAGATGGACGGCAGGCCGAATGCCTCGCCTGCGTGGATGGTGAAGTGCGCGTTCTCGCGGCGCAGGTACTCGAACGCCTCGAGGTGCAGGATCGGCGGGAAGCCGTCCTCGGCGCCCGCGATGTCGAAGCCGCAGACGCCTCGGTCCCGGTACTCGACGACGAGCTCGGCGATCTCCAGGCCGTGCTGCGCGTGGCGCATCGCCGTGAGCAGCTGGCCCACGACGATCGGCGTGCCCTCGGCGGCTGCCTCGGCGCGCCCCTCGTCGATGCCCGCCTGCACGGCCTCGACCGTCTCGGCGAGGGTCAGGCCGCCCCGCAGGTGCTGCTCGGGCGCCCAGCGCAGCTCGGCGTACACGACCCCGTCGGCGGCGAGGTCGAGCACCGACTCACGGGCCACGCGGGCGAGGTCCTGCGGGCGCTGCATGACCGCGACCGTGTGCTCGAACGTCTCCAGGTAGCGCGGCAGCGAGCCGGAGCTGGCGGCGTCGGCGAACCACATCCCCAGCCGGTCCGGCGGGGCGGGAAGCGGGTGCCCGACCTCCTGCGCGATCTCGGCGACGGTCGACGGGCGGACGCCGCCGTCGAGGTGCTCGTGGAGCGCCACCTTCGGGGCGCGGCGGATCTGGTCGGCGGTCAGGCTCACGCGCACATCGTGGCACGCCGGCGGGAGCGCCCTGCCGCGGCGGGCACGTGACGCCGCTTGACACCGGGCCGACCTGTGACTACGGTCACTGTCATCGATAACAGTGTTATCGATAACACTTCAACGGACGGCGCCGTCAGCGGTGCCGACGAGAACAGCACGAAGGGCAGCAGGCATGGCGAACATCCAGGACGTGGCGAAGGCGGCCGGCGTGTCCACGGCGTCCGTGACGCGCTACCTCGCCGGCCAGCGCATCCGCAGCGAGGAGGCCGTGCGCCGCGCCATCGAGGAGCTCGGGTACCGGCCCAGCCTGGTCGCCCGCAGCCTGAAGTCGGGTCGCCACCAGTCGATCGGCGTGATCGTCCCCGACATCTCCAACCCCTTCTTCGCCGCCCTCGTGAAGGGCATCGAGCGGGAGGTCCGGCCGCACGGCCTGCAGGTGATCCTCGGCAACAGCGACGAGGACGCCGAGCGGGAGGAGGCCCTCGTCCGCGAGCTGGCCCAGCGCACGGACGGGCTCATCATGGCGCCGCTCTCGGAGAACGACGAGATCCCCGACCTGCTGGCGCAGGCCGGCCACCCGCTCGTCTTCGTCGACCGCGAGACCTCCTCGGGCCCCGACGTCGACCGCGTCCTCGTCGACAACACCGCCGGCATCCAGCAGGCCGTCGACCACCTGGTCGGGCTCGGCCACACGCGGATCGCGACGATCAGCGGTCGCGTCGACTCGACGCCAGGCCGCATGCGCCACGAGGCGTTCCTCGCCGCCATGGCCGGCCACGGCATCGACGTCGACCCGACCCTCGTGCGCCGCGGCGACTTCCGCGAGGAGAGCGGCCGGCTCCACATGGCCGACCTCTGGCGGCTGCCGCAGCGGCCCACGGCCGTCGTCGTCGCCAACAACCTCATGACGGCCGGCGCGCTCGTGGCGCTCGGCGCCCTCGGTGTGCGGGTGCCGGACGAGCTGTCCGTCGTCGGCTTCGACGACCTGCCGCTCGCCACCCTGCTCGACCCGCCGCTGACGGTCGTGTCACGTCCCGACGTCGAGGAGGGCGCTGCTGCGGCCCGTCTGCTCGTCGAGCGCCTGCACGCCGACGAGCACGTCCCTACCGCCCACGTCACCCTCCCGGTCGAGCTGCTCGTCCGCGGGTCGACGGGCCCCGTCCCGAAAGGCAGTCCCGCATGACCACCCCCTCCGGCGTCCTGGTGATCGGCAGCATCACGGCCGACGTCACGACCTTCTCCCGACGTCTGCCCCGCCCGGGCGAGACGATCCTGGGCGACGACCTCACCCTCGTCCTCGGCGGCAAGGGCGCGAATCAAGCGGTCGCGGCCGCGCTCGCGGGTGCTGACACCCAGATGGTCGGCTGCGTCGGCACCGACGCCTTCGCCGAGCTCACCCGCGGCGGGCTGGCCTCGTACGGCGTCGACGTGACCTCCGTGCGGACGGTCGACGGCCCCACCGGCGTGGCCCACATCCGCGTGGACGCCTCGGGCGAGAACGACATCGTCATGGTCCCGCTCGCCAACGACCACCTCGGGCACGCCGACGTCGACGCCGGCGTGGCCGGCGCAGCGGGCCGCGCGTCCGTGCTGCTCACGCAGCTCGAGACCCCCGTGGACGTCATGGTCCGGGCGACCCGCGCAGCGCGTGCCGCCGGCATGGTCGCGATCCTCGACCCAGCACCCGCGGCACCCCTCGACGACGCCGTCTGGGCCGAGCTCGACGTCGTCACCCCCAACGAGACCGAGGCCACGACCCTCACCGGCATCCCGGTGGTCGACGTCGCCTCCGCCGAGCAGGCCGGGCGCTGGTTCGTCGAGCGCGGTGTCGCCCACGCGGTCGTCACCCTGGCCGCCAAGGGTGTCGTGGTCGTCGACGCCGACGGCGCCCGGCACTTCGCAGCCTCCGCCGTCGAGGCCGTCGACACGACCGCGGCGGGCGACGCGTTCGCCGGCTACCTCGGCGCGGGCCTCGCGTCGGGACTCACCCTCGACGCCGCCCTCCCCCGGGCCATGGCCGCCGGCGCGCTGGCCGTCACCCGACGGGGCGCGTCGCCGAGCCTGCCCGCGGGCGCCGACGTCGACGCCTTCCTCGCCGTCCGGGCTGCCGGAACCTCCACCCCCACCGCCACCACCGGGAGCTGAACCACCCATGCGCAAGAACACCGCCACCCTGAACGGCCAGCTGTCGCGGGTCGTCTCCGAGACCGGGCACACCGACCTCGTCGTCGTCACCGACGCCGGCCTGCCGATCCCGCTCGGCGTCGAGCGCGTCGACCTCGCGGTCCGCCCGGGCCTGCCGTCGTTCCTCGACGTGCTCGACACCGTGCTCGACGAGCTGGTCGTCGAGGGCGCCACCATCTCCGAGGAGATCCGGACGCACTCCCCCGACATGCTCGCCGCCCTGGAGGGGCGCTTCGCCGCGCTCGACGTGCCGATCACGCTCGTCCCGCACGTGGAGCTGAAGGCGCTCAGCCACGGCGCGCGGGCGGCCGTGCGCTCCGGTGAGTTCACCCCGTACGCGAACGTCGTGCTGCACGCCGGCGTGGCGTACTGAGGCCGCCATGCGCATCGAGCTGCACGACATCCACAAGAGCTTCGGCGAGACCGAGGTGCTGCGCGGCATCGACCTGACGGTCGAGGGCGGCGAGGTCCTCGCGCTCGTCGGCGAGAACGGCGCGGGCAAGTCGACGCTGACCCGCATCGTCTCCGGCGCGTACCGCCCCGACGCCGGCAGCATCGTGGTCGACGGCCAGGACGTCGCCTTCACCGGCCCGCAGGACGCGATGAGCCACGGCATCCAGGTGATCTACCAGGAGTTCAGGCAGAACATCTTCCCGAACCTGACCGTCGCCGAGAACCTCTTCACGCTCGACGAGCAGGCCGAGTTCGGCCGCGTCCTCGTCAGCAAGCGCCGCATGCGCGCCAAGGCCCGTGAGCTGCTCGACCTGATCGGGCTCGACGTCGATCCCGCCACCCCTGTCCACCGGCTCTCGGTCGCGCAGATGCAGATGCTCGAGATGGCCAAGACCGCCGGGCACGACGCGCGGCTGCTCATCCTCGACGAGCCCACCGCGGCGCTCGACGAGCAGGAGTCCGAGCGGCTGTTCGAGCAGATCGAGCGGCTGCGGGCCTCCGGCGTCGCGATCGTCTACATCAGCCACCGGCTGGAGGAGGTCTTCCGGCTCTCCCAGCGCGTGGTCGTGCTGCGCAACGGCTCGGTCGCGCTCGAGCGCCCCACCGCCGAGCTCGACGAGCGCGAGGTGGTGACGGCCATGGTCGGACGCACCATCGAGGACTTCTACCCCAAGGAGACCCACACCCGCGATGACGTCGTCCTCTCGGTGCGCGGTCTGGCCGGACCGGACTTCGCCGACGTCTCGTTCGACGTCCGCGCCGGCGAGGTGGTCGGCATCGGCGGCGTGTTCGGCTGCGGCAAGGGCAGCGTCCTGCGCGCCCTGTTCGGGCTGGTGCCGACCACGGCGGCCTCGGTGGCCGTCGACGGCACGACGTACCGCCCCTCGGTACCGCAGGCGGCCATCGACGCCGGGATCGGCTACGTGCCGCCGGACCGGCAGGCCGAAGGGCTCTGCCTGCAGCAGTCGGTCTCGGACAACATCTCGATGGCCAGCCTCTCGCGCTACAGCTCGGGACCGTACGTGCACCGTGGGCGGGAGCGGGCCGAGACGTCACGGATCATCGACCAGCTCGCGATCCGCACGGCGTCGCCGTCCGCACCCGTCGGCAGCCTGTCCGGCGGCAACCAGCAGAAGGCGCTCTTCGGCGGCTGGGTCCTGACCCGCCCCAAGGTGCTGATGATGGAGGAGCCGACCCGCGGCGTCGACGTCGGCGCCAAGGCCGAGATCTACCGGATCATCAACGAGCAGGCCGCCGCGGGCGTCGCCGTCGTGATCGTCTCCTCCGACCTCCCCGAGCTGGTCGCCATGTCCGACCGGCTCCTGGTGATGCGCCAGGGCCACGTCGTGGCCGAGCTCACCGACGACGACCTCACCGAGCAGAAGCTGCTCGAGCACGCATTGGAGAGTGCCGCATGAAGCCGATCATCACCGGCCTGACGTCCCTGAACCGTGAGCTTCGAGCGGTGTGGATGCTGCTCTTCGTCGGCCTCGTGCTGTTCATCGCGACGCCGCTGTTCCTCACCGGGGACAACCTGCTGAACGTCCTGCTGGCCGCGTCGGTCACGGCGCTCCTGGCGGCCGGGCAGACCTACGTCATCATCCTCGCCGAGATCGACCTGTCGGTCGGCGCGATCCTGGGCATCTCGGGCATCGTCACCGCCTTCACCCTGCAGGACCAGCCGCTCGTGGTCGGCCTGCTGGCGGGGTGGGGCGTCGGCGCGCTCGCCGGACTCGTCAACGGCCTGCTGGTGACGAAGCTGCGCATGCCGTCGTTCATCGCGACCCTGGCGATGATGTCGGTGCTCTCCGGCCTGACGCTGCAGCTGAGCCAGGGCAACCCGGTCTCGATCGAGGACGACACGTTCCTGGCGATCGGTCAGGCGAGCCCGCTGGGCGTGCCGAACCCGGTGTGGATCATGCTCGCGGCGTTCATCGTCTTCGGGCTCGTCCTGGCCCGGTCGCGCTACGGCCGCCACGTGTACGCCGTCGGCGACAACGAGGACGCCGCCCGCCTCGCCGGCATCGAGGTCCACCGCGTGAAGATCCTCGCGTTCGTCATCAGCGGACTGCTCGCCTCGACCGCCGGGTTCATCCTGGCCGCGCGTCTCGGCACCGCCCAGCCCACAGCCGGCACCGGGCTGGAGCTCGCCGCCATCGCCGCGGTCATCATCGGTGGCACCAGCCTCGCGGGCGGTCGCGGCGCCCTCGCCGGCACCCTCATCGGCGCGCTGCTGCTCGGCGTGATCGACAACGGCCTCAACCTGCTCGACGTCTCCCCGTTCCTGCAGGGCGTCGTCAAGGGTCTCGTGATCCTCGTGGCGATCTTCCTGGATCGCAACTCCGATCGTGTCCGGGCGCTGACGCGCCTGGTCCGTCCTCGACGGCCTGGCTCGGGCGCCGACGCGGACACCGCCTCACCCACCACCACTGGAGGAACCCCGTGAACACCTGGAAGAAGACGGCCGCCCTCACCGCGGCCCTGGCGATGACCACGACGCTCGGCGCCTGCGGACGCGGCGGCGACGCCGGCGGCGAGAAGGACGTCAAGGCCACCCTCGTCATCAGCACCCTCAACAACCCGTTCTTCGTCTCCGTCGTCGACGGCGCCAAGGAGGCCGCGCAGGACTCCGGCGTCGACCTCGACGTGCAGAACGCGAACAACAGCGACCAGACGGCTCTGAACGCGACGACGACCGCCCTGACCAAGAAGCCCTCGGTCCTCATCATCGACCCCGTCGGCAGTGAGTCCGGTGGCACGATGACCGAGGCCGCGAACAAGGCCGACGTCCCCGTCGTCGCCTTCGACCGCGCGCCCGACAGCGGCGAGCTGGCCAGCTTCATCGGCTACGACGCCGTCCAGGCCGGCAAGGAGGCCGCGAAGTCGCTCGCCGAGTCGATCGGCGAGAAGGGCAAGGTCGTCGAGATCCAGGGCATCCTCGGCACGAACGTCGCCCAGGACCGCAGCAAGGGCTTCAACGAGGGCATCAAGGCCTACCCGGACATCGAGGTCGTCGCCCAGCAGGCCGCCGACTTCGACCGCGGCAAGGCGCTCGACGTCATGACCAACGTCCTGCAGGGCAACAGCGACATCGACGGCGTCTACGCCGCGAACGACGAGATGGCGCTCGGCGTCGTCGCGGCGCTCAAGGCCCGCAACCTCGCGGGCCAGGTCAAGGTCGTCGGCAACGACGGCATCGGCGACGCCCTGAAGGCGATCGAGGCGGGCACGATGTACTCCACGCACGCCGAGTCGCCGTTCGTGCTCGGCAAGGAGGTGCTCGGCATCAGCTTGAAGGTCGCCGACGGCGAGAAGGTCGAGAAGAACACCGTCCTGCAGGGCCGACTCGTCACCAAGGACCAGGTGGCAGACTTCTGTGAGTTCCTCACCGACGAGGGCGACACCGACACCTGCAAGGGCATCAGCTGACCGGCTGACCCGGGGCGGCGGGTCCGCGTCGGCACCGACGCGGCCTCGCCGCCCTGCTGCTCCGGCAGCACCACGACCCACCGTTCCACCCGCTCCACCGTCCGAAGGACATCCATGACTCCGTCGTCCCCCGTCGCCGCCCCTGTTGCCGACGCCGCAGCCGACGCTGCCGAGCTGCCTGCCGCCGTGGGCCTCGGCGGCACCGACAACGCCTCGCTCCGCGTCTTCCTCGAGGGGCTGCCCGCCGTCGACCCCGTCGGCGTCGAGGCCCGCGCGGCCCAGCTCGCGACCCGCTCGATCAAGAAGGACACCAAGCGTGCCCTCATCGACCTCGCCATCTCGATGGTCGACCTGACGACGCTCGAGGGCGCCGACACCCCCGGCAAGGTGCGCAACCTCTGCCGCAAGGCCGTGCAGCCCGACCGTGAGGTACCGGGGACGCCCTCGACCGCAGCCGTCTGCGTCTACCCCGACATGGTGGCCGTCGCTGCCGAGGCCGTGGCCGGCACGGGCGTCAAGGTCGCGTCGGTGGCCACCGCGTTCCCCGCGGGTCGCTCCTCGCTCGAGGTCAAGCTCGCCGACACGCGCCTCGCCGTCGAGGCCGGGGCCGACGAGGTCGACATGGTGATCGACCGCGGCGCGTTCCTCGCCGGCGACTACGCCACCGTGTTCGGACAGGTCGAGGCCGTGAAGGCGGCCTGCGGGGACGCCCGGCTCAAGGTGATCCTCGAGACCGGCGAGCTCGCCACCTACGACCACGTGCGCCGCGCGTCGTGGCTCGCGCTGCTGGCCGGCGGCGACTTCATCAAGACCTCCACCGGCAAGATCGCGCCGGCCGCCACGCTGCCCGTCACCCACGTGATGCTGCAGGCCGTGCGCGACCTCTTCGACCTCACCGGCGTGCAGCGTGCGGTGAAGCCCGCCGGCGGCATCCGCACCACGAAGGACGCCATCGCCTACCTCGTCGCCGTGCACGAGGTCGCCGGGCCGCAGTGGCTCGACCCGCACTGGTTCCGCTTCGGCGCCTCGGGCGTCGTCAACGACCTGCTGCTGCAGCGCCGCACCCAGACCCAGGGCCACTACAGCGGCCCCCGCTACGTCAGCGTCGACTGACCCCGTCGACCGACACCACCGAAGGACCCACCCATGGACCTCACCTACGCACCGGCCCTGGAGTCGGCGGCGATCGCCGCGATCAAGCCCCGCTACCAGCTGTTCCTCGACGGCGCGTTCGTCGACGGCGGCGGGGACGACCTGACCTCCGTCAACCCCGCGACCGGCGAGACGCTCACGACCGTCAGCACCGCGTCCGCGGCCGACGTCGACCGTGCGGTCGCCGCAGCCCGCCGCGCCTACGACGGCCCGTGGTCGCGCCTGGGCGGCGCGGAGCGCGGCAAGTACCTGTTCCGCATCGCCCGCGCGGTCGCGGAGCGCTCCCGCGAGCTGGCCGTCGCCGAGACCCTCGACAACGGCAAGCCGATCCGCGAGACCCGCGACTTCGACGTGCCCACCGCGGCGCAGCACTTCTTCCACCACGCCGGCTGGGCCGACAAGCTCGGCCACCTCGGCCTGGGTCCCGCACCGCGCCCGCTCGGCGTGGCCGGACAGGTCATCCCGTGGAACTTCCCGCTGCTCATGGCCGCCTGGAAGATCGCCCCCGCGCTGGCCGCCGGCAACACCGTCGTGCTCAAGCCCGCGGAGACCACGCCGGTCACGGCGTTGATCCTCGCCGAGATCCTCGCCGACGCCGACCTGCCGCCCGGCGTCGTCAACATCCTCCCCGGGGCCGGCGACGTCGGCTCCGCGATCGTCAACCACGCGGGCGTCGACAAGGTCGCGTTCACCGGCTCCACGCCCGTGGGCAAGCGGATCCAGTCCGAGCTCGCCGGCACCGGCAAGAAGCTGACCCTCGAGCTCGGCGGCAAGGGCGCGAACATCGTGTTCGCCGATGCGGCGATCGACCAGGCCGTCGAGGGCATCGTGTCGGGCATCTTCTTCAACCAGGGCCAGGTGTGCTGCGCCGGCTCCCGCCTGCTCGTGCAGGAGTCGATCGCCGAGGAGTTCCTCGAGAGGCTGAAGCGGCGCGTAGAGACGCTGCGCGTCGGCGAGCCGCTCGACAAGAACACCGACGTCGGCGCCGTGAACTCCCAGATGCAGTACGACAAGATCACGGGGCTCGTCGAGGTCGGGGCCGAGGAGGGAGCCGGCGTCTGGACGAGCAGCTGCACCCTGCCGGACCGCGGCTGGTTCGTCGCCCCCACGCTCTTCACCGACGCCACCGCCTCGATGCGGGTGGCCCGCGAGGAGATCTTCGGCCCGGTGCTCACCACCCTGACCTTCCGGACGCCCGAAGAGGCGCTCGCGAAGGCCAACAACACGCCCTACGGCCTGTCGGCGGGCGTCTGGACCGAGAAGGGCTCGCGCGCCATGGGCATGGCCGCAGGCCTGAAGGCCGGCGTCGTCTGGGACAACACGTTCAACAAGTTCGACCCGACCGCCTCCTTCGGCGGCTACGGCGAGTCCGGCTTCGGCCGCGAGGGCGGGACGGCCGGCATGGCCGCCTACCTCGACACCGACGACGAGGGAGCACTCTGATGGCACGTCTGACGGTCGCGAAGACCTACAAGCTCTACCTCGGCGGCGCCTTCCCGCGCTCGGAGTCCGGTCGTACCTACCAGGTGCACGACACGAAGGGTTCGCTCATGGCCAACGCCGCGCTCGCCTCCCGCAAGGACGCCCGCAACGCCGTCGTCGCCGCCCGGTCGGGTCTGGCGACGTGGGCCGGGGCGACCCCCTACAACCGTGGGCAGGTGCTGTACCGCGTGGCCGAGATGCTCGAGGCCCGGCGGGCCGACGTCGTCGAGCTCGTCGTGCAGAGCCGTGGCGTGAAGGTCGCCGAGGCGCGCGCCGAGGTCGATGCCGCGGTCGATCGGGTCGTGCACTACGCGGGCTGGACCGACAAGCTCTCGGCCGTCTTCGGCGGCGCGAACGCGGTGTCGGGCCCCTACTTCAGCTACTCCGCCCCGGAGCCGACGGGCGTCGTCGCGGTGGCCGCGTCGTCGGCGTCGCCCCTGCTGCCCCTGGTGAGCGCCGTGCTGCCGGTGCTGGCCGGTGGCAACACGGCGGTCGTCGTCGCGTCGCAGGCCGACCCGACGGTCGCGGTGACGTTCGCGGAGGTGCTGGCGACGAGCGACGTGCCCGCGGGCGTCGTCAACCTGCTCACCGGCGACCAGGCCGAGATCATGCCGTGGCTCGCCAGCCACGGCGACGTCAACGGCCTCGACCTCACCGGCGTCCCCGCCGACCAGCGCGTCGCCCTGGAGCGCGCGGCCGCCGACACGGTGAAGCGTGTCCACTCCCCCCGCCGCGAGCCCGACTTCACCGCCGCCCCCGGCACCGCCCGCCTCCGCGCCTTCCTCGAGACCAAGACCGTCTGGCACCCCGTCGGCGGAATCTCCCTCGCCAGCGGCTCCGCCTACTGACCGTCCAGCGGTTTACCACGGTCCCGTGGTAAACGTCGTCCTCCCGAGGCAAGGTTGCCTGGGGAGGACGATGTCTGCACCGGGAAGTTCCTGCCGTCCGCGACGCACTGCAGCCTCGACGCGACCGAGGAGCTCAGACCCCCGGCCGGGCGGCAGTCGCAGTGCCGCCTGAACCACGACCCACACTTCCCAAGGAGAACGTCGTCCTCCCGGGGAAAGTTTTCCTCGGGAGGACGACGTTCACCACGGTCCCGTGGTAAACCGCAGATCGTCAGGCGCCGGCGGCGATGAGGACGGTGACGGTCTCGGCGACGCAGGCGGGCTTGTCCTGACCCTTGATCTCGATCTGGTGGCGGAGGGTGACCTGCTGGCCGCGGTCGGTGTCGTGCACGTCGACGACGCTCACGCGGTTGCGGATCTTCGAGCCGACGGTCACCGGGGTCATGAACCGCACCTTGTTGAGCCCGTAGTTGACCCGTGCCACGTCGCCCGCGAAGGCGTACACCTGGGCGCCGAGGAACGGGAGCATCGACAGGGTGAGGTAGCCGTGGGCGATGGTCGCGCCGAAGGGTCCCTCCGCCGCGCGCTCGGGGTCGACGTGGATCCACTGGCGGTCACCGGTCGCGTCGGCGAAGAGGTCGATCCGCTCCTGGGACACCTGCACCCACTCGCTCACCCCGAGCTCGGTCCCCACCGACTCGGCGACCTCCTGCCGGTCGTTCAGCACACGCATGCCCTCGACCCTAGGCCATCGTCACTCGACACGACCCAGCACGACGTCGCGCGGGACGAACGGACCCGAGCCGATCCCGGCGGCACCGTCGAGGGCCTCCAGCGCGCGCTCGAAGCGCTCCGGCGTGTCGGTGTGCAGCGTCATCAGCGGTGCGCCGGCGCGCACCTCGTCGCCCGGCTTCGCGTGCAGCTCGACGCCTGCGCCCGCCTGCACGTCCTCACCGGGGCGCGACCGGCCGGCGCCGAGGCGCCAGGCGGCGATGCCGACGGCGAAGGCGTCCAGCGACGTGAGCACGCCGTCGGCCTGTGCCGTCACGACGTGCGTCTCGCGGGCGGTCGGCAGCGGTGCGTCCGGGTCGCCGTCCTGCGCGGTGATCATCCGCCGCCAGGCGTCCATCGCGCGACCGTCGGCCAGCGCGTCGGCGGGGTCGACGTCGCCCCGACCGGCTGCGGCGAGCATCTCGCGGGCGAGCGCCAGCGTCAGGTCGACGACGTCCGACGGTCCCCCGCCGGCGAGCACCTCGACCGACTCGCGCACCTCCAGGGCGTTGCCGGCGGTCAGGCCGAGGGGGGTCGACATGTCGGTCAGCAGCGCGACGGTCGTGACGCCCGCGTCGGTACCCAGCGCGACCATGGTCTCGGCCAGCTCGCGGGCGCGCGGCTCGTCCTTCATGAACGCACCCGACCCGACCTTGACGTCGAGCACGAGCGCACCCGTGCCCTCGGCGATCTTCTTGCTCATGATCGAGCTGGCGATGAGCGGGATCGCCTCCACGGTGCCGGTGACGTCGCGCAGGGCGTAGAGCTTCTTGTCGGCCGGCGCGAGACCCGAGCCGGCCGCGCAGATGACGGCACCGACGTCGTCGAGCTGGGCCAGCATCTCCTCGTTGCTGAGCGCCGCACGCCAGCCGGGGATCGACTCGAGCTTGTCGAGCGTCCCGCCCGTGTGCCCGAGCCCGCGGCCCGACAGCTGCGGGACGGCGACGCCGCAGGCCGCGACCAGGGGTGCGAGGGGCAGCGTGATCTTGTCGCCGACGCCGCCCGTCGAGTGCTTGTCGGCCGTGGGGCGGCTGAGGGAGGAGAAGTCCATCCGCTCGCCGCTCGCGATCATCGCGCCGGTCCAGCGGGAGATCTCGTCGCGGTCCATCCCGTTGAGCAGGATCGCCATGGCGAGCGCCGACATCTGCTCCGGCGCGACGACGCCGCGCGTGTAGGCGTCGACGACCCAGTCGATCTGGGCGTCGGTGAGCCGGTGGCGGTCGCGCTTGGCGGCGATCACCGCGGGCGCGTCGAAGGGTTCGTGCGTGGTCACAGGGTCACCTCGAGGGACTCGTAGCCGCGCAGCACCCAGGTGGGGCGGCGCGGGGCGGCGCCGTGCAGCGCGATGGTCGGGAAGCGGTCGAGCAGCCGGCGCACGGTGATCTCGAGCTCCACGCGGGCGAGCGGTGCGCCCAGGCAGAAGTGCAGGCCCATGCCGAAGCCGACGTGCGGGTTCGGGTCGCGGCCGACGTCGAAGGTGTCGGCCGCATCGAACGCTGCGGGGTCGCGGTTGGCCGAGCCCATCAGGCAGGCGACGGTCTCGCCCGCGCGCACGGTGACGCCGGCGACGTCGACGTCCTTCGTCGCCGTGCGCTCGAACATCTGCAGCGGCGCGTCGAAGCGGATGAGCTCCTCGAGCGCGGTGGCCGCGCTGACCTCGCCGCTCGTCACCCGGGCCTGCTGGTCCGGGTGCGTGAGGAGGGCGTGCATGCCGTTGCCGAAGACGTTCACCGACGCCTCGTGGCCTGCGTTGAGCAGCAGCACGACGGTGGCCACGAGCTCGTCGTCGCTGAAGCCCCGGGCCGCGGCGCCGGAGCCCTCCTCGCGCTCGGCGATCAGGTCGCTGACGAGGTCCTCCCCCGGCTCCGTCCGCCGCAGCGCGACCACGTCGCGCACGTACGCCGCGAACTCGTCGCTCGCCTGCACCGCTGCCGCTCGGACGTCGTCGCCGACGCCCTGCTCGTACATGTGCACGATGGCCTGCGACCAGTCGCGCAGACGGACGTGGTCCTCGCGCGGCACGCCGAGCAGGTCGGCGATGACGAACACCGGCATCGGCTCGGCGTAGCGGGCGAGCAGGTCGACGGGACGACCCGCCCGCAGGTCGGGCTCGAGGTCGTCGAGCATGGCGTCGGCGAGGGTCTCGATGCGCGGCGCCATCCGCTCGACGTGGCCGCGCGCGAAGGCACCGGCCAGCAGCCGTCGCATGCGCGTGTGCTCCGGCGGCTCGTTCTCCATGAGCTGGTTGCGGTGCAACGTGTTGAACGGCTCCATCTGCTCCGCCGGCTCCCAGTCGGTCCACAGCCGACCGAGGGCGCGGTTGCGCAGCACGGCGCTGACGGCGGCGTGGGTGGTGGCCACCCAGCGTCCCTCGCCGCTGCGCAGCATCGGCCCGGCGGCCCGCCACTGCGCCAGCAGCGGGTACGGATCGTCGAGGAGCGCCGGGTCGGTCAGGTCGGGTGCGGGCAGGTCGAGCGCTGCGCTCACGCGGGGTTCTCCTGGTCGGGTGCGGCGGGACCAGTGGTGTCGGCGGCGGCGTCGAGGTCGCTGCTGTCGAAGGCGTCCGGCAGCACCTGGTCCATCGTGACGACGCCACGGGCGGTGAGCAGCTCCATGGTCGGCCCGCCGTTCTCCCAGAGGAGCTGCCGGCACCGGCCGCACGGCATGAGCGGACGGCCCTCGCCGTCGACGCACGCGACGGCACGCAGACGTCCGCCGCCGGTGGCGTGCAGGGCCGAGACCATGCCGCACTCAGCGCAGAGCGCGACGCCGTACGCCGCGTTCTCGACGTTGCAGCCGAGCACGACGCGACCGTCGTCGACCAGCCCCGCCACGCCGACCTTGTACTGCGAGTACGGCGCGTAGGCGCGCTGCATCACCTCGGTGGCGTACCGGGTGAGCGCGTCCCAGTCGACGGGGTCGTCGGCGGTGCTGATGCCGAGTCCGAACGAGCCGGCCACTAGCCCGCACTCCCCTTCCGGTACGGCTTGCCGTCCGCGGCCGGCATCCGCAGGCGCTGCGAGAACAGCGCGAGCACCAGCAGCGTGGTCAGGTAGGGCGTCATGCCGGTGAGGTCCTCCGGCACCGAGCTGGTGAGGAAGTACCAGAGCGCGACGACGACGCCCAGCAGCGCGGCGACGAGCGCCGAGCGGCGGCCGTGCTGACGCCACTGCCAGATCGCGAGGGCGACGAGCCCGACGGCCACGAGCAGCAGCAGGCCGTGGATCGTGTCGCCACCGCCACGCAGGCGCAGCGTGTCGGTGTAGCCGAACAGGCCGGCACCGGCCAGCAGCCCGCCCGGACGCCAGTTGCCGAAGATCATGGCGGCCAGGCCGATGTAGCCTCGCCCGCCGGTCTGCCCGTCGCGGAACCCGTTGGCCGCGACCAGCGCCAGGAACCCGCCGGCGAGGCCGGCGAAGGCGCCGGACGTGACGACGGCGACGAACTTGTAGCGGATCACGTCGATGCCGAGCGACTCGGCGGCCGCCGGGCTCTCACCGACCGACCGCAGGCGCAGGCCGAACCGGGTGCGCCACAGGACGTACCAGGTGAGCGCGAACAGGGCCAGCGAGATCAGCGTCAGGACGCTGAGGTTCGAGACGAGCGCACGCAGGAGCGCGGCCGCGTCGGAGACGAGGAACCAGTTCCTCGCCTCCAGGTCGCCGAGCGGGTCGGCGAGCGCGCTGATCGTGATCGCCGGCAGGTCGTCGACCCGCGGCGACTGCGTCTGCCCACCTCCGGGGACGCCCGTGAACGCCAGCACGGCCAGGTACTGGACGGCGCCGAGGGAGATGATGTTGATCGCGACGCCGGAGACGATGTGGTCGACGCCGAAGAGGACGGTCGCGATCGCGTGCAGCAGGCCGCCCGCGGCACCCAACAGGATCGCGCCGAGCACGCCCTGCCACGGTCCGTAGAAGTAGCCGAAGTAGCCGGCACCGAACGTGCCGAGGATCATCATGCCCTCGAGGCCGATGTTGACGACGCCCGCGCGCTCGGCCCAGAGGCCGCCCAGACCGGCCAGGCCGATGGGCACGGCGGCGACCAGCGTCGCGCGCAGGGTGCCCGACGACGCGAGGTCGTCGGCGCCGGTGACGACGCGCAGGACCGCCAGGAGGACGAGCAGCCCGGCCAGGCCGAGCAGCACCTTGGCGAACGAGACGCGGGAGCGGCCCGCGGGGGCGGTCGGCGTGCCGCCGACGGGAGGGGTGGCCACGCTCATCGCCGCACCTCCGTGGGAAGAGCACGGTACGGAGGTGCCGCGATGAGGTGTTCGTGGATCACTCGCTGGCGCTCGCTCATCGCCGCACCTCCGTGGGAAGAGCACGGTACGGAGGTGCCGCGCTGAGGTGTTCGTGGATCACTCGCTGGCGCTCGCTCATCGCCGCACCTCCGTGAGGAGAGCACGGTACGGAGGTGCCGCGCTGAGGTGTTCGTGGATCACTCGCTGGCGCTCGCTCATCGCCGCACCTCCGTGAGGAGAGCACGGTACGGAGGTGCCGCGATGAGGTGTTCGTGGTTCCCTCGCTGGCGCTCGTTCATCGGTCTGCTCCCTCCGGGGTGGCGCCGGTGCGTCGTTCCGCGTCGAGCGCGGCGGCGACCTGGCGCTGCTCGAGGCGCACGCCGTAGCGGCGCACCACCTCGTAGGCGATGACGACGGTCAGGACGATGACGCCCTGCGTGATCTTGACGATGTCGGGCGAGACGTCCTGCAGGATCTGCAGCGGGTTCGACTGCTCGTCGAGGAAGGCGAAGAGCAGCGCGCCGAGGGCGATGCCGACGGGGTGGTTGCGACCGAGCAGCGCGATCGCGATGCCCGCGAAGCCCAGCCCGGACTGGAAGGTCGAGCCGTACGCGAACGCCTCGCCGAACAGGATGGGCAGGCCCACCAGGCCGGCGGCGGCACCGGAGAGCAGCATCGAGACGAGGATCATCTTCTTCACGTCGATGCCGGACGCGACGGCCGCGGTCTCCGAGAGTCCCGTCGCCCGCAGGTCGAAGCCGAAGCGGGTCTTGTTGATCACGAGCCAGTACACGACGCCGACGACGATCGCGATGAGGACGAAGCCGTACACCTCGTTCGGCGACCCGGGGAAGAGCGTGAACCCGGGGATGCGGCTGCCCTCGGGGATCTCCTTCGTCGCGGTGATGTTCGAGCCGGGGTCGTTCACGGCCGCCTTGCGCAGCAGGAAGGCCACGAGCGCCGTCGCGATGGCGTTGAGCATGATCGTCGAGATCACCTCCGAGACGCCTCGCGTCACCCGCAGCAGGCCTGCGATGCCGGCCCAGGCGGCACCCACGAGCATCGCGGCCAGGATGGCGGCGGCGGTGTTGAGCCAGCCGGGCAGCCATGCCTCGCCGGCCACGACCGCGGCGGCGAACGACGCGACGCGGTACTGGCCGTCGACGCCGATGTTGAAGAGGTTCATCCGGAAGCCGATGGCCACGGCGACGCCGGAGAGGTAGTAGACGGTGGCGCTGTTGACGATGTTCGTCAGGCCGCGCGCCTCCGGGATGCTGAGGATCTGCCCCCACACCCCGCCCACGGAGTCGCCCGCCACCACGAGCACGAGGCTCGTGATGAGGAAGGCCGCCACGAGGGCGAGCGCGGGCGCCGCGACCGCGAGGCCGATGCGCTTGAGTCGCTGGTCGGTCATGCGACGTCTCCTGCTGCGTCGTCGCCGGCGCCGGTCATGGCCGAGCCGAGCTGCTGGGGGGTGACGGTCGCCGGGTCGAACACGTCGGGGACGAGACGGCCGCGCAGGATGACGCGGATCGTGTCGGACAGGCCGATGAGCTCGTCGAGGTCGGCAGAGATGAGCAGCACCGCCAGGCCGTCGCGGCGGGCCCGCTTGATGTGGTCCCAGATGGCGGCCTGGGCTCCGACGTCGACGCCGCGCGTCGGGTGGGCGGCGACGAGCAGGCTCGGCTCCCCGGTCATCTCACGGCCGATGATGAGCTTCTGCTGGTTCCCGCCCGACAGCGCCCGGGCCAGCACGTCGATGCCGGGGGTGCGGACGTCGTACTCCTCGACGATGCGCTGGGTGTCGGCGCGGGCGCCCCTGCGGTCGATGAAGGGGCCCGAGACGTTGGGCTCGCGGGTCTGGTGGCCCAGCACGCGGTTCTCCCACAGCGGTGCGTCGAGCAGCAGCGCGTGACGGTGCCGGTCCTCGGGGATGTACCCGATGCCGGCCTCGCGGCGCCGCCGCGTCGACAGCCCGGCGAGGTCGGTACCGGACAGGCGCACGGAGCCGGTGGCCCCAGGGCGCATGCCCATGATCGCCTCGACGAGCTCGGCCTGGCCGTTGCCCTCGACCCCGGCCACGCCGAGGATCTCGCCGCGGTGGATCGTCAGGTCGACGTCGGACAGCAGCGGACGGCCGCCGGTGCCGGCGAGCCCCGCCGTGGGGGCCGGCAGCGTCAGGTCGCGGACCTCGAGCACCGGCTGGTCCGTCACCGTGGACGTCTCCGTGCTGGGGCTCGGCAGCTCCGAACCGACCATGAGCTCGGCCAGCTGGCGCGAGGTGACGCCGGCAGCGGGACGGGTGTCGACGGTCGTGCCGCGCCGCACCACCGTGACGGTGTCGGCGACCGACAGGACCTCGTCGAGCTTGTGGGAGATGAAGATGACCGCGAGGCCCTCGGCCTTCAGCTCGCGCAGGTTGTCGAAGAGCTCGTCGACCTCCTGGGGGACGAGCACGGCCGTCGGCTCGTCGAGGATGATCACCGACGCCCCGCGGTAGAGCACCTTGAGGATCTCGATGCGCTGGCGGGCACCGACGCCGAGGTCCTCGACGAGGACGTCGGGGTCGATGTCGAGGCCGTACGCCTCCGACAGGCGCCGGATCTCCGCACGGGCCGCGTCGCCGATGCCGTGCAGCTTCTCGGCACCCAGCACGACGTTCTCGAGGACCGTGAAGTTGTCGGCCAGCATGAAGTGCTGGAAGACCATGCCGACGCCGGCGCCGATCGCGTCGGACGGGGAGCCGAGGTCGACGGGGCGGCCCTGGATCTCGATCGTCCCGGAGTCCGGCTTCTGGACGCCGTAGAGGATCTTCATGAGCGTCGACTTGCCCGCACCGTTCTCGCCGACGATGGCGTGCACGGTGCCGCGGCGGACGTCGATGTCGATGTCGTGGTTGGCGATGACGCCCGGGAACGTCTTGCCGATGCCCCGCAGCCGGACGACGACGTCGCCGGTCTCGGGGTTCGTGGTGCCGTCGGGGACGGACGTGGTCACGCAGCACTCCTCTGCGGAGGGCCCGACCGTCGGCCGGGCGGGTGTCAGCGGGGTCGAGCAGGTCGGACGAACGGGTCACGGTCCGGCCCCACGCTCGCGCGCAGGGCCGGACCGCGTCAAGCCGTCAGGATCGCAGGGATCCTCGTCACTCGCTGGGGACGGTGATGGAGCCGTCCACGATCTGCTTCTTGTACTCGTCCAGCTTGCTGGCGATGTCGTCGACCTGGCCACCGGTCTTGGAGTAGCCGACGCCGTCGACCTTGAGGTCGTAGACGGTCGGGCCGGTCGGCGCCTCGCCGTCGGCGACACCCTGCAGGTAGGAGAACACGGCGACGTCGATGTTCTTGAGCATCGAGGTCAGGATGACGTCGCGCACCGACGGGTCGGCCGTGAGGGCCTGGTCGGAGTCGACACCGATCGCCTTGGCGTCGGCGTCCTTGGCGGCCTCGAACACGCCCGCGCCCGAACCGCCGGCCGCGTGGTAGACGATGTCGGCGCCCTTGTCGAACATGCCCTCGGCGGCGGTCTTGCCCTTCGCCGGGTCGCCGAAGCCGCTGAAGTCCGGCGGCTGGGTCAGGTAGCGGCTCTGGATCTCGATGTCGGGGTTGACGGCCTTGGCGCCCGCCTCGTAGCCGACCTCGAACTTCTTGATGAGCGGCGTCTCGACGCCACCGACGAAGCCGATGTTGTCGGACTCGGTCTTCAGCGCCGCGGCGGCACCGACGAGGAAGGAGCCCTGCTCCTCGGCGAACAGCAGGTTCGCGATGTTGTCGCCCTCGACCGCGTCGTCGACGATCGCGAAGTTGACCTCGGGGTTCTCCTTGGCGATCTTGCCGACCGCGGAGGAGTAGGCGAAGCCCACGGCGATGACGGGGTTGTAGCCGGCGTCGACCAGCTGCTGCAGGCGGCCCTCGCGTGCCGACTCGGCCTCGCCGTCCTGCGCCTCGGCGGTCTGCACCTCGAAGCCCAGCTCGCACTCGGCCTTGTCGAGGCCCTTGGCGGCGGAGTCGTTGAACGACTGGTCACCGCGACCGCCCACGTCGAAGGCCATGCCGACCTTGGTGTCGACCTTGGCGACGCAGTCCTTGCCGCTGGCGCTGCTGTCCTCGCTGTCGGTGCTCTTCTTGGCACAGCCCGCACCAGCGAGCACGAGCGCGGTCACACCGGCGACGGCGGTGACCTTCGTGAGACGACGCAATGTTCCTCCTCAGACTTCGCCGGCGAGCCCGGCACGCCTGCACCCTAACCGCGCGCAGGGTCCCGCGGGAGGGCCTCGGGTCGATTGCTCCGGGCCGTAACCGGATCGTCACCTTGCCGGGTCGGCGGTGGCGCGCTAGTGCAGCGTCGAGCAGGCCAGGACCTTCGCGCCGACGGCGATCGCGCGCTCGTCGATGCGCAGGTTGCCCTGGTGGAGGTCGTACGTCGGGCCGTCCGGCGTGCGGGTGCCGAGCCGTCCCATGGCTCCCGGCACCGCCTCGACGTACCAGGCGAAGTCCTCGCCACCGAGGCTCTGGCTCGTCGTGGCGACGGCGGCGGGTCCGATGGCGTCGGAGACGGCGCGGCGCAGGACCTCGGTGACCCCGAAGTCGTTGACCACCGGCGGGACGCCGCGCACGTACGTGACGTCGGCGCTGACGCCGAACGGCTCGATGATGTCGGCGATGAGGCCGCGGACGAGGTGCTCCGCCTGGTGCCAGGCGGCGGAGTCGAGCATGCGCAGCGTTCCGCTCAGCTCACCCGTGGAGGGGATGACGTTGGGCGCGTTGCCGGCGCGTACGGATCCCCACACGAGGCTCGCGCCGGACCGCGGGTCGAAGCGGCGCGAGAGCACGGCCGGCAGCTGGGTGACCAGGCTCGCGAGCGCGTAGGTGAGGTCCTCGGTGAGGTGGGGTCGCGACGTGTGCCCGCCGCGACCGGAGAGGGTCACCTGGATCCGGTCGGACGCGCCGGTGATCGGACCCTCCCGCAGGCCGACCTGGCCGACGTCGAGCGAGGGGTCGCAGTGCAGCGCGACGATGCGGGAGACACCGCGCAGCACCCCTGCGGACAGGAGCCGCAGGGCGCCGCCGGGCATGACCTCCTCCGCCGGCTGGAAGATCAGCCGCACGCGGCGGGGCAGACCACCGGCCTGGTGCAGCTCCTGCAGCGCGACCGCGGCACCCACCAGGGCCGAGACGTGGACGTCGTGGCCGCAGGCGTGGGCGACGCCCGGCACGGTGGAACGCCAGGGGTCGGACGTCGTGTCGTCGATGGGCAGCGCGTCGAGGTCGGCGCGCAGCGCCACGATGGGACCCTCCTCGGGCCCGACCTCGGCGACCAGCCCGGTGCCCTCGAACCGCTCGTGGACGAGACCCAGCTTGTCCATCCAGCCGGCCACCACGTCGGTGGTCCGCTCCTCGTGCCACGACAGCTCGGGGCTGGCGTGCAGGTCGCGGCGCAGCTCGATCAGGTCGGGTGTGACGACCTCGATCGAGCGGGCGATGGCTTCGACGGACATTCGGCCAGGATAGTCCCGCCCGGCACGTCCCGCGGGAGGTGTCCGCCGAGGGGGCGTCCTCGTGCGGGCAGGCGCGCAGCGGGAGCCGGGGCCGGCCTCGGTCAGGCCAGGGCGCGGCGGATCGACTCGACCGTCTCGTCGGCGAGCCCGTCGAGCCGGCGACGCAGCACGAGCGGCGCGAGCTGGTGCAGCGGGAACGGGAAGTCGAACTGCGCCCGGTAGTGGACCTGCGTGGCGGTGTCGTCGACGGGCGTGAACGACATGACGTCGGTGGCGGTCGTGCGGCCGTTCACGCCCTTGCAGGCGAAGAAGGCCGGCGGGTCGAAGCCGACCGTCTCGTACTCGAGCGTGACGGTGCGCCCCATGAACCGCGAGCGGTTGGCGTAGCGGGTGCCCATGCCGCCGTCACCCGACAGGCGCGTCGTCTCGATCGTGCCGGGGTCCCAGTGCTCGGTGTTCTCGAAGTCGCTGAGGAAGGCGAAGACCTCCTCGACCGGCCGGGGCAGGGTGAAGGTGCGCTCGACGTCCATGCTGCGAGCGTAGGCGAGCCACGATCTCGGCGACGTCGCGGCGCTTGATCTCACGTCCCCGCGCGTAGAGCGCCAGGGCGACGGCCACCCCGAGCAGCGACAGCGACCCGCCGCCGATCAGCGTCCAGCGGGCACCGAACGTCTCCCCCACCCACCCGATGAACGGCGAGCCGAGCGGCGTGCCGCCCATGAAGATCATGAGGTACAGCGCCGCGACGCGTCCGCGCATGACCGGCTCGGTCGTGAGCTGGATCGTGGCGTTCGCCGCCGTGATCATGGTGAGTGCGCAGAGGCCCAGCAGCGGGAGCACGAGCGCGTAGGTGAGGTAGTCGGGCATGAGGCCCGCGACGATCTCGACGACGCCGAACGCGATGGCCGCACCCACGACGAAGCGCAGTCGCGGACGCTCGCGCCGGGCGGCCAGGAGCGCGCCGGCCAGCGAGCCGATCGCCATGACCGAGCCGAGGATGCCGTACTCCCCCGCGCCCTTGTCGAAGACGTCGGTCGCCATGAGGGCGCTGGTCATCTGGAAGTTCAGGCCGAAGGTGCCGACCGCGAACACGATGGACAGCACCAGCACGAGGTCGGGCCGGGCACGGACGTACCGGACGCCCTCGCGCACCGCTCCCTTCCTGCTGCCCATGACGGGCGCCGGCGAGAGTCGGGCGGGGTCGAGCCGCTGGAGCGAGGCGATGACGGCCAGGTAGCTGACGGCGTTGGCCAGGATGACCCAGCCCGTCGCCTCGACGCCCGACCCGCCGGCGGCGATGAGCAGGCCCGCGAGCGCGGGACCGATCATGCGGGCGGAGTTGAAGGACGCCGAGTTGAGGCCCACGGCGTTGGAGAGGTCGTCGGGTCCGACCATCTCGACGACGAACGACTGGCGGGCGGGCGCGTCGAAGGCCGTGCCGACGCCGAACACGAACGCCAGCACGTAGACGTGCCACGCCTGGGCGGCTCCTGTGACGGCGAGGACACCGAGGATCGCGGCCGGCACGGCCATGGCGACCTGGGTGCAGCGCAGCACGGTCCGCTTGGGGTAGCGGTCGGCGACCACGCCGGCGACCGGCGACAGCAGCAGTGCGGGCAGGAACTGCAGGCCGGTCGTGATGCCGAGGGCGGTGCCGCTCGAGGTCAGCTGGAGGACGAGCCAGTCCTGGGCGACGCGCTGCATCCAGGTGCCCACGTTCGAGACGAGGGCCCCCGCGGCGTAGACGCGGTAGTTGCGGACGTGCAGCGCGCGGAACGTCGGGCTCACGACTCGGTGATCCGGGTCAGGATCGCCGACGCCTCCCGCAGCAGGGCCCGCTCGCGGGCGTCGAGCTCGGCGAGTCGCTGGTGCAGCCAGGCGTCGCGACGCCGGCGCTCCTCGGCGAGCGTCTTCTCGCCGAGGTCGGAGAGGCTGACGACGACCTGGCGGCCGTCCTGGGGGTGCGGGGACCGCTCGACGAGGCCGTCCTCGGCGAGGCAGTTCAGGGTGCGGGTCACGCTGGGGGCGCTCACGCGCTCACGGGCGGCGATCGACGACGGCGACGTCGGGCCCAGCTGGCGCAGCGTGCCCAGCACGGACAGCTGCGACGGGGTCAGGTCGGAGTGCCGCTCCTGCCGGAGCCTGCGGTTGAGTCGGGCCACCGCCAGCGCGAGGTTCTGGGAGTCGGTGGGCATGTCCTTAGCGTAGGTCATTAACCATGCTAATTCAAATCTGCAACCATCCGCGACAGGCGCGGGCTGCCGCACGCCGGTCCCCTCGTCGGTGGGTCAGCAACCTGAGGAGGCGGTCTGCGGTCGAGGACCCACCGATGGAGGGGTCCGGGGCTGCGTCGGCGCGGCGAGTCGTGGGCGTGCGTCTCGGGCGGCCTCGACGGGGCAGCGGGCCTGGGGGCCGAGCGCGCCGGGGCGCCTTATCGGTGGGTCAGCAACCTCAGGAGGCGGTCTGCGGTTGAGGATCCACCGGTCAACGCAGCGCCCGGCGCTGCGGTTGGGGATCCACCGATGGAGGGCTCGAGCAGGGCGCGTCGGCGCGTCGGGCGGTGAGTTCTCGACGGTGAGCCCCCGAGTGGTGGGTCCTCCACCGTCTCAGCGCTGGGACGGTGGAGAACCCACCGCCCATGGCGGCATCCAGGCGATCGGTGGAGGAGTCACCGCTCGAGGGGCACGGCGCGCCCGGGGCCCGGACGACACGACCGCCCGCCACCTCCGGGGAGGTGACGGGCGGTCGCGGGGTGGTGCGTCAGGCCTGGCCGGCGGCCAGCGCCCCGAGCAGGTCGCGGTTGAGCCGCGAGATGACGTCGAGCGGGATGCCCTTGGGGCAGGCCGCCGTGCACTCACCGATGTTGGTGCAGGAGCCGAAGCCCTCCGCGTCGTGCTGCGCGACCATGCTGGCCACACGCGACTCGCGCTCCGGCTGACCCTGCGGCAGCAGACCCAGGTGGGTCACCTTGGCCGCGGTGAACAGCATCGCCGAGCCGTTCGGGCACGCCGCGACGCAGGCGCCGCAGCCGATGCAGGTGGCCGCCGCGAACGCGTGGTCGGCGTCCTCCTTCGGCACCGGGAGGTTGTTGGCCTCCGGGGCCGAGCCGGTGTTGACGCTGATGTAGCCACCGGCCTGGATGATGCGGTCGAACGCGCCGCGGTCGACGACGAGGTCCTTGACGATCGGGAACGCACCCGCGCGCCACGGCTCGATGTCGATGACGTCGCCGTCCTTGAACGAGCGCATGTGCAGCTGGCACGTGGTCGTGACCTCGGGGCCGTGGGCGATGCCGTTGATGACGACACCGCACGACCCGCAGATGCCCTCACGGCAGTCGTGGTCGAACGCGACCGGCTCCTCGCCGGCGAGCGTGAGCTGCTCGTTGAGCACGTCGAGCATCTCCAGGAACGACATGTCCTCGGAGACGTCGTCGAGGTGGTACCCGACCATCTCGCCCTTCGCGTCGGCGTTCTTCTGGCGCCAGACGTTGACGGTGATCTTCACTTGCAGCTCCTGTTCACTTGTACGACCGGGCCTTCATCTCGACGTACTCGTACTCGAGCGGCTCCTTGTGGAGGATCGGCTTCTCGCCGCCGAACTCCCACGCCGCCACGTAGGCGAAGCGGTCGTCGTGGCGCAGCGCCTCGCCGTCCTCGGTCTGGCTCTCGGCGCGGAAGTGACCGCCGCACGACTCCTCGCGGTTGAGCGCGTCGATGCACATCAGCTCGCCCAGCTCGAAGAAGTCGACGACGCGGCCCGCGCGCTCCAGGGTCTGGTTCAGCTCCTCGGCCTCACCGGTGACCTTCACGTTCTTCCAGAAGTCGTCCCGCAGCTCACGGATCAGGCCGATGGCCTTGGTCAGGCCCTCCTCGGTCCGCTCCATGCCGCAGTACTCCCACATGATGTGGCCGAGCTCCTTGTGGTAGCTGTCGACCGTGCGGTTGCCGTCGACGGCGAGCAGCTTCTGGATGCGCTCCTCGACGGACTGACGAGCCTCCAGGACGGCCGGGTGGTCCTCGGCGACCGGCTCGAACGGACCTGCGGCCAGGTAGTTCGCGATCGTCGTCGGCAGCACGAAGTAGCCGTCGGCCAGACCCTGCATCAGCGCCGAGGCGCCGAGGCGGTTCGCGCCCTGGTCGGAGAAGTTCGCCTCGCCCGTGACGAAGAGGCCCTCGAGGTTGCTCTGCAGGTCGTAGTCGACCCACAGACCACCCATGACGTAGTGCACGGCCGGGTAGATGCGCATCGGCTCGGTGTACGGGTCCTCGCCGGTGATCCGGGCGTACATGTCGAAGAGGTTGCCGTACTTCGCCTCGACCGCGGGGCGACCCATGCGCTCGATGGCGTCGGCGAAGTCGAGGTAGACGCCCAGGCCGCCGGGGCCCACGCCCTTGCCGTCGTCGCACTGGTACTTCGCGGCACGCGAGGCGATGTCGCGGGGCACCAGGTTGCCGAACGAGGGGTAGATCCGCTCGAGGTAGTAGTCGCGCTCGTCCTCGGGGATGTCGCGCGGGTGGCGGTCGTCACCGGCCTTCTTCGGCACCCAGATGCGCCCGTCGTTGCGCAGCGACTCGCTCATGAGCGTCAGCTTCGACTGGTAGTCGCCGGAGACGGGGATGCAGGTCGGGTGGATCTGCGTGTAGCAGGGGTTGCCGAAGTAGGCGCCGCGGCGGTGCGCGCGCCAGGTGGCCGTGACGTTGCAGCCCATGGCGTTGGTGGAGAGGAAGTAGACGTTGCCGTAGCCGCCGCTCGCGAGCACGACCGCGTCGGCGGTGTGCGACTCGATCTCGCCGGTGACCATGTCGCGGACGATGACGCCGCGCGCCTTGCCGTCGACCATGACCAGGTCGAGCATCTCGTGCCGGGTGTGCACCTCGACGGTGCCGGCGGCGACCTGGCGCTCGAGCGCCTGGTAGGCGCCGATGAGCAGCTGCTGACCGGTCTGGCCGCGCGCGTAGAACGTGCGGGAGACCTGCACGCCGCCGAACGAGCGGTTGTCGAGCAGGCCGCCGTACTCGCGGGCGAACGGGACGCCCTGCGCGACGCACTGGTCGATGATGTTCACCGAGACCTGCGCGAGGCGGTAGGAGTTGGACTCGCGGGAGCGGAAGTCGCCGCCCTTGACCGTGTCGTAGAAGAGCCGGTAGACCGAGTCGCCGTCGTTGCGGTAGTTCTTGGCCGCGTTGATGCCGCCCTGCGCCGCGATCGAGTGCGCCCGACGCGGGCTGTCCTGGTAGCAGAAGCTGGTGACGTGGTAGCCGGCCTCGCCGAGGGTGGCCGCGGCCGACGCGCCCGCCAGGCCGGTGCCGACGACGATGACCTTGATCTTGCGACGGTTGGCCGCGTTGACCAGCTTGGCGTCGAACTGGCGCTGCTCCCAGCGTCGCTCGATGGGGCCCGAGGGCGCCTTGGTGTCGTGGATGTCCTCGCCGTGCTCGATGAACTGCTCGGCTGCCCCGGTCGGGGTGTAGGTGTCACTCATCAGGAACCAGCTCCGAAGAAGAAGACGGCGAAGGGGACGATCAGGAAGCCACCGGCGATGACCACCGAGAGCACCCACGACGCGATGGTGATGGCGGAGTCCTTGCGGGTGCTGCTGCGGTTCTGGCCGAGCGTCGTGAGGGCGCTCCAGAAGCCGTGCCACAGGTGGAAGCCGACCGCGACGAGGCCGATCGTGTACAGCAGCACGACCCACCAGATCTCGAACCCGTTGACGACGCGCTCGTACTTGCTGTCCGACGCTCCGCCGGGGGCGAGCCAGTTCGGCAGCATCTGGGCGAGGTGGCCGATGATGAAGAGCAGCAGGATGACGCCGCCCCAGCGCATCGTGAACGAGGCGTAGGAGCGCTGGATGCCCGTGCGGTTCTGCTTGGAGTGGTAGCGCTTGCCACCGGTGTAGCCCGCCGCCACCTTGTTGCGCCGCCAGAGCGTCACCGCGCAGTAGACGTGCGCGACGAGCGACGCGAGCAGGACCACGCGGAGGATCCACAGCGCCCCGCCGTGCGGCAGGTAGGGGTAGAAGATGTCCTCGAGGCCCTCCAGGTAGGAGTCGAAGAACTCCTTGCCCTCGAAGAACTTGAGGTTGCCGTACATGTGGACGAGCAGGTAGCCGAGCATGATCAGCCCGGACACGGCCATCGTGTACTTGAGCACGACGGTCGACCTGCGCGCCGACGCGCGAGTCAGAGTAGTGGCCACGATCCGACGTTAACGCGATTCTTACCTAGGCGCTAAGTCATCATGAGGCCAACCTTCATAGCCTGTGGCTATGAGCGAGTAGGCTGGGAACCGTGCAGTTCCAGCAGCTCTCGTACTTCGTCGCGGTCGCGCGCACGCGCAACTTCACCCGCGCGGCCGCCGAGGTCGGCGTCGCCCAGCCCAGCCTGTCCAAGCAGGTCCGCGTGCTGGAGAACTCGCTCGGCACCCCGCTGTTCGTGCGGCAGCCCGGGGGCATCGAGCTGACGAGCGCCGGCGAGGCACTCCTCCCCCACGCCGAGCGCATCCTCATCGACGTCGAGTCGGCCCAGCGGGCCGTCCACGAGGTGGCCGGCCTGCGGCGCGGACGGGTGCGCCTCGGCGCCACCCCGTCGATCTGCGACGGCCTGCTCCCCGAGGTCCTGACCCGGTTCCACGAGTCGCACCCCCTCATCGAGCTGGAGGTGCACGAGAGCGGGTCGCGGGTGCTCACCCACGAGCTCGCCCAGGGCCGGCTCGACGTCGCCCTGCTCATCACGCCCCTGTCGGAGGAGCGGCCCGACCTCGAGACCGTGCTGCTGCGGCGCGACCGGCTCGTGCTCGCGGCGCCCGTCGACGACGCCCTGCCGGACGCCGTCGACGTCGGCGCCCTGCGCGACCTGCCGCTCGTGATGTTCCGCACCGGCTACGACCTGCGCGAGACGACGCTCGCCGCCTGCGCCGCCGCCGGGTTCACCCCCCAGGTGTCGGTCGAGGGCGGGGAGATGCTGTCCGTGCTCCGCTTCGTCGAGGCCGGGCTCGGGTACGCGGTGGTGCCGGAGATGGTGCTGGCGAACCGGCCGGCGCTGCGCCCGGTGTCCCTGCGCAACCCGTCGCTCGACCGGCACATCGCCCTGGCCCACCGCCGCGACACCCTGCAGCTCGCGGCCCTCGCCTTCCACGACGAGCTGCTGCTCTCGCTACAGGAGGGCGTGCTGCCCTGACCGGGCTCACGGGCCGCGGCGGCGTACGTACTCCTCCACCACGACGCCCGACTCGAACGGACGCAGCCGCGTCGGGGTGAAGCGCGCGGCGCCGGCGGGGATCCCGCCGAACAACGGGACCCCGGCTCCGAGCACCACGGGATGACGCTTCAGGACGAGGCGATCGACCTCGGGGAGCAACGCGCCCGCCAGCCGACCCCCACCGCACAGCCAGACGTCGAGCCCGTCGCCGGCCTTGAGCTCACGCACGGCGGCGAGGGGGTCGCGCACGAGCGAGAGCGTCGGGTCGACCGTCCGTCCCCCGCGGCTCGCCACGACCTGGCGCAGGTGCGGGTAGGGGCTCGCGATCCCGGCGTCGAGTGCGGGCAGCAGGGTGTTCCACCCCATGACGACGGTGTCGAACCGCGTCCCCGGCGGCTCGGTGCCCAGGGCGGCGTGCGCATGGGCAGGGAGGGCGTCGGCGTACTCCTGCAGCACGACCGACTCGTGGTCACCCTCGGCCATGAACGCCTCGAAGCCGCCGTCGGCGTCGGCGATGAAGCCGTCGATGCTGACGGCCACGTAGTAGACGAGCTCGCGCACGCATCCCCCTTTTCACAACATCTGTCGTGGTCAGACTACGACATCTGTCGTGGTGACGCTAGGGTGGTGCCGTGCCTCGCAACGACCACCGCCGCGCCACCCTCGCCGACGCAGGGATCCGCGTGCTGGCGGAGGAGGGTGCGCGAGGCCTCACGCACCGTGCCGTCGACAAGGCCGCCGGCACACCGGTCGGGACGGCGTCGAACTACTTCCCCCGTCGTGACGACCTCGTCGCGGCCCTGGTCGAGCGCATCGGCGAGCGCCTCACGCCCGACCCCGAGGCCGTGCGGGGAGACGCCCCGGCCGATCGCGCCCTGTTCACCGCCTACGTGCACGACGTCGTACGACGACTCCGCGCCGACCCGCACGTGGCACTGGCGCTCTTCGAGCTGCGCCTGGAGGCCACGCGTCGCCCCCACGTCGCCGCGACCCTCGGCGCCTGGCGACAGCGCGCCTTCGAGGACGACGTCGCCTTCAACGCCGAGGCCGGGCTGCCCGGCGGACGCACGGAGCTCGCCCTGCTCCACCACGCCGTCGACGGCCTGGTGCTGGACCGGCTGACCGTGCCGCTCGACACCGGCGTGTCGCTCGAGACCGCGATCGAGGAGCTGGTCGACCGGATCCTGCGCTGAGGTGACGGACCCTCGGGCTCAGTCGGGGCGCGTTCCCTCGAGCGCGAACGTACGGTGGGTCGACCACCCCTCGCCCTCACGGTGCAGGTAGAGCGCGACCTCGGTGACGTCGAAGTCGCAGCCGAAGTCCTCGAGCGTCGCGTAGGCGTGGTCGAGAGCCGCGTCGTCGAGGTGGTGCGCCACCGTCACGTGGGGATGGAAGGGGAACAGCGGCTCCGGCGCGTCGAGCGCGGCCCGCAGGTCGGCCGCCAGGACCCCCGCCTCGGCGATCCCGCGGCTGACCGTCACGAAGACCACGGGCGACACGGGCCGGAAGGTGCCGGTGCCCTTCAGCGTCACCTCGAACGGGGCCGTCCGGGCGGCCACGTGCTCGAGCCGCGCCGCGAGGTCTTCGAGCCCGTCCTCGGTGACCTGGTCGGGGGGCAGCAGGGTGATGTGGCTGGGGATCTGTGCGGCCGCGGGGTCGCCGAACGACGCCCGGTGGGCGCGCAGCTGCTCGCCGAACGGCTCCGGGACGGCGATCGCGACGCCGAAGGTCAGCGCGCCGTCCTGCGACGTCATGCCCTCCAGGCAGGGGTCAGACACCGCGGACGAGCCCGACCTTGTCGTACACGTCCACCACCACCGGCGCCGCGACCTCGCGGGCCCGAGCCGCCCCCGCGGCGAGCACGCGGTCGAGCTCGGCGGGGTCGTCGAGGTAGCCGCGGGTGCGCTCGCCGAAGCCACTCACCAGGTCGGCCACCAGGTCGGCGAGGGCGACCTTCAGGTGGCCGTACTGCTGGCCCTCGAACTGCGCGACCACGTCGTCGACCGTCGTGCCGGCCACCGTCGCGAACAGCGTGAGCAGGTTCGCGATCCCCGGCTGGCCCTCCGGGTCGTAGCGGATCGTGTCGCCGGAGTCGGTGACCGCCGAGCGGATCTTCTTGGCAGCCTTCTTCGGGTCGTCCAGCAGGTCGACGATGCCGTTCGGCGACGACGCCGACTTGCTCATCTTCGCGGTCGGGTCCTGCAGGTCGGCGATCTTGGCGGTGCCCTTGACGATGTAGGCCTCGGGCTGGCGGAACGTCTCGCCGTAGTGGTGGTTGAAGCGCTGCGCGAGGTTGCGCGACAGCTCGAGGTGCTGGCGCTGGTCCTCGCCCACGGGCACGTGGTGCGGGTTGTAGAGCAGGATGTCGGCGGCCTGCAGGATCGGGTACGTGAACAGCCCGACGCTCGCCTTGTCGGCGCCCGCCTTCGCGCTCTTGTCCTTGAACTGCGTCATGCGGCCGGCCTCGCCGAAGCCCGTGAGGCAGTTGAAGACCCACGCCAGCTGCGTGTGCTCCGGCACGTGGCTCTGGCAGAACAGGGCCGACCGCTCGGGATCGACGCCGGCGGCCAGCAGCTGGGCGGCCGAGCGGTGCACCCGCGTGCGCAGCTGGGCCGGGTCGGGCTGGACCGTCAGGGCGTGCAGGTCGGCGATGAAGTAGAAGGCGTCGTGGTCCTCCTGCAGGCCGACCCACTGGCGCACCGCTCCCAGGTAGTTCCCGAGGTGGAACGACTCGGCCGTCGGCTGGATGCCGGACAGCGAGCGGGGACGGGTGCTGCTGGACATGCTGTGCATTGTGCCAGTGGCTCCTCGCGGGACAGGTCCTAGGCTCGGGGCCGTGGACGACGTACGCACGTGGCAGGTTCCGGGTCGGGTCAACCTCGTCGGGGAGCACCTCGACTACAACGGCGGCCCCTCGGTGCCGTTCGCGATCGACCGCTTCCTCACGGTGAAGGTGCGTCGCCGCGACGACGACGCGGTCAACGTCTGGAGCACGCTGCCCGACGGCACCCGCGAGCGGGCGACCTTCGGCACCGGCGTCGCACCCGACGACGGGACGGTGTCGGCCGACGACTGGTCCGCCTACCCGGCCGGCGCCGTCTGGGCCCTGGGGACCGTGGGCCCGCTGCCGGGCGTCGACCTGGTGCTCGAGTCGACGCTCCCGCTGGGCTCCGGACTCTCCTCGTCGGCGGCACTCACCGTCGGCGTCGTCTCGGCGCTGGCCGACGTCGCCGGCCTCGACGTCGCACCGCTGGAGGTGGCGCGCCTCGCGCAGCGCGCCGAGAACGACTTCGTGGGAGCGCCCACCGGACTGATGGACCAGCTCGCCGTCACGTTCGGGCGGGCGGGCGAGGCGGTGGTGACCGACCCGCTGTCCGACGACGACCCGACGCGTGTGCCGTTCGACCTCGCCACCGCCGACCTCGCGCTCCTCGTCGTCGCGACCGGCGTCGACCACTCGAACGTCGGCGGCGGGTACGGCGAGCGTCGCGCGGAGTGCGAGCGCGCCGCGGCCGAGCTCGGCCTGGAGCACCTCGCGAAGGCCGGGCTCGACGCCCTCGTCCGCCTAAAGGACCCGGTGCTGCGCCGCCGCACCCAGCACGTGTTCACCGAGACCGCACGGGTCAAGGCGGCGCTGCGGACGCTCGGCGAGAGCGACTTCGAGCAGCTCGGCACCATCCTCACCGCCTCGCACGTGTCGCTGCGCGACGACTTCGAGGTCAGCTGCGCCGAGCTCGACGTCGCGGTCGAGGCGGCCGTCGAGGGCGGGGCCCTCGGGGCCCGCATGACCGGGGGCGGGTTCGGCGGGTCGGCCATCGCGCTCGTGCCACAGACCAAGGCGCGCGCCGTGCGCGAGCTCGTCGAGCAGCGCTACGACGCGCTCGGGTGGAGGGCGCCGGAGGTCTTCGCCGTCCGGCCCGCGGCGGGAGCCCACCGCACCGCCTGACGCGGCGGTGCCACACTGGGCGCGTGACCGCCCGCCGCATCGCGTACCAGGGAGAGCCCGGCGCGAACTCCCACATCGTCTGCCAGCAGCACCACCCTGACGCCGAGGCCGTGGCCTGCGCGTCGTTCGAGGACGTGTTCGCGGCGGTCACGGGTGGCGACGCCGACCTCGCCATGATCCCGATCGACAACTCGATCGCCGGCCGGGTCGCCGACATCCACCACTTCCTGCCGACCTCGGGGCTGCACATCGTCGGCGAGCACTTCCTGCGCATCCAGTTCATGGTGATGGGCGTCCCTGGCACGACGCTGGAGACCGTCCGCACCGTGCACAGCCACGTGCACGCGCTCGGGCAGTGCCGCAAGATCATCGGCCAGCACGGGTGGACCCCGATCGTCTCCGGCGACACCGCCGGCGCCGCGCGCGAGATCGCCGAGGCCGCCGACGTCACGTCCGCCGCCATCGCGCCACCGCTCGCGGCCGAGATCTACGGTCTCGACATCCTCGCGGCCGACGTCGAGGACGAGGACCACAACACCACGCGCTTCGTGGAGCTCTCGCGCGAGCCGGTGCGGGCACCCCAGGGGGCGGGCCCCGTCGTCACCACCTTCATCTTCAACGTCCGCAACCTCCCCGCCGCCCTCTACAAGGCGCTCGGCGGGTTCGCCACGAACGGCGTCAACATGACGAAGCTCGAGAGCTACATGGTCGGCGGGGAGTTCACCGCCACCCAGTTCCTCGCCGAGGTCGACGGACACCCTGACGACCCGCACGTGGCACGGGCCCTGGAGGAGCTCGGGTTCTTCACCACCGAGACCCGGGTCCTCGGGGTGTACCCGGCCGACCCGTTCCGCGCCCAGCAGCGCTGAGGTCGCGGCCGTCCACAGGTCGACCACGCAGCCCTTGGTCGCGGGCGCGCACGCGCAGTAGCGTGGCCGCATGACCCCGCCGGACCGTGTGAGCCAGCTGCGCAACGACGTCGACGACCTGTACGAGATCGTCTCGGAGATCCGTTCGACGGTCGACGGCCACACGGGCACCCTCGCCGAGCACACCCGGACCCTCGCCGACCACACCCGCATCCTCGGCGAGCACGGGCGCACCCTCGACGAGCACACCCGCATCCTCGGCGAGCACGGGCGCACCCTCGACGAGCACACCGTGAAGCTCGACGCGATCCTCGACATCCTGCGCGCCCGGTGAGCGGCCTGCCGTTCCCGCTGTCGGTCCCGGTGCTGACCGACGGCGTCGTCACCCTGCGCGCAGCGACCCCGGCCGACGTCGAGCCGATGTGGGAGATGACGCAGGACCCCGGCATGCAGCGGTGGACCGCCGTGCCGATCCCCAACACGCGCGAGATGAGCGAGCAGTTCGCCCTGCAGGTCGCGGCCCGCGCCTGGGACGACGGCACTGCCTGCATGTGGGTCGTCGAGGCCGAGGACGACGACGGTCGTCCGCGCTACGCCGGGAACGTCGACCTGCGCGGACGCCCCGTCGCCGACATCGGCTTCACGCTCCACCCCTGGGCACGGGGTCGGGGCATCATGACCGCAGCCGTGCGGCTCGCCGTCGGCCACGGCTTCACCGAGGCCGGGATCGAGGCGGTGCACTGGCGGTCCCACGTGGGCAACGAGGCGTCGCTGCGGGTCGCGCACGCCTGCGGCTTCGAGCTGGTCGGCGCCGCACCCGCCCTGCTGCACGAGCGCGGCCGCACCCTCGACGCCTGGACGGCCGTGCTGCGGTTCGGCGACGCGCCCTACGCCCGTCGGCCGTGGCAGGACGCGCCGAGGCTCAGGACCGACCGCGTGCAGCTGCGACCGCTCGTGGAGGGCGACGCGGACCGCGTCGCGCAGGCGTGCTCCGACCCGACCACCCGGCACTGGCTGCGGACGCTGCCCCACCCCTACACGCCCGAGGTGGCCCGCGCCTTCGTGGCCGACTGCACGTGGCGCTCCGCGACCGGCGAGAAGATCACCTGGTCCGTGGTCGACCCGGTCTCCGACGAGCTCCTCGCGCTCGTGACGCTCATGCACCTCGGCGGCGTCAACCCCGGCACGGCCGAGGTGGGCTACTGGGCGCACCCCGACGCGCGGGGTCGCGGACTCGTGGGCGAGGCCGTGCGGGCGGTGACGCGCTGGGCGTTCTCACCCGACGGCCCCGGGCTCCACCGACTCAGCCTGCTGGCCGCCGCGGGCAACGTCGCCAGCAACCGCGTGGCCGAGCGGTCCGGGTTCCGCCGGGTCGGCGTCGAGCGCCAGGCCGAGATGCTGGGCGACGACACGCTCGACGACCTCGTCTCCTACGACCTGCTGGCCACCGACGAGCCGTAGCCCACCGGCAGCGGCCGGAGCCCGTGCTTCCGGCCGGGTCCGGGCCGACCGGAGCGTCCCCGAACCGTGAGGACGGCGACGGTGAGACATCGACCACTGGCGCTGCTTCTGTCGGCCCACGACGGCACACTGGTTGCGTGACCCAACTGAGCGAGCCGCAGCAGCCCGGCGCCACCTCCTCGACGACGCCGTCCCCCTGGCCCGCCCTCTGGGCGATGGTCATCGGGTTCTTCATGATCCTCGTCGACAACACCATCGTGTCAGTGGCGACGCCGGCGATCATCGAGGACCTGCGCACCGACTACAACAGCGGCATCTGGGTCACGAGCGCCTACCTGCTCGCCTACGCCGTGCCGCTGCTGGTCACGGGACGTCTCGGCGACCGTTTCGGGCCGAAGAACGTCTACCTGCTCGGCCTGACGATCTTCACCCTGGCCTCCCTGTGGTGCGGGCTGACGGGCTCGATCGGCGGGCTCATCGCCGCCCGGGTGGTGCAGGGGATCGGCGCGTCGCTCCTCACGCCGCAGACGATGGCGGTCATCACCCGCACGTTCCCGGCCGCCAAGCGCGGCAGCGCCATGGCCCTCTGGGGCGCCACCGCGGGCGTCGCGACGCTGGTCGGCCCGATCCTCGGTGGCGTGCTGGTCGACGCGGCCGGCTGGGAGTGGATCTTCTTCGTCAACATCCCGGTCGGCCTCATCGGGTTCGTCCTCGCCGTCCGCCTGGTGCCCGTGCTCGAGACGCACGCCCACACCATCGACTGGCTCGGCGTCGCGCTCAGTGCCGCCGGCATGTTCCTGCTCGTCTTCGGCATCCAGGAGGGCGAGCGGTACGACTGGGGCACCATCACCGGACCGATCAGCGTCCCGCTGCTCATCGCGCTCGGGGTCGTCGTGCTCGGCCTGTTCGTCGCCTGGCAGGCGCGCGTGCGCCGCGAGCCGCTCGTGCCCCTCGGCCTCTTCCGCGACCGCAACTTCTCGGTCGGCAACGTCGCCATCGCGATGGTCTCGCTCGCCATCACCGCCATGAGCCTGCCGTTCATGTTCTACGCGCAGGGCGCCCGCGGGTGGAGCCCGACCGAGTCGGCCCTCTTCATGACGCCCATGGCGGTGGTGCTGCTGCTCCTCTCGCCCGTGGTGGGCAAGCTGTCCGACCGCGTGCACCCGCGCCTCCTGACGCTCGTGGGCTTCGGCACCGCCGCCGTGGCCATGCGCTGGCTCGGCAGCCTCGTCGACCCGACCACGCCCGCGTGGCAGCTGCTCCTGCCGATGGCGCTGTTCGGCGTGTCCAACGCGTTCCTCTGGGCCCCGCTGAGCGCCACGGCCACGCGGAACCTGCCGATGTCGTCGGCCGGCGCCGGCGCCGGCGTCTACAACACGACGCGCCAGGTGGCCGCGGCCCTCGGCAGCGCCGCCGTCGCCGCACTCATCGGGTCGCGCCTGGCCGCCAACGGCCTGCAGGGCGACGCGAGCGCGTTCCAGTCCGCGACCGGCGGCTCCGGGAGCATGCCCGCGCCGGTGGCCGAGGCCTTCTCCCGAGCCATGTCGGAGGCCTTCTGGCTGCCGGCGGCCGCGTTCGTCGTCGGCCTGGTCGTCGTGCTGCTGTTCGAACGCCCGCGCCACCAGGGCACCGCCCCGGCCACCGCCCCCGCGCAGGCCGCACCCGCTGCCTAGACTGCGGCGGGTGACCAGCACCCACGTCCTGACGCTGTCCTGCCCGGACCGGCCGGGGCTCGTGTACGCCGTGACCCGGTGGATCCACGAGGCCGGCGGCAACATCCTCGACTCCCAGCAGTACACGGAGCAGCCGGCCGACGACGGGTCGGGCGAGTTCTTCCTGCGTCTGCACGTCGACTTCGGCGCCGACGCGCAGACCGGGGACCTCGCGGACGGCTTCGGACCGGTCGCCGCGGAGCTGGACATGCAGTTCCGTCTCGTCGAGGCCGAGCGGCCCGCGCGCACCCTCGTGATGGTCTCCAAGGAGGGTCACTGCCTGAACGACCTGCTGTACCGGCAGAGCTCCGGCACGCTCAACATCGAGGTGCCGGCGATCGTGTCGAACCACCGCGACCTGGAGCGGCTCGCCGACGCCTACGACGTGCCGTTCCACCACCTGCCGGTCACCCGGGAGACGAAGGCCGACGTGGAGGCCCAGGTGCTCCACCTCGTCGAGGAGCTGGAGGTCGACCTCGTGGTGCTCGCGCGGTACATGCAGATCCTCAGCGACGACCTCTGCCGCTCGCTGGCGGGGCGGGCCATCAACATCCACCACAGCTTCCTGCCCAGCTTCAAGGGCGCGCGCCCCTACCACCAGGCGCACGCCCGGGGCGTCAAGCTGATCGGCGCGACGGCCCACTACGTCACCGCCGACCTCGACGAGGGCCCGATCATCGAGCAGGGCGTCCAGCGCGTCGACCACCGCATGGCCCCGGCCGACCTGGCGCGCGTGGGCCGCGACGTCGAGGCCCAGACGCTCTCGCGCGCGGTGCGCCTGCACGCCGAGTCGCGCGTGCTGATGAACGGGCCACGCACCGTCGTCTTCGCCTGACCCGCCGCAGGGGTCGAGTGGCGACCGGCCCGCGGCTCTGGTGTCCCGTCTCACTCCGCGACCCAGAGGTCCACATGGTGAGACCTGTGTGCGGCGCGTCGCCGGACGCCTACCGTCGTACCTCGACGCACCACCCCCGAGGGTGCGCCCGACACCGAGGACGACTCCATGACGACGCTCCGCCGCCGACTGACGACCGCCGCCGCGCTCGCGGCCGCCTCCGCCCTGGTGCTCAGCGCCTGCGGGTCGGGCGGCTCCAGCGACGCCGACACGATCAAGATCGTCGGCTTCGCGGTCCCCGAGGCGGCCAACAAGGCGATCGCCGAGAAGTTCGAGGAGACGCCCGAGGGCAAGGGCGTCTCGTTCAAGACCTCCTACGGCGCGTCCGGCGACCAGAGCCGCGCGGTGGCCGACGGCCTGCCGGCCGACTACGTCCACCTGTCCGTCGCGACCGACGTCGACCGTCTGGTCGATGCGGGCCTGGTCGACAAGACCTGGGACGACGGCCCGAACCAGGGCATCGTGTCGACGTCGGTGGTCGTGCTCGGCGTCCGCAAGGGCAACCCCAAGAACATCCAGGGCTGGGACGACCTGGTCAAGCCCGGCGTCAAGATCGTCACGGCGAACCCCGCCTCCTCCGGCGCGGCCCGGTGGAACGCGCTCGCCGCGTGGGGCAGCGTGACCAGCCAGGGCGGCAGCGACGCCGAGGCCACGGCCTACGTCGACAAGCTCTTCAAGAACGTGGTCTCCCTGACCAACAGCGGCCGCGACGCCACCCAGAGCTTCCTCGGCGGCACGGGCGACGTGCTGCTGGCCTACGAGAACGAGGCCATCCTGGCGAACCAGAACGGCGAGGGCTTCGACTACGTCATCCCCGACACCACCGTGCTCATCGAGAACCCGGGCGCAGTCCTGAAGAAGCACGTGCCGGCGACCGAGCCGTGGCTCGACTTCGTGCTCGGCACGACGGGTCAGCGCGAGTTCGCGCTCAAGGGCTTCCGTCCGCTCAACGAGGAGCAGCCCGGCGTCGCCGACCTGTCCGCGGTGGGCCTGAAGGCGTCCGACATCAAGGGTGCCGCCGACGCCTCGGACCCGTTCCCGAAGGTCAAGAACCTCCTGACCCTCGCCGACGACTTCGGCGGTCACGACTGGAGCGGCGTGAAGGACAAGCTCTTCGGCGACGGCAAGGACGGCGCCCCCGTCGGCATCGTCACCGAGGCCATCGCGAAGTCCGGCAAGGCCTCCCAGTAGGGCACCACCCCGACCGCTTCGACGACCCCCAGGACGGCATGACCTCCACCTCCCCGGCACAGCGCCGGCCGGCACGCTTCCGGCCGGCGCTGCCGAGCACCCTCACCCGCACCTCGGGGCTCGGCCTCGGCATCTCGATGCTCTGGTTCAGCCTCCTCGTCCTCATCCCGCTCTGCGCCGTCGTGATCACGGCGTCCGAGGGCGGCTGGGCGAACTTCTGGCGGGCGATCACCAACGCGCAGACCCGCTCGGCGATCGTGCTGACGCTCGAGGCCGCCGTCGCCGTGACCGCGGTCAACGTGGTCGTCGGGACCGTCATCGCCTGGGTGCTCGTGCGCGACCGGTTCCCCGGCAAGGGCGTGCTCGAGGTGGTCATCGACATCCCGTTCGCGCTGCCGACGATCGTGGCCGGGCTCGTGCTCCTGTCGCTCTACGGCAAGGACGACAGCCCGCTCGGCATCAACGTCGCGAACTCCGGGGCGTCGGTGTACCTGGCGTTCCTGTTCGTGACGCTGCCGTTCGTCGTCCGCATGGTCCAGCCCGTGCTGGAGGAGCTCGACCTCGAGGTCGAGGAGGCCGCCGCGTCGCTCGGCGCGAGCCGCTTCACGACGTTCCGCCGCGTGATCCTGCCCAGCCTCGCGCCGGCCATCACCGCAGGCGCGGCGCTGTCGTTCGCGCGGGCCGTGGGCGAGTACGGGTCGCTCGTGCTGCTGTCGGGCAACCTGCCCTTCTCCTCCGAGGTGGCGTCCGTGCGCATCCTGAGCGCGATCGAGAACGACAACCCCGAGGCCGCGGCGTCCATCGCGACCCTGCTGCTGCTCGTCTCGCTGGCGACCATCGTCGTGCTCGACCTGCTCCAGAGGAGGATCAGCGACCGTGGCTGACGCTCGGACGACCCGCCACCCCCGTGGCCCGGTCACCTACCTGCTGCGCGTCGTCGCGGTCGTGTACCTCGCGCTGCTCGTGGTCTGGCCGGTCGCCCTCGTCGTGACCAACACGTTCGCCGACGGCCTGACGTCGTTGCGCGGCCTGTTCGAGGACCCCGACATGGTGGCGGCCCTGCAGCTCACCGCCGTCGCCGCCCTCTGCGCGACGGCCATCAACCTCGTGTTCGGCGTCAGCATGTCGCTCCTGCTGGTGCGCACCGAGTTCCCCGGCAAGCGTCTGCTCAGCGCCGCGCTCGACCTGCCGCTCTCGGTCTCGCCGATCGTCATCGGCCTGGCCCTCGTGCTCGTCTACGGCGGGCGCGGCGGATGGTTCGGCCCCACGCTCGAGGGCTGGGGCTTCCAGATCATCTTCTCCACCCCCGGCATCGTCATGGCGACGGCGTTCGTCTCCCTGCCGCTCGTCATCCGTGAGGTCGTGCCCGTGCTGCGCGAGATCGGCACCGAGCAGGAGCAGGCCGCCCGCAGCCTCGGCGCCAACGCCTGGCAGACCTTCTGGCGGATCACGCTGCCGGGCATCCGCTGGGCGGTCGTCTACGGCGTCGTGCTGACCCTCGCCCGCTCGCTCGGTGAGTTCGGCGCCGTCAAGGTCGTGTCGGGCAACGTGCTCGGCGAGACCCGCACCGCCACGCTGGCCGTGGAGGAGAAGTACCTCAACTTCGACGTCGAGGGCGCCTACGCGATCGCGTTCCTGCTCGCCAGCGTCTCCGTCGTCTGCATCGTCGTCGTCCAGGTCCTGCGCTCCCGCGCGGGCCGCCACTGAGAGGGAAGGCCCCATGAGCATCGAGGTCGCAGGCGTCAGCAAGCGGTTCGGCGACTTCGTCGCGCTCGACGACGTCGACCTGTCGATCCCCACCGGCCAGCTCACCGCTCTGCTCGGCCCGAGCGGCGGCGGCAAGACCACGCTGCTGCGGATCATCGCCGGTCTGGAGACCGCCGACTCCGGCTCGGTCGTGATCGAGGGCGTCGACACGACCGGCGTGCCCGTGCAGAAGCGCAACGTCGGGTTCGTGTTCCAGCACTACGCGGCGTTCAAGCACCTCAGCGTGCGACGCAACGTGTCGTTCGGCCTGGAGATCCGCAAGCGCCCGAAGGCCGAGGTCGAGGCCAAGGTCGACGAGCTGCTGCGGCTCGTGCACCTCGAGCAGTTCGCGGACCGTCGACCGACGCAGCTGTCCGGTGGTCAGCGTCAGCGCATGGCACTGGCCCGCGCGCTCGCCATCGAGCCGTCGGTGCTGCTGCTCGACGAGCCGTTCGGCGCGCTCGACGCGAAGGTCCGCAAGGAGCTGCGGGACTGGCTGCGCCGCCTGCACGACGAGATGCACGTGACCACGGTGTTCGTCACGCACGACCAGGAGGAGGCGCTGGAGGTGGCCGACTCGATCGTGGTGATCAACGACGGCCGCATCGAGCAGGTCGGCACGCCCGACGACCTCTACGACAAGCCGGCGAGCGACTTCGTGCTGTCCTTCCTCGGTCCCGTGACCACGCTCGGCGACCACCTGGTGCGCCCGCACGACATCGAGATCTCGCGCTACGAGCAGGCGGCGGTCACGGTCGGCACGATCACCCGCTGGACGCGGATCGGGTTCGAGGTGCGCCTGGAGGTCACGCCCGAGGACGCCCGCCAGCCGGGGCCGGTGCTCGTCAGCCTCACCCGGACGGACGCGACGGCCCTCGGGCTGCACGAGGGCGACCGCGTGTGGCTGCGTCTGCGACCCGGAGCCTCCTGACCCGCACCGGTGCGGCCACGACCGCGCCGACCGCGGCGAGGAAGGCGGAGGCGGCGAACGCCGCCCCGTGCCCGCCGCCGTGCATGAGCGCGCCCGAGAGCACCGAGCCGAGGGCCTGACCGAGCACGAGCACGACGAACAGCAGCGCCGTCCCCGGCGCCCCGCGACCGGGGTCGACGTCGAGCGTCCACGCGATGAGTGCGCCCGTCGCGGCGACGAAGCCCCACCCGAACACCGCGCACGCGGCGACGGCGACGACCGCCGAGCCCGACCCCAGCCCGAGCGCGAGCGTCGCGAGCGCGGTGACGCCGGC